>NZ_CP146022.1:4283083-4589017 GCF_036967205.1 Streptomyces sp. Q6
CGGGGGCCGCGGTCGGCGCCGTCCTCACAGTGGCCGCCCTCGGTGTCTGGGGGCTCCTCGTCCAGGGCGGAGGCGACACTCCCAACGTGGCGGAGAACCACACGAGCGGCACGGCCCAGACCTTCGCGGGGACACCGCTCAAGACCAAGGTGTCGGACCTGCTCGGCGAACCGTCGATCGGCACCGAGAGCACCGGTGGCCCCAAGTCGCCGCAGGCTCCTCCCAACATCAAGAAGGGCGCTCCCACGGTCCCGGCCTGCGTCCAGCTCGGCACCCACCGCAGCGAGGACCCGATCGCCGCGGAGAAGGGCACGTACGGCGGCACGGACGCCTACCTCGTCGTGCTGCCCCACCAGAGCGAGCCGTCCCGACGAGTCACGGCCTTCGTCGTGGACGCCTCCTGCGTGACGACGGGCTCCTCCCAGGGCAAGCTGCTGTACACCCACGACTACGACCGCGGCTGAGACCGAAGCGCCCGGACATCTCGGGAATGCAAGCCCCGTAGGATCCGTTGGGTGGGGTGAGAGTCCCGAGAAGGGTCTCTCCCCGGCAGTACGCAGCAGTCCCGCAGAGACGAGGAATCAAGCCGTGAGCGACGTCCGTAACGTGATCATCATCGGCTCCGGGCCCGCCGGCTACACGGCGGCGCTCTACACCGCGCGCGCGTCGCTGAAGCCGCTGGTGTTCGAGGGCGCCGTCACCGCCGGTGGCGCGCTCATGAACACCACCGAGGTGGAGAACTTCCCGGGCTTCCAGGACGGCATCATGGGCCCCGAGCTCATGGACAACATGCGCGGCCAGGCCGAGCGCTTCGGCGCCGAGCTGATCCCCGACGACGTCGTGGCCGTCGACCTGACCGGCGAGATCAAGACCGTGACGGACACCGCGGGCACCGTGCACCGCGCGAAGGCCGTCATCGTCACCACCGGCTCCCAGCACCGCAAGCTCGGCCTGCCCAACGAGGACGCGCTCTCCGGCCGTGGCGTCTCCTGGTGCGCGACCTGCGACGGCTTCTTCTTCAAGGACCAGGACATCGCCGTGATCGGCGGCGGCGACACCGCGATGGAGGAGGCGACCTTCCTGTCGCGCTTCGCCAAGTCCGTGACGATCGTGCACCGCCGCGACACCCTGCGCGCCTCGAAGGCGATGCAGGAGCGCGCGTTCGCCGACCCGAAGATCAAGTTCGTCTGGGACAGCGAGGTCGCCGAGATCAAGGGCGACCCGAAGCTCGCCGGCCTGACGCTGCGCAACCTCAAGACGGGCGAGACCTCCGAGCTGCCGGTGACGGGTCTGTTCATCGCGATCGGCCACGACCCGCGCACCGAGCTCTTCAAGGGCCAGCTCGAGCTGGACGACGAGGGCTACCTGAAGGTCCAGGCTCCGTCGACGCGCACGAACCTGACCGGTGTCTTCGGCGCCGGTGACGTCGTGGACCACACGTACCGCCAGGCGATCACGGCAGCCGGTACCGGCTGCTCCGCCGCTCTCGACGCCGAGCGCTTCCTTGCCGCGCTCGCCGACGGCGAGGCCGCGGAGCCCGAGAAGACCCAGACCGCCACGGTCTGATCCGAACTCCCTCTCCCGCAACCCCCGAGAAAATGAGGAGCCCGCTGTGGCCGGCAACCTGAAGAACGTGACGGACGACTCCTTCGAGACGGACGTCCTCAAGAGCGACAAGCCCGTCCTGGTCGACTTCTGGGCCGCTTGGTGCGGTCCGTGCCGCCAGATCGCGCCGTCGCTCGAGGCCATCGCTGCCGAGTACGGCGACAAGATCGAGGTCGTCAAGCTCAACATCGACGAGAACCCGGGCACGGCCGCCAAGTACGGCGTCATGTCGATCCCGACCCTGAACGTCTACCAGGGTGGCGAGGTCGCCAAGACCATCGTCGGTGCCAAGCCGAAGGCCGCCATCGTGCGTGACCTCGAGGACTTCATCGCCGAGTAGTTCGATGACGCCGTTTCACGGAAGCAGCAGACGTTGTTTCACGTGAAACACGCAAGGGCCAACCCGTCCGGGTTGGCCCTTCGGCATTCTCCGGCCCATCACAGTGGCCGCAGCGCGGGCTCCTTCTGTACGGCGCCGAGCAGCCGGTCCAGAGCCATCTCGACGTCCTCCTTCCAGGACAGCGTCGTCCTCAGCTCCAGGCGCAGCCGCGGATAGGCAGGGTGCGGCCGGACCGTCTTGAAGCCGACCGCCAGCAGATGATCGGCGGGGAGCAGGCACGCGGGTTCTTTCCCCTTGGCGTCGCCGAACGCCTCGATCGCCTTGAAGCCCCGGCGCAGCAGATCCTTCGCGACGGTCTGCACGATGACGCGCCCGAGGCCCTGTCCCTGGTAGTTCGGCGTGATCCACGCCGTCATCAGCTGGACGGCGTCGGGAGACACCGGGCTCGTGGGGAACGCCGTGGAGCGGGGGACATAGGCGGGCGGTGCGTAGAGCACGAAGCCGACCGGGACGTCATCGACGTAGACCACGCGTCCGCAGGAGCCCCACTCCAGGAGAACGGCCGAGATCCAGGCTTCCTTCTCCAGCTCCGGGGTTCCAGCCTTTACCGCGGCCTGGCCGCTGACCGGGTCCAGTTCCCAGAAGACGCACGACCGGCAACGCTGGGGAAGGTCCGAAAGGTTGTCCAGCGTGAGCGGTACGAGCCGACGCCCCATGAAGGCAGTTCCTCGCTTCCTTCACCCGCGGCGACGCGGGCAGCTGTCAGCGCGCTCCGTTCCCTGAGCAGGCTGCCGACGAATCCGCCGACCGCGCCCAGTCCGAGACCTGCGGTCATCAGTCCGGTGCGACTCACCGATGGCATGACCCCGCCCTCCCCAATGAGGTGCTGCCGGGTGGATGCGCTCTTCCCGATCGCATCGTAACCAGGATGCGATTCCGTCGATACCGTAGGAAAGCAAAGAGCGGGCCGTGTTCCGGTACACACCGGACACGGCCCGCTCCGCATGACCGGGCGAGGCGGACAGGATCAGCTGTCCTGATCCTCCGCCGCGCTCTCCTGGAGGCTCTCCTGCAACGCGAGCCTCTCTCCCGGAGCCAGCGTGCTGAGGATCCGCTCAAGATCGTCCGGCGAAGCGAACTCGACGGTGATCTTGCCCTTCTTCTGGCCGAGCTCGACCTTCACCCGCGTCTCGAAGCGATCCGAGAGCCGCGTGGCCAGCTCGTTGAACGCCGGGGAGACACGGCCCCCGGCCCTCGGCCCCTTGGCACGCGCGGTGCTCGTCGACCGTGAACCCATGAGGGTCACGATCTCCTCGACGGCCCGCACCGACAGACCCTCGGCGACGATGCGAAGGGCGAGACGATCCTGCTCCTCCGAATCCTCCACGGAGAGCAACGCACGAGCGTGACCCGCGGAGAGCACGCCCGCCGCGACACGACGCTGCACCGCCGGCGAGAGCTTCAGGAGCCGCAAGGTGTTGGAGACCTGCGGACGCGACCGACCGATCCGATCCGCCAACTGGTCATGCGTGCACTTGAAGTCCTTGAGCAACTGCTCGTAGGCGTTGGCCTCTTCGATCGGGTTCAGCTGCGCCCGGTGCAGGTTCTCCAGCAGCGCGTCGAGAAGAAGCTTCTCGTCGTCCGTCGCCCGCACGATCGCGGGGATCAGCTCCAGCTCCGCCTCGCGGCTGGCCCGCAGACGGCGCTCGCCCATGATGAGCTCGTAGCGGTCCGGCCCGACCTCCCGCACGACCACGGGCTGGAGGAGACCGACCTCCTTGATGGACGTCACCAGTTCGGCGAGGGCGTCCTCGTCGAACACCTCACGCGGCTGGCGCGGGTTCGGCGTGATGAACTCCGGCGGAAGCTCGGCGAAGTACGCTCCCCCCGCCGCACGCTCGAAGTCCGCCACCGCGTCCCGCGCCGGCGTCTCCGTTTCCCGTGAAACATCGCTCTGCGACAGCGATGCCACCTTCGCCGCCGCCACACCGCGCTCCGCGGTCAGCACCGGAACGGCGCTGGGGGAAGCCGACGCCCGTGCCGGGCTCGTCGATCCGTTCTTCTCAGGGGTGGGTGCCGCCGGGATCAGCGCGCCGAGACCACGGCCCAGTCCCCTCCGTCGCTCGCTCACTGAATACCCTCCGGCATGCTCTGCTGGTCAAGTTGAGTGCCCGCGTGGGCGTGCTGGGCGTCGTAGTGGATCCCTACACCGCGCAGCGCCATCTCCCGTGCTGCTTCGAGGTAGGAAAGCGCACCGCTGGAACCCGGATCGTAGGTCAACACCGTCTGCCCATAGCTCGGCGCCTCCGAGATGCGGACCGAGCGCGGAATACTCGTCCGCAGAACCTCTTTGCCGAAGTGGCTCCGGACCTCCTCGGCGACCTGGGAGGCCAGCCGGGTACGCCCGTCGTACATCGTGAGAAGGATCGTCGAGACGTGCAGGTCCGGGTTGAGATGCCCCCGCACCAGATCCACGTTCCGCAGGAGCTGCCCCAGGCCCTCCAGCGCGTAGTACTCGCACTGGATCGGGATCAGGACCTCCGCGCCCGCGACGAGCGCGTTGACCGTCAGCAGGCCGAGCGACGGCGGGCAGTCGATGAGGATGTAGTCCAGCGGCTGCTCATACGCCTGGATGGCGCGCTGGAGCCGGCTCTCACGTGCCACCAGAGAAACCAGCTCGATCTCCGCCCCGGCGAGATCGATGGTGGCCGGGGCACAGAAGAGACCCTCGACATCCGCGACAGGCTGGACCACGTCGGAGAGCGGCTTGCTCTCCACCAACACGTCGTAGATGGACGGAACTTCGGCGTGGTGGTCGATACCCAGAGCCGTGGAGGCGTTGCCCTGTGGATCCAGGTCGATCACCAGAACGCGGGCGCCGTGCAGCGCGAGCGACGCGGCAAGGTTGACCGTGGTCGTGGTCTTGCCGACCCCGCCCTTCTGGTTGGCCACCACCATGACGCGGGTCTGCTCAGGACGTGGCAGGCCTTCGCCGGCACGTCCGAGAGCTTCTACTGCCAGTTGGGCAGCGCGACCGATGGGGGTGTCGTCCATCGGGGTCGGTGTTTCACGTGAAACATCCTCCCCCGCCGATTCGGTACGGGGACCGGGGACCGGATCGGTCATCGGTCCCGCGATGTTGGCGTCGGACCGCAAGGATTCACTCTCCTCGACTTCAGGCTCGCAATGAACAGAGCCTCCCATGCCTTCGGGGTCGAGAACCAGCGAGGCCCGGTCTTCTGTGGATGAATCCCCTGATGTGGACAACTCCGTGTCCGGATCGAGGGATCCGAGAGGCCTACGGTCGCGGGGAGCGGCCGCTGCGCGGCCGCGACTGATGATGCCATGCAGCAGTGAGCGACGTTTCACGTGAAACACGATGCACCGCAGCCTGGTACACCCCCGTGCGACACCCCGAGATGCGTACGTTTGACAGCTTTTGTGGAGTACCGCTGGTCCTCAGGACGGATCAGCGGCACTCATCACACAACTCCCTCGACCCGCAGGCGCTCAACGCCTGCGGCGGGTACGGCCGGTACGGGCCGCCTTGGCACGCTTGGCGGCGAAACGCACACCGCCGGGGCTCTCGCCCACCTCCACCCGCACGACGGTGGACAGCGGATCGACCACGCCCTCACCGACATGCAGCACCGAGCTCTCGACCGCACCCAGCTTGCTCAGGGCGGCACCCGCGCTCTTGACCTCTTCCTCCGCCGTGTCGCCCTTGAGGGCCAGCATCTCGCCGTACGGCCGCAGCAGCGGAACGCCCCACGCGGCCAGCCGGTCCAGCGGGGCCACCGCACGAGCCGTGACGACGTGCACCGGCGGAAGCTTGCCGAGGACCTCCTCCGCACGCCCACGCACCACCGTCACGTGGTCGAGACCCAGCAGCTCGACGACCTCCGTGAGAAATGTCGTACGCCGCAGAAGAGGCTCAAGCAGGGTGATCTTGAGGTCCGGGCGGACCAGGGCCAACGGGATGCCCGGCAGCCCGGCGCCCGAACCGACGTCGCACACGGTGACACCTTCCGGGACCACCTCGGAGAGCACGGCACAGTTCAGGATGTGCCGCTCCCACAGACGCGGAACCTCACGAGGGCCGATGAGGCCACGCTGCACTCCCGCGTCAGCGAGGAGCTCCGCGTACCGGACGGCGTCCGCATAGCGCTCGCCGAACACCGTCCGGGCCTGCTCCGGAGCCGGGGGGAGTTCTGCTGCCTCCGTCACGGGGACCGTCCTTCCGTACCGCACTACCGCATGGGTGGCTGACTAACAGGCTGACAAAGATCGGCCCCGCCTGCGAACAGACGGGGCCGGGAAGCGACGTGCCGCTCAGGCAGGAAGCACGACGACGAAGCGCTGCGGCTCCTCGCCCTCGGACTCGCTGCGCAGGCCGGCGGCCTTGACCGCGTCGTGCACGACCTTGCGCTCGAAGGGCGTCATCGGCTTCATCTTGACCGGCTCACCGGAACTCTTCACCTCGGCCGCGGCCTTGGCGCCCTGCTCGGTGAGCTCGGCACGCTTCTGCGCGCGGTACCCGGCGATGTCCAGCATCAGGCGGCTGCGGTCACCGGTCTCCCGGTGCACGGCCAGACGGGTCAGCTCCTGGAGAGCCTCCAGGACCTCGCCGTCGCGGCCCACCAGCTTCTGAAGATCGCGGCTGCCCGCGTCACTGACGATGGACACGGCGGCCCGGTCGGCCTCCACGTCCATGTCGATGTCGCCGTCGAGGTCGGCGATGTCCAGCAGACCCTCGAGGTAGTCCGCAGCGATCTCGCCCTCCTGCTCCAGGCGGGTCAGGGTGTCGCCGGCGTCAGGAGCGGCGGAGGTGGTGCCTTCCGTCACGGGATGGACTCCTTCTTACGTCAAAGACTTACGTCGAGGTGTTACTTCTTGGACGGGGACTTCGGCCGCTGCGGGCCGCCCTTGCGCTGCCCGGACTTGGCCTTGCTGCGCTGCTGCGAGCCACCGGCGGGCTTGGCGCCCCCGGACTGCTTGTCCTGCGGCTTGGCGTCCTGCGGCTCATCCTTCTTCACCAGCGACGGCTTGTCCGAAGAAGGCTCGGAGTCGTCCTTCGCCGAACCCTGCGCGGTGGCCCCGGACTGACGCTGCGACTTGGACTGACGCTTGGGCTGCTGGCGCTTCGGAGCGCCGGTACCGGTCGTCGTCGGCACGCCGTCCTCGTCCAGGACCGCGGTCGCCGCCGTGCTCTTCACCACAGCACCGTCGGCCTGAGCGGCGAGCCCGGCCTTGGTGAGGCCGTTGATGAACTTGCGCTCGAACTCGTTGCGGTCACGGCCCTTGGCCACGATCGCCTTCACGACGTTGCGGTCGCGGCGCAGACGGATCTTCTCGGCGTGCGTCGTGTGCTTGAGCAGACGCTCCAGGTACGCGGCCTGCGCCTTGGAACCCGGCGTCGGGTTGTTGCGGATCACGTACATCTGCTGGCCCATGGTCCACACGTTGGTGGTCAGCCAGTAGACGAGGACACCGACCGGGAAGTTGATACCGAAGACGGCGAACATGACGGGGAAGACGTACATCAGCATCTTCTGCTGCTGCATGAACGGGGTCTTCACCGTGGTGTCGACGTTCTTCGTCATCAGCTGGCGCTGCGTGAAGAACTGCGACGCCGACATCAGGACGATCATGATCGCCGTGACGACGCGGACGTCGGTCAGCGTCGCGCCGAGCGAAGCGACCTTGTCGGCGCTGTCCGTGAACTTCGCGGCCAGCGGGGCGCCGAAGATGTGCGCCTTACGCGCGCTCTCCAGCAGATCGTCATCGATGACGCCGATCGTCTGGCCCGTCGCGATGCCGTTGAGCACGTGGTACAGCGCGAAGAAGAACGGCGACTGCGCCAGGATGGGAAGGCACGAGGAGAGCGGGTTGGTACCCGTCTCCTTGTACAGCTTCATCATCTCTTCGGACTGGCGCTGCTTGTCGTTCTTGTAGCGCTCCTGGATCTTCTTCATCTCGGGCTGCAGCGTCTGCATCGCCCGAGTCGACTTGATCTGCTTCACGAAGAGCGGGATCAGGCAGATCCGGATCAGGATCACCAGGGACACGATGGACAGACCCCAGGCCCAGCCCGTGTCGGGACCGAAGATCTTCCCGTACATCGAGTGGAACTGGACGATGACCCAAGAAACTGGCGTCGTGATGAAACTAAAAAAACCGGCAATCGTGTCCACTAATCAAGCTCCTTGAGCATGGGACGGGGTCTCGGCGGCCAGGCTCTCCGGGGAGCCCTGGGCAGGCGCGCCGGCGGCGGAAGGCCCGCCCTTGCGTTCGCGCCAGGCGTTGCGCAGCATTTCGTGCCACCGCGGACGCTTACGCGGCGGAACATGATCGACACCGCCGAGCGACCACGGATTGCACCGCAGGATGCGCCAAGCGGTCAGGGCCGTGCCCTTGATCGCACCATGCCGGTCGATGGCCGTGAAGCCGTAATGGGAGCACGACGGGTAGTACTTGCACACCGGACCGAGCAGCGGACTGATGGTCCACTGGTAGATCTTGATCAGAGCAAGCAGCGGGTACTTCATCGCGCGCCCCCTCCCAGCAGCCGCTCCAGGGCGGCATCCAGGTCTCGGGCCAGCTGTGCGTGGGTGGCGTCGCCCGCGGGGGGCAACGCGCGTACGACTACCAGGCTACCTGGGGGCAACAAGGCCACTCGGTCGCGCATGAGGTGTCGAAGTCTGCGCTTCACCGCGTTCCGTACGACGGCTCCACCTACGGCCTTGCTCACGACGAAACCCGCACGCGGTGGGGAAACGCTCTCCCCAGGCGCGTGCGGGTCCGTTGAACCGCTGCGTAGATGGACGACGAGGAGCGGGCGTCCGGCCCTACGTCCTCGGCGTACCGCGGTCGCGAAGTCTTCGCGCCGCCTCAGCCGATACTCGGTAGGCAGCACGTCATGACCTGATTACTAGATCAGGCGGACAGGCTGGAGCGACCCTTGCCACGACGGTTGGCGAGAATCGCACGACCGGCACGGGTCCGCATGCGAAGGCGGAAACCGTGGGTCTTGGCGCGACGACGGTTGTTCGGCTGGAAGGTGCGCTTGCTCACTCGGGGGCTCCAGAAGAAATCGGGTGGTGGCGGGACATCGCCTGGCTGTCACCGTGCGCCCACGAGAAGCTCGCAATACGCCCGAGTGCACCGCTACACGAACCGCAAAGATCTTGCGACCCGTGACCTTGCCCATCGGAGGCAGGCGGCAGCAGCCATCGACAACTCGACCTGGTCACGGTACGCGCGGCTACGCCATCCGGTCAAACCGGCGTCACACGGGAGACACTGTCCACAGGCTGGGGACAACAACTTGAACCGCAGCGGTCGCGCTGACTACCGTGGCTGAACTCCGATTCGTTCCCTTCTCACCACCCCACCCGATTTTCTTCCCGATCCGTCCCGAGAACCACACGTTCGTGGGACCAGCGAGAGAGCGTGCCCTGTGGCTGACGTACCTGCCGATCTTGCCGCAGTGTGGCCACGAGTTCTGGAACAACTCCTCGGGGAAGGCCGCGGGCAGGGCGTCGAGACGAAGGACGAACACTGGATCCGGCGCTGCCAGCCCCTGGCCCTCGTCGCCGACACCGCCCTCCTGGCGGTCCCCAACGAATTCGCGAAGGGCGTACTCGAAGGCCGACTCGCCCCCGTCGTCAGCGAGACCCTCAGCCGCGAGTGCGGCCGCCCCATCCGGATCGCGATCACCGTCGACGACTCCGTGGGGGAGCAGCCCGCCCCGCCGGTCCAGCAGCACCGCTACGAGGACACCGAGCAGCCCTCGGCCCCCGCGGGCCAGGGCCATGACACGTACGAGAGCCGCGACACGTACGACGGCTACGACGGGTACGACCGCCGCGGCAAGGACGAGCACAGCCAGGGCCAGGGACAGGGCCCGCGCGGCGAGCAGCCCCAGACGCCCCGCGCCGACCCGCTCCCCACGGCCCGCCCCGCCTACCCGGACTACCAGCGCCCCGAGCCGGGCGCCTGGCCGCGACCGCAGCAGGACGAGTACAGCTGGCAGCAACCCCGGCTCGGCTTCCCGGAGCGCGACCCGTACGCGTCGCCCCCGCAGCAGCACGACTACCGGCAGCAGGAACGGTCTCCCTACGAGCAGCAGGGGTACGAGCCCGAGCGCGGCCGCTACGACCAGCAGCAGGAGCGCTCCCCCTACGAGCAGCAGAAACCGGAACGGCCCTCCTATGAAGACCGCGGCGGCTACGAGGAGCGCGGCGGCTACGACCAGCAGCACGACCGCCAGCCTCGACGCGACCGCGGAGAGCCCCCGCGCGGTGGTGGGCGCCACAGCGCTCCGGACGGCGGCCCCGGCGGACGCGGCGTGCCCAGCGGCGCCCCCGGTCCGCTCGCCGCACAGCCGGCGCCGGCGACGGGTCCGGGCGAACCGACCGCCCGACTGAACCCCAAGTACCTCTTCGACACGTTCGTCATCGGCGCGTCCAACCGCTTCGCCCACGCGGCCGCGGTCGCCGTCGCCGAAGCACCCGCCAAGGCCTACAACCCCCTCTTCATCTATGGGGAGTCGGGCCTCGGCAAGACCCACCTGCTGCACGCCATCGGGCACTACGCCCGCAGCCTCTACCCCGGCACGCGCGTGCGCTACGTGAGCTCCGAGGAGTTCACCAACGAGTTCATCAACTCCATCCGCGACGGCAAGGGCGACTCCTTCAGGAAGCGCTACCGCGAGATGGACATCCTTCTTGTCGACGACATCCAGTTCCTCGCGGACAAGGAGTCGACGCAGGAGGAGTTCTTCCACACCTTCAACACGCTCCACAACGCGAACAAGCAGATCGTGCTCTCCAGCGACCGGCCGCCCAAGCAGCTGGTGACCCTGGAGGACCGGCTGCGCAACCGCTTCGAGTGGGGCCTCATCACGGACGTCCAGCCGCCCGAGCTGGAGACCCGTATCGCGATCCTTCGCAAGAAGGCCGTGCAGGAGCAGCTCAACGCCCCGCCGGAGGTGCTCGAGTTCATCGCGTCCCGCATCTCGCGCAACATCCGCGAGTTGGAGGGCGCGCTGATCCGCGTCACGGCGTTCGCGTCGCTCAACCGGCAGCCGGTGGACCTCGGCCTGACGGAGATCGTCCTCAAGGACCTGATCCCGGGCGGCGAGGACGCGGCCCCGGAGATCACGGCGACGGCCATCATGGCGGCGACCGCGGACTACTTCGGACTCACCGTCGAGGACCTCTGCGGATCCTCGCGCAGCCGCGTCCTGGTGACGGCCCGCCAGATCGCGATGTACCTCTGCCGCGAGCTCACCGACCTGTCCCTGCCGAAGATCGGCGCGCAGTTCGGCGGCCGCGACCACACGACCGTGATGCACGCGGACCGCAAGATCCGCGCGCTGATGGCCGAGCGGCGCTCCATCTACAACCAGGTCACGGAGCTCACCAACCGCATCAAGAACGGCTGACACACGGCCGGTAACGGCTCTCAAGGGCGCCCCGGGAACGTCTCCCGGGGCGCCTTTCCGCGTCCGCTCCACGTCCGTTCTTCGTCCGCCTGCGCGGTCGGCGCCGCGGTGCTGTTCGATTTCCCGGCGCGTTACGGGTGTTCTCCACAGATGTGCCGGATTTCTTCGATCCACACCCTGGGGACCGGAAAGTTGTCCAGACTGCGTCCACAGCAAGGAGTGGTGACAGAGCATCAGGCCAGGTCAGGCACCTGTGGATCCGTGGACAAAAGATATCCACAGGCTGTGGAGAGAAATCCTGTCCACAGGGTGTGCATGTCGTTGTCCACCGTCGACCCACAGGATGACAGCCGTTGTGCACAGTGATCGGGAGCTTCTCCACACGGCTGTCCACTGTTCGGCAACGCGACGCGCCTCGTCACCGTGGCGAGTGAAAGGCGTCACACCAAGGGGGTCGGTTGGGCTGTGGGGAACGCGGGTAAAGCTGGGGACGACGTTGGGGAGAAGTACCCCGAGGCTGTGCATCGTGTGTGCAGAACTTTTCGCCGTCCACAGACGGGGGCGGTTATCCACCGCCTCGGCCCACAGGGTCAGTGGACAAAAAACCGGGCCTGACCTGCGAAAAGGTGGTTATCCACGGTTTCCACAGCCCCTACTACTACTCCCAACTAGAGAGAGCTGGGAATCCGCTTCGAAGACGGGGCTGTGCACAACTCGCTCTCGGCACCTCGACCGCGGCTCGGCACGACTTGACCGAGGCGGGCAACGACTGTCAGTGCGGTGCGTCAGACTGTTCCCCGGTGTCCTCCCCAGCTGTGGACCGAGCGACACCGACGTCTGACGACGAAGACCGAGACCAATGCAGGGCGAGAGCAGCCAGCAACACGCAGGAGGCGGCTTACGGTGAAGATCCGGGTGGAACGCGACGTACTCGCGGAGGCAGTGGCCTGGGCGGCGCGCAGCCTCCCGGCACGACCGCCAGCGCCCGTCCTCGCGGGCCTTCTCCTGAAGGCCGAGGAGGGCGCACTCAGCTTGTCGAGCTTCGACTACGAAGTCTCGGCACGCGTCTCGGTGGACGCGGAGATCGACGAAGAAGGCACGGTGCTCGTCTCCGGCCGCCTTCTCGCCGACATCTGCCGCGCCCTCCCCAACCGTCCCGTGGAGATCTCCACAGACGGTGTACGAGCGACCGTGGTGTGCGGCTCCTCGCGCTTCACGCTCCACACCCTCCCTGTGGAGGAGTACCCGGCGCTGCCGCAGATGCCGACCGCGACGGGCACCGTCCCGGGCGAGGTCTTCGCCTCCGCCGCGCAGCAGGTGGCCATCGCCGCGGGACGCGACGACACGCTGCCCGTGCTGACCGGTGTGCGCATCGAGATCGAGGGCGACACGGTGACGCTGGCGTCCACCGACCGCTACCGGTTCGCCGTGCGCGAGTTCCTGTGGAAGCCGGAGGACCCCGAGGCGTCCGCGGTCGCCCTGGTGCCCGCCAAGACGCTCCTGGACACCGCCAAGGCGCTCACGAGCGGTGACACGGTCACCCTGGCGCTGTCGGGTTCGGGTGCCGGCGAGGGCCTCATCGGTTTCGAGGGTGCCGGTCGTCGCACGACCACCCGCCTCCTCGAGGGCGACCTGCCGAAGTACCGCACGCTGTTCCCGACGGAGTTCAACTCCGTGGCCGTCATCGAGACCGCCCCCTTCGTGGAGGCCGTCAAGCGTGTGGCCCTGGTCGCCGAGCGGAACACCCCGGTGCGGCTCAGCTTCGAGCAGGGTGTGCTCATCCTGGAGGCCGGCTCCAGCGACGACGCACAGGCTGTGGAGAGGGTCGACGCGAACCTGGAGGGCGACGACATCTCGATCGCCTTCAACCCGACCTTCCTGCTGGACGGCCTGTCCGCGATCGACTCCCCGGTCGCCCAGCTGTCGTTCACGACGTCCACCAAGCCCGCGCTGCTCTCCGGCAAGCCGGCCGTGGACGCCGAGGCGGACGACGCGTACAAGTACCTGATCATGCCGGTGCGGCTGTCGGGCTGAGGCTCCTGACGGGCAGGTCGCTCGGGGTTCCCCTGAGCGGCTATGCCCACAGGTGTGCATGAGCGTCCGGGTTTAGGCTCAGACGCAGGTACGAACGCACGGCTCCGTACCGTCACGCACCACCTCTCGCCCCGTCGCAACGTAAGGAACCACTGATGGAGCTCGGTCTCGTCGGCCTCGGCAAGATGGGCGGCAACATGCGCGAGCGCATCCGCCGCGCAGGCCACACCGTCATCGGCTACGACCGCAATCCGGACCTCGCGGACGTCCACAGCCTCGAAGAGCTTGTGGGCAAGCTCAAGGGTCCGCGCGTGGTGTGGGTGATGGTGCCCGCCGGTGCCGCGACCCAGTCCACGGTCGATGAGCTGGCCGAGCTGCTCCAACCCGGCGACATCGTCGTCGACGGCGGCAACTCCCGCTGGACGGACGACGAGAAGCACGCCGCCGAGCTCGCGGCCAAGGGCATCGGCTTCGTCGACTGCGGCGTCTCCGGTGGTGTCTGGGGCCTGGAGAACGGCTACGCGCTGATGTACGGCGGCTCCGCCGAGGACGTCGCGAAGGTCCAGCCGGTCTTCGACGCGCTCAAGCCGGAGGGTGACTTCGGTTCCGTGCACGCGGGCAAGGTCGGCGCCGGGCACTTCGCCAAGATGGTCCACAACGGCATCGAGTACGCGATGATGCAGGCCTATGCCGAGGGCTGGGAGCTCCTGGAGGCCGTGGACTCGGTGACGGACGTGCGCGAGGTCTTCCGGTCCTGGCAGGAGGGCACGGTCATCCGTTCCTGGCTCCTCGACCTGGCGGTCAACGCCCTGGACGACGACGAGCACCTGGACAAGCTGCGCGGGTACGCGCAGGACTCCGGTGAGGGCCGCTGGACCGTGGAAGCCGCCATCGACAACGCCGTCCCGCTGCCGGCGATCACCGCGTCGCTCTTCGCGCGCTTCGCCTCGCGGCAGGAGGACTCCCCGCAGATGAAGATGATCGCGGCGCTGCGCAACCAGTTCGGTGGCCACGCCGTGGAGAAGAAGTAGTCCACAGGCTGAGGACGCGGTCCGCGGTCGGCGGACGAAGTCATCCACAGCTGTAGAGAACCGCTGTTGAGAACGTTGGGGGAGGTCGGCCCACGACCATGCACGTCACGCATCTGTCGCTGGCCGACTTCCGCTCGTACGCCCGGGCCGAGGTGGCACTCGATCCGGGCGTCACCGCGTTCGTGGGGCCGAACGGGCAGGGCAAGACGAACCTGGTCGAGGCCGTCGGCTACCTCGCCAACCTGGGCAGTCACCGCGTCTCCTCGGACGCGCCCCTGGTCCGCATGGGCGCCGAGCGTGCCGTCATCCGGGCCCAGGTCCGCCAGGGCGAGCGCCAGCAGCTGATCGAGCTCGAACTGAACCCCGGCAAGGCCAATCGCGCCCGCATCAACAGGTCTTCGCAGGTCAGGCCCCGTGACGTGCTGGGGATCGTACGGACGGTGCTGTTCGCGCCCGAGGATCTCGCGCTGGTGAAGGGCGACCCGGGTGAGCGTCGGCGGTTCCTCGACGAGCTGATCACGGCGCGTTCGCCGCGTATGGCCGGCGTGCGGTCCGACTACGACCGCGTGCTGAAGCAGCGCAACACGCTCCTGAAGTCCGCGGCGCTGGCCCGGCGGCACGGTGGGCGTTCCATGGACCTGTCCACGCTCGACGTGTGGGACCAGCATCTGGCGCGCGTGGGCGCGGAGCTGCTCGCGCAGCGGCTGGACCTGATCGCGACGTTGCAGCCGCTGGCCGACAAGGCGTACGAGCAGCTGGCGCCCGGCGGCGGGCCGGTGGCGCTGGAGTACAAGCCGTCGTCCCCGGAGATCGTCGGGCACGCGCGCGAGGAGCTGTACGAGCAGGTCATGGCCGCTCTGGAGGGCGCGCGCAAGAGCGAGATCGAGCGGGGGGTCACCCTCGTCGGCCCGCACCGTGACGAGCTGCTCCTCAAGCTCGGCCGGCTGCCCGCCAAGGGGTACGCGAGTCATGGCGAGTCGTGGTCGTACGCGCTGGCGCTGCGGCTGGCCTCGTACGACCTGCTGAGGGCCGAGGGGAACGAGCCGGTGCTCGTCCTCGACGATGTCTTCGCCGAGCTCGACGCGCGGCGCAGGGAGCGTTTGGCGGAGCTCGTGGCGCCCGGTGAGCAGGTCCTGGTGACGGCCGCGGTCGACGACGACGTACCGGGCGTGCTGACCGGCACCCGGTACGCGGTCTTCGAGGGGACGGTGGAGCGGCTGTGAGCACGAGCGACGAATCCCGTGGCCCGGAGCGGGAGCCACAGGCGAATCCCGAGCCTTCAGGTGTCGACCTCGCGCGCGTCGCCCTACGGGCGGCCAAGGAAGCGGCACGCGCGCGGGGTGCCTCCGCGCAGCAGAAGAAGCAGGCCCGGCGGGGCGGCGGGCTGCGGTCCGGTGCGCGGGCCGACGGCCGCGATCCGATGGGGCTCGGCCCTGCCATCAACCGGTTGATCACCGAGCGCGGGTGGGAGACTCCGGCCGCTGTCGGCGGCGTCATGGGCCGCTGGCCGCAGATCGTCGGTGAGGACCTCGCCAAGCATTGCGTCCCGCAGAAGTACGACGAGGACGAGCGCGTGCTGACCGTGCTGTGCGACTCGACGGCCTGGGCGACGCAGCTGAGGCTGCTGGCTCCGCAGCTGGTCGCGCGCCTGAACCAGGACCTGGGGCACGGCACCGTACGCCTCATCAAGGTGCAGGGACCCGGTGGTCCCCCGCGCCGCTACGGCCCCTTGCGCGCCCCGGGAAGCACCGGTCGCGACGACACCTACGGGTGAGAGCGCGCCCTCTGTAGCGGGGGGTTGACACCTCGAAGCGCTGAGTGCCGCTGTGAGCCTCTTGGAGCCCCGCTCCGCATATGGGGAGTCGGCCGAGACCGGTTGAGGGCGGCACGTGCGGACTCAGGTACCGCCAAACCCCCATCACTGTCGGCGCTACCGGTAGACTGGAAGCTAATCCCGCCCCACTTGTGGGACGCACCGAGCAACGCTGACTAGGGCCTACCGAAAAAACACGCCGCAGCCGCTCCGGCCACCAACCGGGAGCTTGGCTTGTGCTGTGCCAGAAAGGGCGCTTCGTGGCCGATTCCGGCAACCCCAACGAGAACATCCCGACCACCGACGCTGTCGCGCACGCGAACGTAGGGGCGACAGAAGCCTCGTACGACGCGAGCGCGATCACCGTCCTCGAAGGGCTGGACGCGGTCCGCAAGCGACCTGGCATGTACATCGGCTCGACCGGTGAGCGTGGCCTGCACCACATGGTGCAGGAGGTCGTGGACAACTCCGTCGACGAGGCGCTGGCCGGTCACGCGGACACCATCGACGTCACGATCCTGCCCGACGGCGGCGTCCGCGTCATCGACAACGGCCGCGGCATCCCCGTCGGCATCATCCCCTCCGAGGGGAAGCCGGCCGTCGAGGTCGTGCTCACCGTCCTGCACGCGGGCGGCAAGTTCGGCGGTGGCGGCTACGCCGTCTCCGGTGGTCTGCACGGCGTCGGTGTCTCCGTCGTGAACGCGCTGTCCACGAAGGTCTCCGTCGACATCAAGACCGAGGGCTACCGCTGGACGCAGGACTACAAGGCGGGCGTTCCGACCGCCCCGCTGGCGAAGCACGAGGCCACCGAGGAGACCGGCACGTCGGTCACCTTCTGGGCCGACGGCGACATCTTCGAGACGACCGAGTACTCCTTCGAGACGCTGTCGCGGCGCTTCCAGGAGATGGCCTTCCTCAACAAGGGCCTGACGATCAAGCTCACCGACGAGCGTGAGTCGGCCAAGGCCACCACCGGCGCGGACAACGCCGAGCCCGCGGACGACAACGAAGCGCGCACGGTGACGTACCACTACGAAGGCGGCATCGTCGACTTCGTGAAGTACCTCAACTCCCGCAAGGGCGAGGTCGTCCACCCCACCGTGATCGACATCGAGGCCGAGGACAAGGAGAAGCTCCTTTCCGTCGAGGTCGCGATGCAGTGGAACACCAGTTACAGCGAGGGCGTCTACTCCTTCGCCAACACGATCCACACGCACGAGGGCGGCACCCACGAAGAGGGCTTCCGCGCGGCGCTCACCGGTCTCATCAACCGGTACGCGCGCGACAAGAAGCTGCTGCGCGAGAAGGACGACAACCTCACGGGTGACGACATCCGCGAGGGTCTGACGGCGATCATCTCGGTCAAGCTCGGCGAGCCGCAGTTCGAGGGCCAGACCAAGACGAAGCTGGGCAACACCGAGGCGAAGACCTTCGTCCAGAAGGTCGTGCACGAGCACCTCACGGACTGGCTCGACCGCAACCCGGTCGAGGCGTCGGACATCATCCGCAAGTCCATCCAGGCGGCCACCGCGCGCGTGGCGGCCCGCAAGGCGCGCGACCTGACGCGCCGCAAGGGCCTGCTCGAGTCGGCGTCGCTGCCGGGCAAGCTGTCCGACTGCCAGTCGAACGACCCCACCAAGTGCGAGATCTTCATCGTCGAGGGTGACTCCGCCGGCGGCTCGGCCAAGTCCGGCCGCAACCCGCAGTACCAGGCGATCCTCCCGATCCGAGGCAAGATCCTCAACGTCGAGAAGGCGCGGATCGACAAGATCCTCCAGAACCAGGAGATCCAGGCGCTGATCTCCGCGTTCGGCACCGGAGTCCACGAGGACTTCGACATCGAGAAGCTCCGCTATCACAAGATCATCCTGATGGCGGACGCCGACGTCGACGGTCAGCACATCAACACCCTGCTGCTGACCTTCCTGTTCCGCTTCATGCGGCCCCTGGTCGAGGCCGGACACGTCTTCCTGTCGCGTCCGCCGCTCTACAAGATCAAGTGGGGGCGTGAGGACTTCGAGTACGCGTACTCGGACCGCGAGCGCGACGCCCTGATCGAGCTGGGCAAGCAGGCCGGCAAGCGCATCCGTGACGACTCGGTCCAGCGCTTCAAGGGTCTCGGTGAGATGAACGCCGAGGAGCTGCGCATCACGACCATGGACCAGGAGCACCGCGTCCTCGGCCAGGTCACCCTCGACGACGCCGCCCAGGCCGACGACCTGTTCTCGGTCCTCATGGGTGAGGACGTCGAGGCGCGCCGCTCGTTCATCCAGCGCAACGCCAAGGACGTCCGCTTCCTCGACATCTGAGTCGGTCTCAGCTGACCGCCGCAGAAAGGATCTTCACCAGCAATGGCCGACGAGAACACCCCCAGTACTCCTGGCATCCCTGAAGAGGGCGGCGACATCGCCATGCGCATCGAGCCCGTCGGGCTCGAGACGGAGATGCAGCGCTCGTACCTCGACTACGCGATGTCCGTCATCGTGTCCCGCGCCCTGCCGGACGTGCGCGACGGCCTCAAGCCCGTCCACCGCCGCGTCCTGTACGCGATGTACGACGGCGGCTACCGGCCCGAGAAGGGCTTCTACAAGTGCGCCCGCGTCGTCGGTGACGTCATGGGTAACTACCACCCGCACGGCGACTCCTCGATCTACGACGCCCTGGTCCGCCTGGCTCAGCCGTGGTCGATGCGCATGCCGCTGGTCGACTCCAACGGAAACTTCGGCTCCCCGGGCAACGACCCGGCCGCCGCCATGCGCTACACCGAGTGCAAGATGGCGCCGCTGTCCATGGAGATGGTCCGTGACATCGACGAGGAGACCGTCGACTTCACGGACAACTACGACGGCCGCTCCCAGGAGCCGACCGTCCTGCCGGCCCGCTTCCCGAACCTGCTGATCAACGGCTCGGCCGGTATCGCGGTCGGCATGGCCACCAACATCCCGCCGCACAACCTGCGCGAGGTCGCGGCCGGCGCCCAGTGGTGCCTGGAGAACCCGGAGGCCTCGCACGAGGAGCTCCTGGACGCCCTCATCGAGCGCATCAAGGGCCCCGACTTCCCGACCGGCGCCCTTGTAGTGGGCCGTAAGGGCATCGAAGAGGCGTACCGCACCGGTCGTGGCTCCATCACGATGCGCGCGGTCGTCGAGGTCGAGGAGATCCAGAACCGCCAGTGCCTGGTGGTCACCGAACTCCCGTACCAGGTCAACCCGGACAACCTCGCGCAGAAGATCGCCGACCTGGTCAAGGACGGCAAGGTCGGCGGCATCGCCGACGTCCGCGACGAGACCTCGTCCCGCACCGGCCAGCGCCTCGTCATCGTGCTCAAGCGCGACGCCGTCGCCAAGGTCGTCCTGAACAACCTCTACAAGCACACCGACCTCCAGACGAACTTCGGCGCCAACATGCTGGCCCTCGTCGATGGTGTGCCGCGCACCCTCTCCCTGGACGCGTTCATCCGCCACTGGGTGGCCCACCAGGTCGAGGTCATCGTCCGCCGCACGCGGTTCCGGCTGCGCAAGGCCGAGGAGCGCGCCCACATCCTGCGCGGCCTCCTGAAGGCCCTGGACGCCATCGACGAGGTCATCGCCCTCATCCGGCGCAGTGACACCGTGGACGTCGCGCGAGAGGGCCTCATGGGCCTCCTCCAGATCGACGAGATCCAGGCCAACGCCATCCTCGAGATGCAGCTGCGCCGCCTGGCCGCCCTGGAGCGCCAGAAGATCGTCGCCGAGCACGACGAACTCCAGCAGAAGATCAACGAGTACAACGCGATCCTGGCCTCCCCGGAGCGCCAGCGCCAGATCATCAGCGAGGAACTCGCGGCGATCGTCGACAAGTTCGGCGAGGACCGCCGCTCCAAGCTGGTGCCCTTCGACGGTGACATGTCCATCGAGGACCTGATCGCCGAAGAGGACATCGTCGTCACCATCACACGCGGTGGCTACGTCAAGCGCACCAAGACGGTCGACTACCGCTCGCAGAAGCGCGGCGGCAAGGGCGTGCGCGGCGCGAAGCTCAAGGAAGACGACATCGTCGACCACTTCTTCGTGTCCACGACGCACCACTGGCTGCTGTTCTTCACCAACAAGGGCCGCGTCTACCGCGCGAAGGCGTACGAGCTCCCGGACGCCGGCCGTGACGCGCGCGGCCAGCACGTCGCGAACCTCCTGGCCTTCCAGCCGGACGAGGCGATCGCCGAGATCCTCGCCATCCGCGACTACGAAGCGGTGCCCTACCTGGTGCTCGCCACCAAGGCGGGCCTCGTCAAGAAGACGCCTCTGAAGGACTACGACTCGCCGCGCTCCGGCGGTGTCATCGCCATCAACCTGCGCGAGGCGGCGGACGGTTCGGACGACGAGCTGATCGGCGCCGAACTGGTCTCGGCCGAGGACGACCTGCTGCTCATCAGCAAGAAGGCGCAGTCCATCCGCTTCACCGCCACGGACGACGCACTGCGCCCGATGGGCCGCGCCACCTCCGGCGTGAAGGGCATGAGTTTCCGCGACGGCGACGAACTGCTCTCGATGAATGTCGTCCGGCCGGGTACTTTCGTGTTCACCGCCACCGACGGTGGGTACGCGAAGCGGACCAACGTCGACGAGTACCGCGTCCAGGGTCGCGGTGGCCTCGGCATCAAGGCCGCCAAGATCGTGGAGGACCGCGGAGAGCTCGTCGGCGCTCTGGTGACCGAGGAGACCGACGAGATCCTCGCCATCACGCTGTCCGGCGGTGTGATTCGTACGCGAGTCAACGAGGTCAGGGAGACAGGCCGTGACACCATGGGCGTCCAACTGATCAACCTGGGCAAGCGCGATGCCGTCGTCGGCATCGCACGTAACGCCGAGGCCGGTCGTGAAGCAGAGGAAGTCGACGGCGACGCCGCGGAGGACGCGGACGACGTCGTGACCGACGAATCCGCTCAGAACGAGACGGCCGCCGGAACGGACGAGGGCGGGCAGTCCTCGGCCGAGTAGCGCGAGGAGTGAATCATCGTGAGCGGAGCCACGGGCGCAGGCTCTACCGGTACATCCACCGGTACGGAAACCGAGAGCGGCCGTGGCTCCGCTCACGACGTTCATGACGTCAAAGACTCGACCGACTCGCACGAGTCTCATGGATCCCAGGGGGGAACTGTGACGGACACTCGAGGTCCGCAGACCCAGCAGTACGCGGATGGTGGCGGGGCCCTGCCCGGGGAGAGGCAGCAGCCCCAGCAGCAGGCTCAGCCGTACCACCCGCCGCAGGCCTACCAGAACGCACCGGCGGCGCCCGGGACGCCGGGCGCGGTCCGCAGGCCGCGCACCGGCGCACGCACCACCCCGCGCACCCGCAAGGCCAGGCTGCGCGTCGCCAAGGCGGACCCGTGGTCGGTGATGAAGGTGAGCTTCCTGCTCTCCATCGCCCTCGGCATCTGCACGATCATCGCGGCCGCCGTGCTGTGGATGGTCATGGACGCCATGGGCGTCTTCTCGACGGTCGGCGGCACGATCTCCGAGGCCACGGGCTCGAACGAGTCCAACGGCTTCGACCTCCAGTCGTTCCTGTCGCTGCCGCGCGTGCTGATGTTCACGACGGTCATCGCCGTCATCGACGTCGTCCTCGCGACGGCCCTCGCGACGCTCGGCGCGTTCATCTACAACCTCTCCGCGGGCTTCGTCGGCGGTATCGAGCTCACGCTCGCCGAGGACGAGTAGGCGCGCTTCCCGCTCGAGCGCGCCGCAGGTGGGCGGGCCAGGACTATCGATTTTGGGACTGGCCGCCTCGTGCGCTAATCTTCAGAGGTCAGCGCGCGGGACACACACCGCAAAGCGCGGCGGGGCTATAGCTCAGTTGGTTAGAGCGCATCCCTGATAAGGATGAGGCCACAGGTTCAAATCCTGTTAGCCCCACCAGTGCAAAGACCCCTCACCGATCATGGTGGGGGGTCTTTGACATCTACGGCTGACATCAGCCGATGAGCGGATCTTCCAGTAGCTCAGCGAGCATCGCGACTGCTTCCCTCTCGTCAGAGCCGACCACGTGCGTGTAGACGTCCATGGTCATGCTGATCTGGCTGTGCCGCAGGATCGCTTGGGCGACCTTGGGATGGACCTTGAGGAAGGCGAGCAAGGTTCCGCAGGTGTGCCGGGCCAGCCGGACCGTGATGCGGCGGACGTCGGCGCGCGTGACGAGGCGGCCGAAGCTCCGGGAGAAGCCCACAGGGTCGATCAGGCCGCCATGCTCGGACGAGAAGATCAGGTCTTGGTCCGGCGCCTGCTTCCAGTGATCCCCCGCGATCTTCCGTTCCAGCTCTTGAAGCTCCCGGCGTTCTTCGAGGGCGCGAGCGCAGAACTCGGGCAGGGGAAGCACCGCCTGTGACGACTCGGTCTTGAGATCCTTCAGGATCAGCCCCTTCCCCTTCTCGCGCTGCACCTGCTTGACCGGTTCGAACTGCCGGGCCTCGAAGTCGACGTCTTGCCAGCGCAGGCCCAGGACCTCACTCCGTCGCAGGCCCAGAACGAGCACCAGGACGCAGGCCGCGTACAGCCGATGGGCCCGAGCCGTCCGAAGGAACGTGATCGCTTCCCGAGCGCTCCATGCCCTGCCCTTGTCCTTACTGACCTTGGGCATGTCGACGAGCAGGGCGACGTTCCGCGTAAGCAGCTCCTCACGGACGGCTCGGTTGAGGGCGTTCCGGAGGGTCCGCAGCACCTCGAACCGAGTCGCCGCGCCGACCTTGTCCCGCTTGAGCTGCGCCATGAACGCCCGGATCTGAGCCGGGGTGAGCTTGACCATGGACTTCGTGCCGAGGTGAGGCATCAGGTACAACCTGACCTTGGACTCGTACTTGGCGTACGTGTTGAACTCCCGCTCCGGCTTCACGATCTGCTCAAGCCAGTAGGTCAGCCACTCGCCGACCGTCCAGGACTTCGCGGGCACGGGTACGCCGTTGCGCTCTTGCTCTTGGAGCTTGGCCAGTTTCTCCGACGTCTCGTCATACGTGGCGCCATAGACGAACTTCCGGACGCGGTTCCCGTCCGTGTCGGTCACGTAGGCGGCCCCGTGATACCGGCCGTCCTTCCGCTTGGTGATCGTTCCCCCGCCGTTGGGGCGACGCTTGGCCATCAAGCCACCTCCTCATACTCAAGCCGTGAGACGAGGTACGCCCGCAGGCCGTCAGCAGGGATGCGGCGACTCCGGCCGATCGTGAGTGACGGCAAGCGGTGCGTACGGATCAGGTCGTAGACGGTCGTTCGGCCCACCTTGAGCCGGGCCATGACCTCCGGGACGGTCAGCAGCTCGTCAGTCATCCCAGGCCCCCAAGTCGTCGAGGTCGGACAGTTCGGTGAGGGCTTCGCGTGCTGTTTCGCGGTTCAGTTGGAGGTCTCGAGCGATGGACTGGGCGAGCCAGGATTCGCCCGGGGTGTGGCCCTGTCCGGCGTAGGTCCAGTGGGCGAGTACGAGCGTGGAGCCCTCCGTGTCGTCGAGGTCTTCGGCCCACCCGTGCTCCTGCCGGTCCTGTCGTGCGCGGTAGTCGGCCCGCACCTGTCGGAGAATGCCGAGGGTGGTGGAGTAGCGGCGGGACTTAGTGGAGAAGTGCCCGCGGAAGCCGAGCATGTGGGCCCAGTGCGCCAACAGCCGGTCCGGGTAGGCGGCATCGAGCGCCCAGCATGCTTCGATCAGGCGGCGGGTGTGCGCGGGCAGGTGGGGCAGCTTGTCGAGTTCGGCGAGTTCCCCGATGCGGTGGTCCACGGTGCCGGTTGTCTCGGCTGCTTTGGTGGCGTACTTGGCGACGTAGGAAGCCACGGCCGCTTCGGTCAGTTCCTCATGGTCGAGGGCGCCGATCGGTTGGACGTCGACTTGGGTTCCCCATGCCAGGGTGCGTCCGGCGAAGGCGCCGGCGGGCGGGATGGGGACCGTGGCGCGGGAGGCGGCGGCCCGGATCACGTCGTCCAGGAGTGCCGTTGTAGCCCACCCGGGCGGGGGACTGTCGGGACCGTCCGGTCCGTCGATGCGGATCACGGCGTGGAAGTGGACGGCGCCGCGCTTTTGGAACTCGGCAACCTTGCCGAAGGACACCCGGCAGTGCTCGCCAAGGGCGCGTTGGGACAGGCCCGCGCGAGCGGCCAGTTCACGGCGGAGGTAGATCGTGAAGCGCTGCCAGAGCTGCCCGGCGTGGTTGTTCCACAGCACCGCCCCGGCGTAGTCGTACGCGGCCGGGTTGAGGGCCGTGCCGAGGATCGGGTCCGTGTCGGCGTGCGCGGCGCCGCAGCGGCAGCGGCCCGAGGTCGGGCGGTTGTGGACCGGGCCGAAGGAGGGCGCGGTCAGGGTGGCGAAGACCCGGGGATGATCGCGCACCGTGGCGGGGACCGACTTGCCGCCCGTGATCCCGGAGCGGATCAGGTGGTAGGTGTCCCCGGCATAGGTCCAGGCGCAGGAGGGGCAGCGGGAGGCCCGGCGGTTACCGCAGGCGACCCGGAGGGCTCCGCCCGGCTCGTCGGCCGTCGAGTAGGCGTACAGGACGTCGCCGGTCTTGGCATCGCGGGTGACGGTCTGGCCTTGCAGACGGATCGGGTTCGAGCAGCCGCCGGTACGCCGGATCTGCTCTCGCCACCGCTCAAAGCCGGGGTCATTGGCCACGCGCAGCATGTCGGCCAGAGTCAGGGGGTCGGTGCCCACGGCCGCCGCCATGTCGGTGACGGCGGCCGGGGACACGGGGAAGTGGGTCACCAGCGACGCCCCCGCTTGGGGGAGTTCGCGGTAGGGGCGGACGGGCCCGAGGTGTCCGCGGAGTTGCGGTGCCAGGAGTCGCGCTTGGGCTGGTCCTTCTCCGGCCGGTGCGCGTCGAGGTCGCGGTGCACGGCCGCGAGCACCTTGGCGTCATCGGCGTCGTACCCGCGGGGCGGTGAGTCGGGCTTGCGGCTGAAGAGTCCCATCACGCAGCCACCTCCTCAGCGGCCGTCGCGGCGAACTCGCGGTTTAGGGCTCGCCAGTTGCGTTCGATCTCGTAGGAGCTCTGGAAGGCACGGGTGCGGTCGAAGCGCTGGTTGTAGGTGTCCCAGACGGCGCAGGTGTCGGTGTCGTTCTCGCAGTGCTCCCAGAACTCGCGGAGCTGCGCGGCCTTCTCGGCGACCTGGGGGAAGCCGGACCGGTTCAGGCCCTGGGTGATCAGGACGGCCAGCGCGGCGACGGTCGGGCGGGACTTGGCCACGTAGTCCGACAGGTACAGGGAGGTGATCCATTCCGTGGCGGTGAGCGTGGCCGGAGCGATCGGGGGCAGCTCGTCACCGGTCGCCCAGTCGATCGGACGGGCGTGCGGGCACGGCACGCTCTCACCGTCGATGTCGTGCATCAGCAGGCCACGGCCGTTGAAGTTGATCCAGCCCCAGCCGTCCACGTCCAGGCCGCACGTCATGCACGGGGACGGGACCAACGTCGCGTCATCACTGAACGACAGCGGAGCCGACAGCGGGGCCGAAACCGTGGCCTCAGGTCGTACGACGGTCAAGGTCGAAGGCATCATGGAGCTTCCCTTCGGGGACGAAGGGGGCGGCGCATCTGCTTGGCGGTAGAGGGCGCCGCCCCCGGGCTTTGTGTGCTAGCTCACGTTTATGTATACGCGTACTAGCACGCGATGGCAAGGCCGCTTTGGGGGTACGCTAATCCGTGAGCTAGCAGACGATCACGGAGGAGAAATGACACCGCGAGTTCAGCGGGCCGCGCCGCCGTTCATGCAGATCGCGGACCACTTTCGTCAGAAGATCGTTGACGGTGTTCTGACGCAGGACACCAAGCTGCCGTCCATTGCGGAGATCGCCGAGGAGTGGGGCGTCGCCACCGCCACGGCAGCCAAGGGGATCAAGCAGCTTCAGGCCGAGGGGTACGTCCGGTCGACTACCCAGGGCACATTCGTTGATCTAGGACGCAAGCTCACCAGCGGCTCGGACCGTCTCCAGCTCCAGCGAGCCACCGGCAGTGGATTCCGCCCTGGAGAACACGTCGAGATCGTCGGCGCAGGTCTCGTAGCGGCACCGGCTGAGATCGCAGAGGCGCTGGGGGTTGAAGCAGGAGCACCGGTCGTACGTCGCCAGCGTCGCTACCTGGATGACGAGGGAGTGATCACCTTGTCCACGTCGTGGCTTCACGGTGATCTCGCCGAGCAGGCACCCGAGTTGGCCGTTGCCGAGGCACTTCCCAGGATGACATTCGGCCTGATCGAGGACCGTACGGGACGACGTGCGGTGCGGCGCCGCGATGTTGTGGCTTTGAGGCCAGTCCCCGAGGACGCTTCTGGGCTGCTCGGGATCGAGGCGGGGACCCCAGCCCTGACCGTGACCAACTACTACTGGGACCAAGATGGTTCAGTGATCGAGTACGCCATCGACTTCATGGGCGGTGGCCGACAGCTCACGGCGGAGTACGACATCAACTGAGGCATGGCGAGGGCCCGTTACAGGTTTCTCTACCTCATCAAGGCTCGCTGCGCTCGCGGCGTGGGCTTCGGCCCACGCCGCCGATCATTGCCAACCCAACCGCCGAAGAGTGCTGCCGCGAATCAACGGCCGCTCTGGCCCGCCGGTCCCCGCCACCATGATCCAGCCTTGAGGGAGATCCCTTCAGCTTCCGTGGGACCACAAGGCGCACGCACAAGAACACCCCCGAGGACAACCACCATCCAGCCCGAGCCGTCCCAAAGGGATCAATCCGGATCGAGGGCCCCGAACGGGGCGGCGCCGGTCGGCCGCCGCCCCGCCGCCTAAATGTCTGCGCCGCCGGCCGCGGGGCGCCGTCCGCCCGTCGCACCCCAAGGGGCCAAGAACCCAGCAACGGGCCATAGAGGTACAGGGGATTGCCGCACCACAGGTCAACGACGCTTTGGGCTACCGATTAGGCCGGATCATGGTGGCGGGGACCGGCGGGCCGACGCTGCCAGATTCGCAAGCACCCTCCGGCCCGCTGATCACATGGGCCAGCCCCGGACGCGGACTCACGGCCAGATGAGCGGGGAAACCCGTCGTGGCCGGGGCCGGTCGGTTCCACGGCTTTAGGCAGCCACCATGGGGCGAGCCTCGAAGATCATGGCCCAACGTCGTGCTTTAACGGGCAGGTCCATAGACTGCCCGACTCGCTATCAGCTTAATGGGCCATGATCACTCGCCCCATGGCAGCTCCAGCCCAAAGCCGCTCCACCGACCTCGAAGCTCTGCTCAGGCTGCACGGGATACGAAGGGTGGCACAATGCGGTGTCGTACATGGGTTCGATGTCGGGGTGGGGTTTTGCATGTGGTGGGCACAGTCAGTTCTCTCTGATGCTGAGCGTCCAGAGTGGGCTTGGGTTCCGCTGAAAGGCGTGGGCCCTTTGCGTTTTGGTCAGACCGTGGAGGAGGTTGCTGCTGCCCTCGGCGAGCCGATCAATGGATGGCACCTTCAGAAGCAGTGGGTTCCGTTCAGTGCTCTGGGTGTCGACACCTACTACACGCGGGATGAGCAGACGTTGGCTGCCATCTCGATCGACGCCTGCAACGGTCCTCAGGTTCTTCGCGATGGCGTTCGCTTCGTTGGCCGTTTGCCATCTGAGCTGACTCCGTGGATTGAAGCGACAGCGGACTCCCTTAAGGACATGCCTCAGGGTCTGGATGGACTACGCATCGGGCTTAACGGAGAGGCTGGCTTGCCCGGCTTGGGACTGGTCATGCGTTGCCAGCAGAACGGCGACTTCGCCCGCACCCGCCCTGTGTTCGTCGCAGCTGAGTGGGCTGAGATGTGTACAGATAGCTGGGAGGGCTCCATCCCCCAGCGGGAGTGGGGAGTTCACTAGAGAACATGATGAGCAAGGCTTGTCAAGACCACCCCGCATGCTGACATCAACAGCTGACACCAACAGATACGAACGACACCGGTCGACGCCGAATCTGAGCGGCAGCCGGACCAAGGTTCAGCAGACGTTCATCACGGTCGAGAGGTCCCCTCGATCGACCTGATAAGGATGAGGCCACAGGTTCAAATCCTGTTAGCCCCACCAGTGCAAAGACCCCCAACCAGTGATGGTTGGGGGTCTTTGACGTGTATGGCTTCGGGCGCAGTCGCTTCCCTGGTTGCTTCGTAGGGTGCGGCCTCATGACTTCTGACGCCCCTCTCAAGGCGAAGCACGGTGATGTCGCAGCTTGGGAAGACCTTGTCGCGCGATACGCGTGGGTCGAGACCGACGAGCTCGATGCGTACACCGTCCGGATCGCCTCGCCCACCGAGCTCTTCGGGTCATCGGATGCGGCGTGGCTTCCCTGAGCCGAGCGCGGTTGTGTCGGGCTGATCCGACGGGGGCCGTAGGCGCGTCCCGGGGCATGCCGAAAGGGCCCGCTCAGCCGGAAGGAATGGCTGGGGCCTCGGATCGGCGTGGATCAGTGGGGAGCGGCGTGCATCGGCGTGCGCTGGTGGGCTTCCTGGGCGGGGGTGGGCCTGATGGCCGTGCTTCCGCCGTCTGCCGTTGTCGCTGCCGTCGGCCGGCTTGCTGTGGGCTGCTCTGTGCGTGATCAGTGGTGCGTCGTGCTCAGGCCTGCGTGGTGTTCATGCGGGTTACGGTCATGCGCTTCGTGCCCGTACGTGTGGTGCGCGTACTGCGGCGTGGTTGCGTGCCGTGTGGTGCTCATGCTGCGGCGTGGTTCGGTGCCGAGTGGCTCTTGGTGGTGCTTGGCCGTTGTGGTGCTTGGTTCTGCGGTGTGTGCGTCCTGTGGGGCGCACTCTGTGCTGCGAAGGGGCTGCCCGTCGGCGAGCGTCTGACGGGGTTTCGGCGTGCTGGGTGGTGCTGACTGCGCCGAGCTTCCGGAGCGGGCTACGGCTGGGCCGTGAGGGCTTCGGTGGCCAGGTCCGTGGTGCTGTCGTCCTGCTGCTCGGTGTCGGCCGGCGGACGGTGGCGGCAGCTGGGGGAGGAACCGTGGGCCTCGGCGCGGATGCGCTGCTTCATCGTCGGTGGCAGGGACCGCTTGAAGGTCCAGAAGGGAACGGCCGCGGTGGCGGCGGGAGCGGCGCTCACGACCGTGTTGCGGGCCTCCTCCGTCTGCTGTACGGGCGTGGCCGCGGCGGCCGGGGAGACGAGTCCCAGCGCGGAGAAGAGCGCGATGAAGGCGGAGATGACGACGGTCCACAGCGTCATGACCCGGTTCTTGGTCATGGTCCCTCACTTTCGGGTTGGGCGATTTGCGTACTTTCCTCATGATGTGTACGCAGCGCCAAGAGTGCGGGACCGACGCCCATGGCGCGTCGATCTTCAGATGAACACCACTCGGATGGCCTCAAGGGCCCTCTCGCCGGGGCGTCGATCCAAGGAGGCGAAGGGTCCGTTTCGACTGCGGCGTGCCATGCGGGAGTTGGGGTACATCCAGGTCACCGATCGGTATCGGTCGGTGTGTATAGTCGGGCGCCAGAGGTCCCCTACGTCAAGGAAAGACGAGGTCGCGCGGTGAAGAAGCTTCTCCTGGTCGCACTGGCCGCCATCGGCGGGCTCCTCGTGTACCGCCAGATCCAGGCGGATCGCGCCGAGCAGGATCTGTGGACGGAGGCGACTGACTCCGTGCCCACGGGTTCGTGAGTATCGACAACAGTCTCTTCGCAGGCCCCGGTCGCACCAGCGGCCGGGGTTTTGTGTTGCACCGGCACCGGCACCGGCACCACGTCCCGGACCGGCACCACGTCCCGGACCGGCCTTGCGTGAGCAAATGAATGGCGGGATTCCGACGCACGGCGGACAACGCGCGCACCGGAACGGCAGGATGACGGTCCATGGGGAGACTCATGAGGCGGCTGAAGGCGGAACGGCGGCGCGACCCCCGACTGGTGGCGGCGACCGTCGGGGCGGGACTGTGCGCCGCACTGCTTCCGCACGGCCCCGCGGTCGCGGCCGGGAACAGTGATCCGTACGTCTACGCCGACAGCGCCCAGAACGTACGAGCCGCACGGAACAGCACCGACGCGGCGGAGTTGAAGGTCGGCGGCACGTACCGCAGCTCGATCGGTACGGGACCGAGCGGCGCCGCCTACTACCGCGTCGAGCTCGACAGCGCCGCCAACGCGTACGTGTCCGCCGTCGCCGTACCCCCGCTCGGATCCGGGACGAAGGTCTCGTACGCGGACGGGATCACCGTCGTCCTCAAGGACAGCAACGGCAACCGCTGCGACTCCGAGCGCGCGACCTTCCGCTCCGGCGCGTACCCCCGCCCGATCGCGGCCGCCGCAGCCCGGCTCGTACGACCGGGCAGGCTGAACTGCCAGACGGCAGGCACGTACTACGTGGTCGTGGAGCGCAAGACCGACGCAGAATCCACACGGCAGACCTGGGGGCTCGAACTGCATGTGGCCACCGAGCCCGGCCTCGTCACCGCCGCACCCTCCCGAGGACCCGACACCTGGCCCTCGGCCTCCGTGCCGCCACCGTCCGGCACGGGCACGCTGCGCAGGGGCGGCACCGGATTCAACGACGCGAAGGCACTGACCGCCGGCGTCTGGCAGGACCGGATCCGACCGGGGCAGAGCCACTTCTACCGCGTACCCGTGGACTGGGGACAGCAACTCCTCCTCGGCACCGATCTGGGCAGTACGGCGCAGGACACGGCCCGCAACGGATTCGTCCCCGGCGCGCTCGACGTCGAGCTGTACAACCCGGCGCGGGCGACGGTCGTCGCCAAAGAGGCCCCGTACGCCGGTGAACCGACAGGCGTCGCGCTCGACCCGCTGCCACCGGTGGCGTACGAGAACCGCTTCCTGCTGCGCGGCGACGAATCCGCGATGCGGCTGGCCGGCTGGTACTACCTCAAGGTCACCCTCAACCCGGCGATGGCGCAGAAGTACGGCGACAAGGAATCCGGCGTGACGCTCCGGGTGGGCGTGGAGGGGGAGCCCCAGAAGGCACCCGACTATGTGCGGGACCCGGGGGAGTTCCAGGTGACGGCCGACGACCGGAAGGCCGCGGAGGACGGTGAAGGGGGTGCCGTCTGGAGCGGGGGAGCTGGCGCGTCGGGCTCCGGTGACAGCTCCGGCTCGTCCGCTTCCTCTGCCGCTCCCTCCGCCTCTTCCTCGGGTTCCTCTACCGGCGGCGGCTCCTCGGCCTCCGGAGGAACCGCTTCCGCCTCGTCCGGGAGTGCGGCGATGACACTGCTGGGCGTGGCCGGAGTCGGGACGGGAACGGCGTTGCTGCTGTGGCTCGCGGCGTGGCGCCTGGTCGCGGTGCGACGCCTGCGCGGGTGACCGGCGTGAGGGGCGGGGCCCCTTTGACGCCCGGGTGAGTGCCCAGACTTCACGCCTGCGTGAGTGCCCAGATGCCGACCGTGAAGCACACCAGCGCGAGGAGCAGCACCGGGATCGTCACCCGTGGGGGTGGTCCCGGCGATGTCCGGCGCCGGTCGGGAACCTCTCCGCGTCGCAGTGCGTACAGAGAGTGACGATCCGGTACGGGTTCGTGGGGAACCACCGTCGTCACGGCGTGGGCAGCGGGGGCCACATGCGGAGGAAGGACGACCGCCGGCATCGGCGGTACGGGGGGAGGCAGCGGTGGTGGGGTCGCGAAGCGGATGTCGGGGGCCGGCGCGGGCGGGGGGAGATGGAAGCTACCCGTCTCCGACATCGCGGGGTGGGGAGTCGGTGCCGATGCCGGTGGCGGCATCGATGATGGTGCCGATGGTGGGGGTGTTGGTTCTCGCTCTGGTGCCGGTGCCGGTGCCGGTGCTGGCTGTGGTTCTGGGCTCCGCTGCGACTGCGGGTGCGGCTCTCGCTCCAGGTGCGGGGCGGGTTCGGGCACGGTGGGCGGCGTGGGGGACTCGGCCGGGCCGGTGGAGTGCAAGGGGCGAGCCCTGCGGCCGCGGGTCGCCGGACCGTTCGGCCCGAACCCCGGCGGCAACGGGCCGAGCTGATCGAACACCTCGATCAACTCGTCGTCCGGGCCCGGCTCAGGCAGCAGCTCCGCGGCGGCCAGCAGCGCCTTGCGAGCCCCCGTCGCCGTACGGAAACGAGCCTCGGGATCAGGCTGCAACAAACCCGCGAGAACGCCCCAGAGCGGACCGGGAACACCCTGCGGAGCGCTCGGCGTGCCATGCTCCGCGAAGTGCTCGATCAGCGACTTGGCATCCGGCTTGGCACCCTCCAGGAGATACAACGCGACCAGACCCGCCGCGAAGAGATCCGCCGGAAAGTCCGGCTCCGCGCCCATCGCCTGCTCCGGCGCGAAATAACCGGGCGTCCCCACCACATAGTTGGTCTCCGTCAGCCGCGGCTCACCCTTACGCATCGAGATGCCGAAGTCCGACACCCGCAGATGCGGCAGCCGCGTACTGGTCGCCTCCAGAAGAATGTTCGCGGGCTTGATGTCGCGATGCACCACACCCTCGGCATGCACAGCCGCGAGCCCGGAAAGCAACTGATCCAGCAGCACACACACGAACTGCGGAGGCAGCGGACCATAATCGCCGATCAGATGAGCCAGCGAACCACCCGCCACCAGATCCATGGTGAACAGGACCTTGTCGTCGTCCGCGGCCCAGCTCGCCGGCGCCAGCACATGCGGATGATCGATACGCAGCGCCTGCTCCCGCACAAAACGAAGCAGCGTGTGCGCATCGCTCTGCTGAAGCACCTTGGCCGCGACATAACGGCGGCGACGGTGGTCCCAGGCACGCCACACCGCGCCCACTCCCCCGCGACCGATCGGGTCGGCCAGTTCGTACCGGCCGGCGAAGACCTCACCCATGGTCGTGCGTCGCTCCCCTCCCGGGCCCGCGATGCCAAAGGCCCCCTCCGGACACCGCCCGAGGTACGCCCCACGGCCACCGCCGCCCTCCACCGGCGGCAGCGGCCACAAAGCCCGTCAGCTCTGGTGCGCCTGGTAATGGGCGACCGCGTCGGACGTCCGCCCCGCGCCGTACACCCGGAGGAACTCTGCCAGCTCCGGGTGCGACGGGGCGAGAGAGTCCGCCGCCTCGATGATGTCGCCCGCCGCCGACACGGACCGCAACAGCGACTGGATCTCACGCACCACACGCTTCACCGTCGGAGCACCCGAACTCGTCGACGTCTGACCGGTGTTGGTGAGCACCGACCCACCCTGCGACTTCTTGATCTCGTCCATGCGCTCCGTGGCCTCGGCCGCACTCACACTGCCGTCCGCGACCTGCCCCGCCAGGTCCTGCAACAACTGCACCCGCTGCACCACCGCAGGGTTACCGATCTTGGCCCGCTGGCCACTCATCAACTGGGACAACATGGGCGCGGACAAGCCGAGCACACCCGCCAAGCGGGCCTGATTGAGGCCGAGGTCCTCGATCAGCCGACGGAAGAGCGCCCCCAGCGGCTCCCCGTACCAGTTCCGCTGGAGCTCCCGTGCTCTCGCGGTAGCTTCCTGCTGTGCGGCGTCCATTGCGTCTCCCCATCGCTTCCCCAAGTACGGCGCCTTCGCTGCCGCGAAGCACCGTGGGGCATCTTACGGAGAGTGGTCGCCCGCCGGGACCCCCAATCCTTTTGCGGGATCCGGGGGATGACCCGGTACTCTGGTCTGCGGTGCACGACCGGAACACGATTCTTCCGGCGGACGCGCCATTTTCGGGGCCTTAGCTCAGTTGGTAGAGCGCTGTCTTTGCATGGCAGATGTCAGGGGTTCGACTCCCCTAGGCTCCACGCACCGAAGCCCCTCCCGCCAGGTTCACCCTGGCCGGAGGGGCTTCGTCGTACCACTGCTCACACGGACGAAGGACCAGCGTCAGCGCTTCTCCTCCGAACCGCTGTCCGCCTCGGCCTCCGCCTGCTTGGCCTGCACCTCCGGATCGAGAGCCGCCTGAGCACTCCCGTCGACCGAGGTCAACGGAGCACTGTCGGGAACCTCGGTCGCGGCCGGCGGCTCGACCAACCAGTCCGGATTGGCCTGCTTGTCCCACCACTTCCACGCGGCGAACGCACCACCCGCCAGGACACCGACGACCGCCAGCCCCTTAGCGAGCCGACCGACACGTGCCCGGCGCTGATGCTTGCGAGCCAGCTTCCGGATCTCCTTCGGGGTGACCTGCCCCCGCAGCGCCGCGACCGCCGCGACGCTACGCGCCGCAGCTTCGTCACGCACCGGACCGGCCGCTGCCACGGCCTGCTCGATACGCGGCTTCGAATACGCGGCAGCCTGCTGGGCGGCCTTACGGGTACGGACCGCCGCCTCGTGCGCGGCGTGATCGACCTTCGGCGGAACGTGCGAGCGTGCCTGCTCAAGACGCGGAGCGAGATGAGCGCCGTACTGGACGCGCGCCTGCTGGGCAGCCTGCGAGACCTTCGGGCCGAGGGCGACCCGAGCCTCATGCGCGTACAGAGCTGCCCGGTCCTTGGCCGTCTCGGCGTAGGGCGCCACCACTTCCGCGGCGTGCAGCACGCTGTCCTTCGCCGAGCTGGTCGCGGCGCGCACGCTGTCGATGCGGGTCACGGGATCCTCCTCCTCGGTGGCGTACAGGTTTTTCACCTTTCCACCCTTTTACGGATCATGCCTGCCGGAAGCGCCAATGCGGTGTTAAGACTCAGTAAGACTCGGTAGGCCTCAATAGGGGGCTAACAGGTGGTAAGGGACTTGGCGACGACAATGCCACGGATCGTGGCGGCGCGCGCCTCTTCGGTACCGAGTAGACCGGATTTCGGCTGCTGAAACCCCTGGACCCTCCCGGGACCGTGCGAGGATCGAGAGAGCACAGAAGACAACGGAAGGCAGATCGTGGCCGAGCAGCTGTACGCCACTCTCAGGACCAACCAGGGAGACATCGAGGTCCGGCTGCTGCCGAACCACGCGCCCAAGACGGTCAAGAACTTCGTGGAGCTCGCCAAGGGCGAACGTGAGTGGACCAACCCGGAGTCCGGCGAGAAGACCACGACCCCCCTCTACGACGGCACGGTCTTCCACCGGGTCATCGGCGGCTTCATGATCCAGGGCGGCGACCCGCTCGGAAACGGCACCGGCGGCCCCGGCTACCAGTTCGAGGACGAGTTCCACCCCGACCTCGCCTTCACCAAGCCGTACCTCCTGGCCATGGCCAACGCCGGCCCGGGCACGAACGGCTCCCAGTTCTTCATCACCGTCTCGCCCACCGCCTGGCTGACCCGCAAGCACACCATCTTCGGCGAGGTCGTCGACGACGCCAGCCAGAAGGTCGTCGACGCCATCGCGACCGCACCCACCAACCCGCGCACCGACCGCCCCGTCAACGACGTGGTCATCGAGTCCGTGATCGTCCAGACCCGCTAGACCGGACCCGTCGAGGGCCCGAGGGAACCATTTCGCCCCGCTCGTCCGTAAGGATGGGCGGGGCGACGCGTTGTCCACGCGGCGCCGACCACCGCGTACACAGACGTACGACACCGCTCCACCCGAGGGGACGACCGTCATGGACCAGGCGCCCGGCAACCCGCAGGAACCACAGGACGCCCAGGGCCTGCCCGGCTGCCACCGGCACCCCGACCGGCCGACCGGCGTCCGCTGCACCCGCTGCGAGCGGCCCATCTGCCCCGAATGCATGGTCAGCGCGTCCGTCGGATTCCAATGCCCGGACTGCGTGCGGGGCGGTTCGGGAACGGGACACGCACCCACCGCCAACCAGCCGCGGACCCTCGCCGGAGGAACCGTCGCGGCCGACCCCCGGCTCGTCACCAAGACCCTCATCGGCCTGTGCCTGGCCGCCTTCCTGGTACAGCTCTCGATCGGCGACCGCTTCACCGACCGCTTCGACATGCTGGGCCTGGCCTGGGTCCCCCAACTCGGCGGACCCCAAGGCGTCGCCGAAGGCCAGTGGTACCGCCTGATCACCGCCATGTTCCTGCACGGCGGCTACATCCACCTCGCCTTCAACATGCTCAGCCTGTGGTGGATCGGCGGCCCACTGGAAGCCGCCCTCGGCCGCGCCCGCTACCTCGCGCTCTACTTCGTCTCCGGACTCGCGGGCAGCGCCCTGACCTACCTGCTCGCCGCACCGAACCAGCCCTCGCTCGGCGCCTCCGGCGCGATCTTCGGACTCTTCGGCGCGACGGCCGTCCTGCTGCGCCGCCTCAACTACGACATGCGACCGGTCATCGCCCTGCTCGTGATCAACCTGATCTTCACGTTCGGCTGGTCCAACATCGCGTGGGAGGCCCACATCGGCGGCCTGGTCGCCGGGCTCGTCGTCGGGTACGCCATGGTCCACGCCCCCCGCGAGCGCCGCGCCCTCGTGCAGTACGGGACCTGTGCCGTGGTGCTGCTCGCCGTGATCGTCATGGTCGTCGTGCGGACCGCGCAGCTCACTTGAGCCCGGTTCTCCACCGATGTCGACCGACGTTGTCCACAGAGGGTGCCGGATCTTGTGCATGCTGTCGGGAACAACTGTGCCCCTTGTCGCTGACCTGGGTTTTCCCAGGAAGGGCAAGGGGCGAACAGATGGTCGAGCGTGACCTGACCGGTCACACCGGCGTCAACACCGAGTGGGTTATCCACAGATCATGCGACCTTTTGCACACTGTGGAAAGTGCTGTGGATAACTCAGTGGATAGCTTGGGGCAGAGCTGCTGACCCGGCTGCTTTCCGGGTCACTTCCACTGCGTGGAGACACCGAAGCCGGCGGCGATGAAGCCGAAGCCCACCACGATGTTCCAGTTGCCGAGGGAGTCGAGCGGCAGGGATCCGTCCGTCACGTAGAAGACCACGATCCAGGCGAGCCCGATGAGGAACATCGCGAGCATCACCGGGGCCACCCAGCCGCGGTTGGTCAGCTTGATATTGGCTGCCTGCTTCGAGGCGGGCGGCGGCGTGTAATCGGCCTTCTTGCGGATACGTGACTTCGGCACGAGGGTCTCTCCTGTCGATGCGCTGCGTGGCCGCGCAGGGGAACGTGGGCTGGCTCCGGAGCAGCGTACAAGGGGAAGTTCTGGGGAAACCTGGTGCTCCCCCGGGCGTCCGTTAGCGTAGTGCTTCCGCGGCGTCGAAGGAGATAAGGGTACGTTGAGCAATTCTGCCGACCCTGACAAGAGCGGGCGCTTCCGGCCTGTGCGCCTGCTCACTGTGGGCGTTTTCGCCCTCGCGGGGCTCATCTTCTTCACCAGTTTCAATACGGCCAAGGGCACCAATATCCGTACGGATGCGTCTCTTCTGAAGCTCTCCGACCTCATTCAGGAGCGGAGCCACAAGAACAAGGAACTGGAAGAGGCGAACAGCGGGGTCCGCGGTGATGTCGAGGCGTTCGCCGAGCGGGACGACGGGTCGACGAAGGCCGAGGACGAGAAGCTCGACCGGCTCGAAGAGGCGTCGGGGACGAAGAAGCTCAAGGGGCAGGGCGTCTCGGTGACGCTGGACGACGCTCCGCCGAACGCCGTGGCGAAGCTGCCCGGCTATCCGGAGCCGCAGCCCAATGACCTCGTCATCCACCAGCAGGACCTCCAGGCGGTGGTGAACGCTCTGTGGCAGGGCGGTGCCAAGGGCATCAAGGTCATGGACCAGCGGCTGATCTCCACGTCCGCCGTGCGCTGTGTGGGCAACACCCTGATCCTTCAGGGCCGGGTCTACTCGCCGCCGTACAAGATCACCGCGGTCGGGGATCCGGAGGCGTTGCAGAAGGCCGTCGCGGCGTCGCCGGAGATCCAGAACTACATGCTGTACGTGAACGCGTACGGGCTCGGCTGGAAAGTCGAGGAGGACGGGGCGGTGACTCTTCCCGGTTACTCGGGCACAGTGGATCTCCACTACGCGAAGCCCACGCAGTAGCCGCCAGAAGTCACCCGTGGACACCGGGGGGTGTCGGTGCGAGTCGTCGTCCGGACGTTCAGCGAGCTGTGCATCACCGTCGGCGCCCTGATCGTGTTGTTCGTCGTGTACGTGCTGTTCTGGACCGGGGTGAAGGCCGACGGTGCGATGGACCGTCAGATCGATGCCCTTCAGGAGCAGTGGGCGAAGCGGCCGGTGGCCAGTGCCGGGCCGGACGGGCCGGACGGGCCGGACGAGATGCGGACGTCGCCGCCGAAGCCGCCCGTGTACGAGGACGGGAAGCCCTTCGCCGTGATGTACATCCCGCGGCTTGGTTTCACGTGGAACAAGCCGGTGCTGGAGGGCACGAAGGTCGGGACCCTGAAGAAGGGGCTCGGGCATTACGCCGGTACGGCGCAGCTCGGGCAGAGGGGGAACTTCGCGGTGGCGGGGCACCGGCGGACGTACGGCGATCCGTTCAAGGACTTTCCGAGGCTGCGGCCGGGTGATCCGGTGGTGCTGACGGATGGGACGAGCTGGTTCACGTACGTCATCGACACGAAGCCGTACAGGACGGTGCCGAGTGATGTGGCGGTCATCGATCCGGTGCCGCGCAAGTCCGGGTACGCGGGGCCGGGCCGCTATTTGACGCTGACGACGTGTGAGCCGGAGTGGGGGCACAGTCATCGGTTGATCGTCTGGGCGCACCTTGATTCCACTCAGCCTGTGGAGGCCGGGAAACCGGAGGCGTTGCGCCGTTAGTCTGGTGGCGTACGCAGACAGTGTGGAGGGAGCGACCGGCATGTACGGCTGGATCTGGCGGCATCTGCCGGGGAACGCGTGGGTGAGGGCACTGATTTCGCTGCTGCTGGTCCTTGCTGTCGTGTACGTCCTCTTCCAGTACGTCTTTCCGTGGGCCGAGCCGCTGCTCCCCTTCAACGATGTGACGGTGGACGGCCAGTGAGCGCGCGCATTCTTGTTGTCGACAACTACGACAGCTTCGTTTTCAACCTCGTTCAGTACCTGTATCAGCTGGGTGCGGAGTGTGAGGTGTTGCGCAATGACGAGGTGACGACCTCGCATGCGCAGGACGGTTTCGACGGGGCGCTGCTCAGCCCGGGGCCGGGGGCTCCGGAGCAGGCGGGTGTCTGTATCGAGATGGTGCGGCACTGTGCTGCGACGGGTGTGCCGGTCTTCGGCGTGTGTCTCGGTATGCAGTCGATGCAGGTCGCGTACGGGGGTGTGGTGGACCGGGCGCCGGAGTTGCTGCACGGCAAGACGTCGTTGGTGCGGCATGAGGGCAAGGGTGTCTTCGCGGGGTTGCCCGATCCGTTCACCGCGACGCGCTATCACTCGTTGGCGGCGGAGCCGGGGACCGTTCCGGATGCGTTGGAGGTCACGGCGCGGACCGAGGACGGGATCATCATGGGGCTGCGGCATCGGGAGTTGCCGGTGGAGGGTGTTCAGTTCCATCCGGAGTCGGTGCTCACGGAGCATGGGCATCTGATGTTGGCGAACTGGCTCGTGGAGTGTGGTGACGCGGGTGCGGTGGCCAGATCGGCGGGGCTGGCGCCGGTCGTGGGCAGGGCCTCGGCGTGACCGCGCTGCGCCCCGAACAGGATGGCGCCGGGGGGTTCGAGGAGGCTGTGGGCCGGCTCGACGATCCGTTGAACGATCCGTTGCCGGGGCAGCATCCTTCTCCGTGGTTCCGGGCGGAGGGTGCGGTTCCTGAGCCGCCGGGGCGGGTCGAGCCGGAGCCTGAGTGGTACGACCCGGAGGGCTACGCGCAGGACTGGTACGCGGGGGGTGCGGGGTCGGGGCGGGAGTCCGCGCGGCAGGCCCTTCAGGAGCCTGTGGAGCAGCCGGTGCGGGAGTCTGCGCGGGCGGGGCAGCCCGTTCGGCCCAATGTGCCGGTGCGGGACGACGAGACGGTCGCGCTGCGGACCGCGGACACCCGTCGAATAGCCGGTGTCGAGCCGGGCGGCGAGCCCGTGGCGGCGGTGGTCACCGGGGGCAGGGCGGAGCGTCGTAGGGCCGCCAAGCGGGGCGGTGGGGGCGGCATGCGGAGTCCGCGCAGGCCGGGAGCGGGAGTGGTGACGGGCGGCCGCTGTCGCGGGTCGAGGCGCGGCGGGCGGCGCGTGCGGCGAAGCCGTCCGCGGGGGTGGTCGCGAGTCGCGCGGTCGGTGAAGTCTTCATCAGCATCGGGGTGTTGATGCTGTTGTTCGTGACCTACCAGCTCTGGTGGTCGAACATACGGGCCCACAATCTGGCGGGCAGTGCCCGGCACCATCTTGAGGACGACTGGGCGAGCGGCAAGGGCAAGCCCGGGACGTTCGAGCCCGGTCAGGGCTTCGCGATTCTCTACATTCCGAAGCTGGATGTCGTCGTGCCGATCGCCGAGGGCATCAGCAAGACGAAGGTGCTCGACAAGGGGATGGTCGGGCACTACGACAAGGACAGCATTCCGACCGCGATGCCGGATGCGAAGAAGGGGAACTTCGCGCTCGCGGGGCATCGCAACACCCATGGTGAGCCGTTCCGTTACATCAATCGCCTCGCGCCGGGCGATCCGATCGTCGTCGAGACGCAGGACACGTACTACGTGTACAAGATGTCGAGCATCCTGCCGCAGACGTCGCCGTCGAACACCTCGGTGATCAACCCGGTTCCCGCGGGTTCCGGATTCGCCAAGGCGGGTCGTTACATCACTCTGACGACCTGTACGCCGGAATTCACCAGTACGTATCGAATGATCGTCTGGGGCAAGATGGTCGAGGAGCGGCCGCGCAGCAAGGGGAAGCCGGACGCGCTCGTCGAGTAAGCGACCACCGGCAGCGGGCAGTACGGCACAGGGACGGGGCAACACGCAGTGGCAGCGACGACCGACCACGAGGAAGAGGCCGCACCGAAGGCCCCCTCGCCTCCGCCCCGTCGCGGGAAGATCGCGACGGCTGTCAGTGTCTTCGGTGAGCTGCTCATCACCGCGGGTCTGATCCTCGGTCTGTTCGTCGTGTATTCGCTGTGGTGGACGAATGTGGTCGCCGATCGTGCGGCGGACAAGCAGGGCGACAAGGTGCGTGACCACTGGACGCAGGACGACGGTCCCGGCGCGCTGGACACGAAGGACGGCATCGGGTTCCTGCACGTGCCGGCGATGAGCAAGGGCGAGGTCCTGGTGGAGAAGGGCACGTCGTCGAAGATCCTCAACGACGGTGTGGCCGGCTATTACACGGATCCGGTGAAGGCGACGCTGCCGACCACCGGCAAGGACGGCAACTTCACGCTGGCCGCGCACCGGGACGGGCACGGTGCCAAGTTCCACAACATCGACAAGATCAAGAAGGGCGATCCGATCGTCTTCGAGTCGAAGGACGACTGGTACGTCTACAAGGTCTACGACATCCTCCCGGAGACCTCGAAGTACAACGTGGACGTCCTGGACCGGATTCCGAAGGAGTCGGGGGTCAAGAAGGCCGGGAAGTACATCACCCTGACGACCTGTACGCCTGTCTACACCTCGCGCTACCGGTATGTGGTGTGGGGCGAGCTGGAGCGGGTCGAGAAGGTGGACAGCGAGCGCACGCTTCCGAAGGAACTCCGGTAGGGCGTGGGCTGTCGCCCGTAGACTGCGTGAGGCCCGAAGCCGCAACTTGCTCTTGCGACTTCGGGCCTTGTCGTGTGCGGGCGGGGTCAGCGCAGGTTTTTGAGGCGGGCTCCGGCGGTCCATGCCTCGAGTTCGTCGCGGTCGATGAGGATGATGCCGCTCAGCCGGGCGATGGCCTGGGCTTCGAGGGTGAAGGGGCAGGTGGCGACGAACAGGGCGATGTCGGCGGTGTCGACCGCTTTGGCGGCTCCGGCGAACTTCTGCAGGTCGGCGCTGGAGACGCGGGCCCGGCCGGTGTGGTTCTTGCACTGGACGGCGACGGTGCGTCCGCTCGTGGTGGTTGCGGTGATGTCGATGCCGCGGTCCGTGCGGGCCTTGCGGACGGTGACGTCGGTGCAGCCGTCGCGGCGCAGCAGGTCGGCGACGTGGCGTTCGAAGGCCTGCCAGGTGAGGGCCTGGAGTGAGGTGCGTACGGCGTCGGTGGATGTCTCGCCTTCGAGGGCGCTGACGCGTCGGTGGTGCCAGCTCAGTCGTCGTTCGACGTTCTCGATGTCCGCGCGGAGGGCGATGAGTTCCTGGCGGTGTTCGCCGGCGGTCGCGATGAGGGTGTTGAAGAGGGGGACGACGGTCTTGCCGAGGATGTGGCCGATGCGGTCGTCGATTGCCTGGAGGTCGGGTGCGGGTGCCGGGGCGGGGACGGGCGGCTGGGTGCGTGCCGCGTATTCCATGTCGAGGAGGTAGGTACGGATCTGGCGGGCCACGGGGCTGTCGCGGAGCAGCATGGCGACGTTGAGGACGGCGCGGCGGGACCATACGGCGAGGCTGGTCCGGGGCTGTGGATAAGTGTCGGGACAGGGAGACAGGGTGTCTCCCTTGAAGCGAGCGAGGTCGTCGCCGCGCAGGATGCGCAGGCCGTTGGCCGCCAGTTCGGTCCGGTGGCGTTGTGAGAGTCGGTTGATGGCGCGCTCGGTGACCTCGAAGTACGACGCCACCATCGCCGTCGTCACGTGCATGCCGTCGGGGAGCAGTGACAGGGCTTTGACCTTGTCGAGTGCGTCGGTGCGGTCGAGTACGCCGTGGCGCAGGGTCTTCGATTCGAGGAGGGCCGATTCGTCGATCACGGGAGTTCCTTCCGCTGGGGAACGTGTCGTGTCCGGATAACGGATCGGGTTATATGAAGTTACGTGCGATGTCCGTACGGGCGTCCGGACAAGCGGGGAGCCCCGGTCCCTTGCGGGGGCCGGGGCTCCTTCATGTGCGGTGGTGCTGTGGCGTCAGCCGCCGAGGCCTCCGAAGAGGCCGCCGTTGTCGTTGCCGCCGTTGTTGTTCCCGCCGGTGTTGACGGTGGTCAGGGTGACCGTGGTCCCCGCCGGGTCGGACGGGGTGTTGGCGGCCGGGTCCTGGGTGAGGACTCGGGCCTGGTCGCTCTGGTCGCTGCCGTCGGCGAACTGGACGTTCTTGAAGCCGGCTTGCTGAAGGATCTTCTTCGCGTCCTTCACGGTCTGGCCGACGACGCTCGGTACGGGCGTCTGCGCGGCTGCCTTGGCGACCTTGAGCTGGACGGTGGAGCCGGGGTCGGCCTGGCTGCCCGCTTCGAGGTTCTGCTCGAAGACCATTCCGGCGGTGGCGTCGGCGTTCTCCACCTCGGTGCAGCTGGCCTTCAGGTTGCTCGCCTGGAGTTGCTGTGTGGCCTGTTCGCAGGTGAGGTTGCCGCCGGAGACGTCGGGGACGTCGACGGTCGCCTTCTTCTTGGCGACGGTCAGGGTGATCTCGGTGCCGGTCTCGACCTTGGTGTCGCCCTCGGGGTCCTGGTCGATGACCTTGCCCGCGCTGCGGTCCGACTCCTCGGTCTTCTTGGTGATGTTCTTGAAGCCCTTGTCGTTGAGCTCCGAGACGGCGGCGTCGTAGGAGAGGCCCGTCACGTCGGGGATGGCGACCTTGGGGGCGCCGGTGGACATGCGGACGGTGATCGTGTCGTTCTTGTCGATCTTGCCGTTCTCGGGGTCCTGCTCGCAGACGTGCTTGGCGGGCTGGTCCTCGCAGGGCATGCTCTCGCCGCGTACGACCTTCAGGTCGACGTTGTCGGCTTTCTGCTGGGCGGCTTCGAACGTCAGGCCGGCCAGGCTCGGCACGGTGACCTTGTCGTCGTCGCTGTTGTTGCCGCTGAAGACCCACTTGCCGATCAGGATCGCTCCGACGAGGACGAGGACGCCGGCGACGACGAGCAGGATCGTCGAGGTGTTGTTCTTGCCCTGGCGGCGCCGGTCGAGGCGGTCGTCGTAGCCGTAGCCGCCGTCGTCGGGGTTGACCGGGGGCAGCATCGAGGTCTGCTGGGCGCCGTTCTGGGGGCGCAGCATCGCTGTCTGCTGGTCGGCGTCGTAGCCGGGCTGGCCGCCGTAGCCGACCGCGCCCATGGCGGCGGTGGCGGCGACGGGCTGGCCGTCGAGGCAGGCCTCGATGTCGGCGCGCATCTCGTCGGCCGACTGGTAGCGGTAGTCGGGGTCCTTGGTGAGCGCCTTGAGGACGATGGCGTCCATCTCGGGCGTGATCTCCTGGTCGAAGACCGAGGGAGGCTGGGCCTCTTCCCGTACGTGCTGGTAGGCGACCGCGACCGGGGAGTCGCCGACGAACGGCGGCCGGACGGTGAGGAGTTCGTAGAGCAGGCAGCCCGTGGAGTACAGGTCGGAGCGGGCGTCGACCTGTTCGCCCTTGGCCTGCTCGGGCGAGAGGTACTGGGCGGTGCCGATGACCGCGGCGGTCTGCGTCATGGTCATGCCGGCGTCGCCCATGGCGCGGGCGATGCCGAAGTCCATGACCTTGACCTGGCCGGTGCGGGTCAGCATGACGTTGGCGGGCTTGATGTCGCGGTGGACGATGCCGGCGCGGTGCGAGTATTCGAGGGCCTGGAGGATGCCGACGGTCATCTCCATGGCGCGCTCGGGCAGCAGTTTGCGGCCGCTGTGCAGGAGCTCGCGGAGTGTGGAGCCGTCGACGTACTCCATCACGATGTACGGGATGGAGACCTGGTCGACGTAGTCCTCGCCCGTGTCGTAGACCGCCACGATCGCGGGATGGTTGAGCGAGGCGGCCGACTGGGCCTCCCGGCGGAACCGGGCCTGGAACGACGGGTCGCGCGCGAGGTCGACGCGCAGCGTCTTCACCGCCACGGTGCGGCCGAGCCGGGTGTCGTGCGCGAGGTAGACCTCGGCCATGCCACCACGGCCGAGCACCTGGCCCAGCTCGTACCGGCCGCCGAGGCGACGCGGCTCTTCCATGGTTACCTACCAGCCCTCTCCGTCGGTCCCGACCGTCCCGTGCGGGGTCGGGCGGTGTGCTGTCCGGGCATACCGTACCCGCCTTGCCCAGCGTGACCTGGCCACCACCGGGAGCCGTGACAGGACCGGTATCGCCACGTGCGTCTATGTGAAGAACGGGTGACCGGGCTCACAAGAAGCGATGAACCCGGTCCCCGTCCGTCCCTACTTGCTGTTGATGACCGCCTGCATCACGCTCTTGGCGATCGGGGCGGCGAGGCCGCCACCGGAGATGTCGTCACGGTTGGCGCTGCCGTCCTCGACGACGACGGCGACGGCGACCGGGGACCCGGAGGTCGTCTTCGCGTAGGAGACGAACCAGGCGTAGGGCTTCTCGCTGTTGTCGACGCCGTGCTGGGCGGTACCGGTCTTGCCGCCGACGGTGACGTTGGGGATGCGGGCGTTCTGGCCGGTGCCGTCGTTGACGACGGTCTCCATCATCGACTGGAGCCGCTGTGCGTTCTCCTCGGAGAGCGGCTTGCTCAGTTCCTCGGGCTTGGTCTTCTCGATCGTGTCGAGGTTCGAGGCCTTGAGCTCGTCGACCATGTACGGCTTCATGAGGGTGCCGTCGTTGGCGATCGCGGAGGCGACCATGGCCATCTGGAGCGGGGTGGCCGCGGTGTTGTACTGGCCGATGGAGGAGAGGGCGGTCTGCGAGGGGTCCATGTCCTTGGAGAACACGGAGGCGTTGGCGCGGACCGGGACGAACTGTTCCTCGTTGAAGCCGAACTTCTCGGCCTCCTCGCGCATCGTGTCCACGCCCATGTCCTGGCCGAGCTTGCCGAACACGGAGTTGCAGGAGACGCGCAGCGCCTCACGCAGGGACACGTTCTCGCACTGGATGGCGCCCTCGTTCTTCAGCTCCGTCCTGGTGTTCTTCATGATGAACGGCACCGGGGAGTCCGTCTTGGCGTCCGGGTCGGTGACCTTCCCGCTCTCCAGGGCGGCCGCGGCGGTGACCAGCTTGAAGGTGGAGCCCGGCGGATAGGTCTCGCGCAGCGCCCGGTTGAGGAGCGGCTTGTCCTTGTCCTTGTCGAGCTTCGCGAACGTCTCGCCTTCCTTGGTGGAGTTGCCGGCGAAGACCGAGGGGTCGTACGAGGGGGTGGAGGCGAGCGCGAGGATCTTGCCGGTGGACGGCTCGATGGCGGCGACGGCACCCTTGCCGCGGTTCTTCAGGCCGTCGTAGGCGGCCTGCTGTGCCTTGGCGTTGAGGGTGGTGACGACGTTGCCGCCCTCCTTCTTCTTGCCCGTGACCATGTCCAGGGTGTTGCGGAAGAAGAGCCGGTCGTCGTTGCCGGTGAGGATGCCGTCCTCGATGGACTCGATCTGGCTGGCGCCGACGGTCTGTGAGGCGTAGCCGGTGACGGGCGACCACATGGGCCCGTTCTTCCAGGTCCGCTTGTACTTGAGGTCGGTGCCGGAGGTCGCCTTGGAGCCGGTGATCGACTTGCCGTCGACGATGATGTCGCCGCGCGGTGTGGAGTACCGGGCGATGGTGACGCGGCGGTTGTTGTCGTCGGAGGCGAGGTCGTCGGCCTTGACGTACTGGAGCCAGTTGTCGCGGATCAGGAGGGTCAGGACCAGGAGTCCGCAGAAGATCGCGATGCGGCGCAGGGGCTTGTTCACGGTCGGACCACCTGGGTCATCTCGGCGTCGGGGCTGGGCGTGGGGCTGGGCGCGGGTCGGCGCGCGGTGTCGCTGATCCTGATCAGGATGCCGATGAGCGCCCAGTTGGCGATGACGGAGGATCCGCCGTACGCGAGGAAGGGCATCGTCATACCGGTGAGCGGGATGAGCCCCATGACGCCGCCGGCGACGACGAAGACCTGGAGGGCGAAGGCGCCGGACAGGCCGATGGCGAGGAGCTTGCCGAAGGGGTCGCGGGCGGCGAGGGCGGTGCGTACGCCGCGCTCGACGATCAACGCGTAGATCAGCAGCAGTGCCATCAGGCCGGCCAGGCCGAGCTCTTCGCCGAAGGTGGCGAGGATGAAGTCGGAGTTGGCGGCGAAGCGGATGAGTTCGGAGTGGCCCTGGCCCCAGCCGGTGCCGAGGGTGCCGCCGGAGCCGAACGCCCACAGGGCCTGCATGGCCTGCTCGGAGTGGCCGGCGACGCCCGCGCGGGAGAGCGTGTACTCCTTCATCGGGTCGAGCCAGGCGTCGACGCGCTGCTGGATGTGCGGTTCGAAGCTGGCCACGCCGACGGCGCCGACCGCGGACATCAGCAGACCGAAGACGATCCAGCTGGTCCGCTCGGTGGCGACGTACAGCATGATGACGAACATTCCGAAGAACAGCAGCGACGTACCGAGGTCGGTCTCGAAGACGAGGATGAGGATCGAGATCGCCCAGACGACGAGGATCGGTCCGAGGTCGCGGCCGCGCGGCAGGTAGAGGCCCATGAAGCGGCGCGAGGCGAGCGCGAGGGCGTCCCGCTTCACCATCAGGTAGCCGGCGAAGAAGATCGCGAGAACGATCTTCGCGAACTCGCCGGGCTGGATGGAGAACGAGCCGATGTGGATCCAGATCTTGGCGCCGTACAGGTTCACGCCGAGGCCGGGGACCAGCGGCAGGAGCAGCAGGACGATCGCGCCGAGCATGGAGATGTAGGTGTAGCGCTGGAGGACGCGGTGGTCCTTGAGGAACAGCAGCACGATGATGAACAGCGCGATGCCGATGGCGGTGTAGAGCAGCTGCTTGGGTGCGGCGCTGCCGGCCTGGCCGATCGACTGGAGCAGTTCGGACTGGTCGAGCCGCCAGATGACGACGAGGCCGAGGCCGTTGAGGAGGGTGGCCAGCGGCAGCAGCAGCGGGTCCGCGTACGCGGCGAATCTGCGGACGACGATGTGGGCGACGCCTGCGAGCAGGCCGAGCCCCAGGCCGTAGCCGAGGATGCCGGTGGGCAGCTCGCCGTTGAGGGCGAGGCCGACATTGGCGTACGCGAACACCGGGATGACCACGGCGAACACGAGCAAGGCCAGCTCGGTGTTGCGCCGGCTCGGTGCTCCGATCGCTCCGATGGTCGACGTATGGGTCGTGGAACTGCTGCTGAGACTGCTCATGGCGTGCAAAGGCCCCCAACGGCTCTTACTACTTGGCGCACGCCTTGGCCAGCTGCTGCTCTTCCTCGGAGAGAGTGGGGCCAGGGGTGGGCGTGGGAGAGGTCTTGGACTTGCCGGACGGCGACGACGAGGGGTCGGACGGGGTCGGCGTGGGTGCGGTGGTCGCGGTGCGGTACGACGCCTTGGAGGCGGTGCCGCCCGTCGTCGTTCCGCCGGCTTCGCCTTCGCCCGTCTTCGCGTTCTTGTCGTTCTCGGCCTGCTGGCGCTTGGCCTGCTTCTCGCAGGCGGTGGCCTGGGCCGACAGTTCGTCGATCTTGTCCTGGGCGGCGGCGAGGTCGCCTTCGGCGATCGTCGCCTCGACCTGCTTGCGCTGGTACGGCGGCAGGTACTTGAGCTCGATCTCGGGGTGGTTCTTCTCCACCTTGGACAGGCTCACCCAGGCGAGGTCCTGGTTGATGCCGCGGTAGAGCGCCACGTTGTCGTCGTTCGTGCCGACGTAGTACTGGGTCTGCGTCCAGCGGTATCCGCCGTAGAGGCCGCCGCCGATGACGGCGAGCGCGAGCACGATGTAGATCGATCTCTTGAACCACTTGCGGCCGCGGCGCGGCTTGACGAAGTCCTCGTCGGAGTACGCGCCGAAGCCCCCCTCGGGTGCGTAGCCGGCGGGGTCTCCGCTGCCGGGCGGGCCGAATTCGCCGCCGCCCTGGCCGGGGACGGGCCGTCCGAGTCCGGAGGCGCGGCCCGCCGGGGTCTCCATGGCGCTGCCGTCCTGGAGCTGGTGCTGGTTCTCGGCGACCGCGCCGACGATGACGGGCGCGTCCGACATCTGGCCGGCGAGGGTGTCGCCGCTGTCCATGTCGAGGACGTCCGCGATGATCACGGTGATGTTGTCGGGGCCGCCGCCGCGCAGGGCGAGCTGGATCAGGTCCTGGACCGTTTCCTGCGGGCCCTGGTAGCTGGCGAGGGTCTCCTCCATCGTCTGGTGGGAGACGACGCCGGAGAGGCCGTCGGAGCAGATCAGGTACCGGTCGCCGGCGCGTACCTCTCGGATGGAGAGGTCGGGTTCGACGTGGTCGCCGCTGCCGAGCGCCCGCATGAGGAGGGACCTCTGCGGGTGCGTGGTGGCTTCTTCCTCGGTGATGCGGCCCTCGTCGACGAGGCGCTGCACCCACGTGTGGTCCTGGGTGATCTGCGTGAGTACGCCGTCGCGCAGCAGGTAGGCGCGCGAGTCGCCGACGTGGACGAGTCCGAGTCGCTGTCCTGTCCACAGGAGTGCGGTCAGGGTGGTCCCCATGCCTTCGAGCTGGGGGTCCTCCTCGACCATCATGCGGAGCTGGTCGTTGGCCCGCTGTACGGCCGTGCCGAGTGAGGTCAGGATGTCCGACCCGGGCACGTCGTCGTCGAGGGCGACGATGGTGGAGATCACCTCGGACGAGGCGACCTCGCCGGCGGCCTGGCCGCCCATGCCGTCGGCGATCGCGAGCAGCCGGGGGCCGGCGTAGCCGGAGTCCTCGTTGCCCTCGCGGATCATGCCTTTGTGCGATCCGGCGGCGAAGCGCAGTGACAGACTCATGCGCACCTCGCCCGTCGGCTCCGGGTACATCCGCACGGTGCCCACCCTCCGGTCGGGAGCGCGCCGGTGCCCGGTGCCGGGACTGCCGCGTCGGCTCGCTCGCTCCGCTCAATCATGATGTCGCACTACTTCCGCAGCTCGATGACGGTCTTGCCGATGCGGATCGGTGCGCCCAGCGGGATCGGCTGGGGCGTCGTGAGCCGGGTCCGGTCGAGATACGTGCCGTTGGTGGACCCGAGATCCTCGACGATCCACTGACCGTCCCGGTCCGGGTAGATCCTGGCGTGCCTGCTGGACGCGTAGTCGTCGTCCAGGACGATCGTGCTGTCGTGTGCGCGGCCGAGCGTGATCGTCTGCCCCTGCAGTGCCACCGTCGTACCCGTGAGGGTGCCCTCGGAGACGACCAGCTTCGTCGGGGCGCCGCGGCGCTGGCGGCCGCCGCCCGACTGCTGCTGGCGCTGTTGCGGAGGCGCGGCGGCCTGCCGTGCGGCCTGCTGCTGGCGGCCGCTGTCACGGCGCGCACCGCGCTGTGTGACACGTGTGCCGAACAGGTCGCTGCGGATGACCTGGACGGCCACGATCACGAACAGCCACAGAACGGCCAGGAAACCCAACCGCATGACCGTCAGGGTCAGCTCTGACATTGCCCCCGCTTCACCCTTCGGCTTGCCTGTAAACGATGGTGGTTTGGCCCACGACGATCCGCGAGCCGTCGCGGAGCGTAGCGCGGGTGGTGTGCTGCCCGTCCACCACGATCCCGTTGGTGGACCCCAGATCCTGGATCGTCGAGGGTGTTCCGGTCCGGATCTCGCAGTGCCGGCGGGAGACGCCGGGGTCGTCGACGCGGACGTCCGCTTCGGTGGAACGGCCGAGGACGAGCGTGGGCCGGGAGATCTGGTGGCGGGTGCCGTTGATCTCGATCCAGTGGCGTACCCGGGCCCCGGGCAGCGGTCCTGCCGGGCCTCCGGCGGGACGCTGCGGCGACGGGGTCTGGGCCGGGCGGCCCGGGGCGGCGCGGACGGCATCGGGGGCGCGGCGGCGGCGGGCTGCGGGTATCCGTAGCCTCCCGGCGCCTGAGGGGGCCGGGCCGCGGCGGGCCGGTCGCCCTGCTGCTGGCTGGTGGACGACGCGAGGGTGCGGCTGCGTACTCGGTACAGACCCGTGTCCAGGTCCTCCGCCTTCTCCAGGTGCACCTTGATCGGGCCCATGAAGGTGTAGCGCTGCTGCTTCGCGTAGTCGCGCACCATCCCGGACAGCTCGTCGCCGAGCTGGCCCGAGTAGGGGCTGAGGCGCTCGTAGTCGGGCGCGCTCAGCTCCACGATGAAGTCATTGGGGACGACGGTCCGCTCGCGGTTCCAGATCGTCGCGTTGTTGTCGCACTCGCGTTGCAGTGCGCCCGCGATCTCGACGGGCTGGACCTCGGACTTGAAGACCTTGGCGAAGGTGCCGTTGACCAGACCCTCGAGGCGCTGCTCGAACTTCTTCAGGACTCCCATGGGGCACCTCCTCCTTCGTAGCCGTCCTGCGTGCCGTTGTCGCCGTGTCCGCGGCGACCTTCTTGGTACTGCTTACTGATCGTATCCACGCGTCGGGAAATCGGCTGGTTCCCCCTGTCCGCCCGGTCGATGAGTGTCGACGCTCACAGCTCCTCTTGCGGCTCTTCTCTGCGGCTCCTCTGCGGCTCCTCTTGAGAGGGATCGTAGAGGTGGCCTCCGGACAGTGTCCCGTACGCGGCTGTGGAGCTGTCGGGGTCCGGCCGACTCCGGTACGAGACCGGTACGCGTCCGGTACGTGCCGGAGCGGGGGCGGTACGGGAGTTGTGCCGGAGGCGGTGCCGCGGACGGTGCCGTGCGGGAGGTCCGTCGTGTCAGGTGCCCGGCGGGCGGCCTCGGAAACGGATGTGAATCCACCCTCTCCAGCGTGCTAATCTTCAGATGTCGAAAGGCGCCCGGCCCGCAAGGGCGAGGGAGCCGGAAGACACACCCAATGCGCGGGTGGCGGAATAGGCAGACGCGCTGGATTCAGGTTCCAGTGCCCGAAAGGGCGTGGGGGTTCAACTCCCCCCTCGCGCACAGCGAAAAGCCCCGTAGATCTTCGGATCTGCGGGGCTTTTGCGTTGCCTAGGGGTGCTTGTCCGCCGGGGGGTGGCGGGTTGCCCGTGGACGGCGATCAGGGCGCCGCGACCGATGGCCCGCGACGCCCTGTGGGGTATGTCACCTTCACGCGGCGAGGCGTGCGGCGATCTCCTTGCCCTTCCGCTCGGCGGCGACGAGGGCCTGCTCGCGGGAGGCCTCGTAGAGCGGGACGAGCTCGGCCATGGCCGGGTTCTGCGGGGCCATCGTCAGCTCCGGAACGATGAAGTCGATGTCCAGGGCGAGGGTGTCGCGCAGGGTCGCCTCCAGGTAGTTCTGCACGTACTCCATGCCCTCGCGCGGGGTGCCCGGCGCGTAGGAGCCGCCGCGGCTGGCGACGACGGTGACCGGGGTGCCCTTGGCGGCCGGGGCGTCGACGCCGGCGGTGCGGCCGAACAGGATCACGTTGTCCAGCCACGCCTTGAGCGTCGACGGGATCGAGTAGTTGTACATGGGGGCGCCGATCAGGATCGCGTCCGCCTGCTCCAGTTCCTCGATGAGCCGCACCCGCTCGGCGAAGGCCGCGGCCTGCTCGGGGGTGTGCGTCGACGGGTCGGAGAAGCCGGCGAGGTGCGTGTCGGCGGTGATGTGCGGCACCGGGTTCGCGCTCAGGTCGCGGTAGACGACGGTGCCCTGCGGATGCTGCGCCTCCCATGCCGTGCGGAAGGCGTCGGTGACGGTGCGCGAGGCCGAGGCGGAGCCCGGCAGGACCGAGGAATCGATGTGCAGCAGCGTGGCCATGGCGTTACTCCCGTGGGGTCTGGTGAAAGCCTGGTGAAAGCGAGTAGGTAACTAGTAATAACACAGGGGCTTACTTTTTTTCATCCCCGTACGGGAGACCAGTACTCTGGAGGCATGGCGCGCAACGGGGACGACAGGAACGGACCGGGGGCGGGAGCTGCCCTGGCGCACGGCGCCGGGCCCTGCTCCACGGTCGACATCGGGATGACGCGCGTCTTCGCGCTCCTCGGCAAGCGCTGGACCGGGCTGATCGTCACCGTCCTGGTGTCCGGGCCCGTCCACTTCTCCGACCTGCGCAGGTCCATCCCCGGCATCAGCGAACGCATGCTGTCCGACCGGCTCACCGAACTCGGCGCGGCCGGACTCGTCGTGCGCGAGGTCGACGAAGGGCCGCCGCTGCGCGTCTCCTACCGGCTGACCGAGGCGGGCGCGGCGCTGCGGCCCGCGCTGAACGAACTGGGCGAGTGGGCCGAGAAGTACCTGGGGGCCGAGGGCGGGACCTGCCCGGAGGAGTTCCGGAAGTAGCGGCTCGCGGGAGTAGGGCGGGAGCAGGGGCGGACCTGGCGGCTCGCGGGGGCGGGTTCGGACGTGGCGGCTCGGGGGAGCGGGTTCGGACGTGGCGGCTTGCGGGAGAGGGTTCGCAAGTTGCGGCTCATGGGAGCTGTGGGGTCTCGGGGTTGTGCATAGGCGGCGGGTTTTCCACAGGCTCTGACGAGGTTTTCCGCGCGGCGGTACGGTCGTGACCGATCACTGAGCAGGCGCGGAAGGGCCCGGCAGGCGCAGGGCCAGGGGGAGGCGGTCGTCCATGGGCGTGCACGATGACGGGATCGCTGTCGCGGGTACGGATACGGGTACGGGTACGGATACCGGTACGGGTGCTGTGGTGGAGGTGCCGCGGCAGGGCGGGGGCGCCGGGGCGCGGCGGTTGCCGCGGGTCGCGGGGTTCGCGAGCGCTCGCGGGAGCGGCGGGCCGGCCGCGGAGTCGCCCAAGGCGGCCGGAAAGGCGCTGAGGCAGCGCGTTCCGAGGTCCTCGCACGCCGAGTTCAGGCTGGGCCCCGACCGGCCGGACGCCCTCACCGCCGTCCAGGAGTCCAACCGCGGGCGGATCGAGGAGCTGACCCCGATACGCGTCGGGCGGATGGCCGCTACCCCCTTCGCCTTCCTGCGCGGGTCCGCCGGACTGATGGCGTACGACCTGGTGCGCACGCCCCTGACCGGCATCGGCGCCCAGATATGCGGAGACGCCCACGCGGCCAACTTCGGCCTCTACGGCGATGCGCGCGGCGGCCTCGTCATCGACCTGAACGACTTCGACGAGACCGTGCACGGCCCCTGGGAATGGGACGTGAAGCGGCTCGCCACCTCGCTCGTCCTCGCCGGGCGGGAGGCCGGAGCCGACGAGGACACCTGCCGCAAGGCGGCGCACGACGTGGCCGGCGCGTACCGGCGCACCATGCGGCTGCTCGCCAAACTGCCGGCGCTCGACGCGTGGAACGCCATCGCCGACGAGGAGTTGGTCTCCCACGCTGACGCCCACGACCTGCTCGGAACGTTGGAGCGGGTCTCCGAGAAGGCGCGGAACAACACCAGCGGCCGGTTCGCCGCCAAGTCCACGGTGGCCGTCGAGGGCGGCGGACGGCGGTTCGTGGACGCGCCGCCCGTGCTGCGCTCGATACCGGACGCGGAGGCCGCGGCCGTCGCCGGATCGCTCGGCGCGTATCTGAAGACCCTCTCCGCGGACCGGCTGCCGCTCCTCGGGCGGTACACGATCCACGACGTGGCGTTCCGCGTGGTCGGCACCGGAAGCGTGGGAACGCGGTCGTACGTGGTGCTGCTCCTCGACCACCGGGGCGAACCGCTCGTGTTGCAGGTGAAGGAGGCGCGGCCCTCGGCGCTGCTCCCGCATCTTCCGGCCCTCGGGTTCGACGCCCCGCCCGTCGATCATGAGGGGCGGCGCGTGGTGCTCGGGCAGAAGCGGATGCAGGTCGTCAGCGACATCCTGCTCGGCTGGACCTCGGTCGAGGAACGGCCCTTCCAGGTACGGCAGTTCAGGAACCGCAAGGGCAGTGTCGACCCGGCCGCGCTCGCCGCCGACCAGATCGACGACTACGCGCGGATGACCGGCGCGCTGCTCGCCCGCGCCCACGCGCACAGCGCCGACCCGCAGCTGATAGCCGGCTACTGCGGCAAGAACGAGGAGCTGGACGAAGCGGTCGCCGGATTCGCCGTGACGTACGCGGACCGCACCGAGGCGGACCACGCGGAGCTGGTGCGCGCCGTGCGGGACGGGAGGGTGGAGGCGGAGACCGGGGTGTGACGCCGTGACGCCGGACGCCGTGGCGCCGTGACGTCGCCTGCCGTGGTTGGGTCCGGGTTTGGCCGCCCCCCCCGGCCCGAGGGGTGACGCCGTGACGTTGCCCGTCGCGGCCGGGTCCGGGTATGGCCGCCCCCCGGCCCGGGGGGTGCGCGTGCCCTAGGCTGGGCGGGTGACGACCCCGGAGACCGATGTGGCAGGACAGCCGGAGGAGCCGCCTCGGGCGCGGCCCGAGGAGCGCCTCGAGCGGGCGGTGCGCGCTGCCGAGCAGGCGCTGATCGAGTTCGAGATCGCGGTGGAGACGTTCCGGGTCGAGGTGGAGAACTTCTCCCGCCTCCACCACCAGAAGCTCGGGCCGATGTACACGCGGCTCGACGAGCTGGAAGCGTTGATCGCGGAGGCCACGGCGGCCCGTACCGGGGACGCCGAGGACCGGCGCAAGGCCGACGAGGCGCGGGCCCGGGTGATGCCGATGCCGGGCGTCGAGGAGCTCTTCCACGGGTGGATGGACGGGGACGGGCTGTTCCCGGAGGCCGCCTCGATGCTGAACGAGCAGCCGGTGCGGCCGCCGCAGCGCGTCCGCCCCAGCGAGCAGGCCCGCAAGCTCTACCGGGAGCTGGCCCGCAAGGCGCACCCGGACCTGGCGCAGGACGAGCAGGAGCGCGGGCGGCGCGACGAGTTCATCGCGCGGGTCAACGCCGCGTACGGGCGGGGCGACGAGGTGCTGCTGCGCGAGCTGGCCGAGGAGTGGGCCGCGGGGCCCGCACCGGTCGAGCAGCCGCTCACCGCCAGTGAGGAGCTGTACGCGCGCCTGGAGTGGCTGTCGCAGCGCAAGGAGCTGCTCACGGTCGTGGCGCGCGAGCTGGAGGAGGGCGCGATCGGCTCGATGCTGCGGATGGCGCCGCAGGACCCGGACGCGCTGCTCGACGAGATCGCGGAGCAGTTGCTGGCGCAGGTCGCCGAGCGCGAGGCCGAGCTGGAGCGACTTACCGCGTCCTGAGCGCGTCTGCCCGTGTGCGGGGTGCGTCGCCGGTCGTGGGCGGGGGCCCGGGGCGGGTCGGGGTGTGGGTGCGGTCGGGTAGCGTCGGGGGCATGGTTTTCGGTTCTGGTGTGCCCACGGTCGGTGTCGACGAGCTCAAGGCGGATGACTTCCTCCTCGACGTCCGTGAGGACGACGAGTGGCAGGCGGGTCACGCCGACGGTGCGCTGCACATCCCGATGAGCGAGTTCGTGGCGCGGTTCGGTGAGTTGACGGAGGCGGCGCCGCAGGACGGGCGGGTCAACGTGCTCTGCCGGGTCGGCGGACGGTCCGCGCAGGTGACCGCCTACCTGGTGCAGCAGGGCGTCGACGCGGTGAACGTCGCGGGCGGCATGCAGGCGTGGGAGGCGGCCGGCCGCCCCGTCACGGACGAGAAGGGGCAGCCGGGCACCGTCATCTGACGACTCCCGGCGACCCGTCGGCGAGGTCTCAGCCCAGAGGATGGGCGGCCAGGAGGTCGCCGAGCAACTCCTCGTGGGCGGCGGCCGGGCCGAGGGACAGCTCCAGGTGTTTGGCCCAGGCGTGGTAGCGGTGCAGCGGGTAGTCCGTGTCCGCGCCGAAGCCGCCGTGCAGATGCTGGGCGGTCTGCACGATGCGGCGGACGCCGTCGGACGCCCAGGTCTTGGCGACGGCCACGTCACCGGCGACCGGGAGCGCCCCGCCCGCCCCGCTGCTGAGGCGCCAGGCCGCCTGCCACAGGGTGACCTCCATGGCGCGCAGGTCGATGTAGCGGTCGGCGGCCTGTACGGCGACGGCCTGGAACGTGGCGATCGGATGCCCGAACTGTTCGCGCTTGCTCGCGTAGTCGCTGGTCATCTTCAGTACGCCTTCGCCGAGGCCGAGCGCGAGCGCGCAGGTGCCGGTGGCGAGCAGGGCGTGCAGCCGGGGCCAGGCGTCGGTGTCCTCGATGAGCTGCCGGGGCGCCAGGCGCACGCCGTCCAGACGTAGTTCTGCCAGGCGCTCGCCGGTGGTCGAGATCTGCTCGGCGAGCGTGAGGCCCTCCGTGCCGGGGCCGGTCGGCAGCACCGCCACCACCGCCGCCCCCTGCGCCGTGTGGGCGGGGACGAGGACGTGATCGGCGTTGAGCCCCCAGGGCACCGCCGTCTGGACGCCGTCCAGGACCCAGCCGCCTGTCGGGCCGGCGGGATCCTGGTGTGCGGTGACCGCGAGTTCGGCCGGGTCGTGGCCGCTGCGGCCCGCGGAGGCGACGGTCAGGACGCTCTCGCCCCGGCCGGCCCGGGGGAGGATCTCGCCCTTCATCTCCCCGTGCCCATAAGCCTGGAGGATCGCCGCGGCCGCGCTGTGTTCGAGGAGCGGGATCCGGGCCAGGACCTTCGCCGCCTCGCGCAGGACGAGGCAGAGCGCGATGGCGTCGAGGCCCGCCCCGTCGTGCTCCGGCGCGATCAGCAGGCTCAGCAGGCCCGCGTCGGCGGCCTGGGTCCACAGCGCGCGGTCGAGGTCGTCGGCCACGGCGCCGGAGGTGAGTGAAGGGCTCGGCACGCGATCGGGTGCGACCGGCGCGAACACCGCGCGGGCCGCCTCGGCCGCCGCCTGCTGCTCCTCGGAGAAGGTGAAGTCCACGGGCCTGTCCTTCCGTTCCCTGAGACGCTCGCCGTCCCCTGGGGATCCCTTGGCCGCTCGGCCGGGTTCGGGGGCATCGGAATCTGACGAGGCGTCAAGATAGAACAGGTTCTAGGAGAAGGGAACAGGCGGAGGGGACGGGTTCCGAGGAGCGGGGACGGGGCGGGGGGCAGGGGCTCCCCGGCTGGTGGTGAGTCGCCGACGGTGTGCGGTCGGTGGTGAGTGGTCGATGGTGAGTGGCCGACGGTGAGCGGGCGGTGGTGAGTGGTCGGTGGTGAGTGGCCGACGGTGAGCGGGCGTGGTGAGTGGCGAACCGTCGGCGGCCCGGTGTCAGCGGTCGAAGTCCAGCTCCACCTTCTCCGTGGTCGGGTGGGACTGGCAGGCCAGCACATAGCCCGCCTCGGTCTCCTCCGGTTCGAGCGCGAAGTTCCGGTCCATCCGGATCGAGCCCGAGACGAGGAACGCCCGGCAGGTCCCGCACACGCCGCCCTTGCAGGCGTACGGCGCGTCCGCGCGGTTGCGCAGCACCGTCTCCAGGAGCGACTCGCCGTCCTGGACCGGCCAGGTGCCCGCGCGGCCGTCGAGCTGGGCGGTCAGCGTGCTGTGGTCGGGGGCCGGGGCGGTGCGGGCCGGGGCGGGAGCCTCGTCCACGTGGAAGATCTCCTCGTGGACGCGTCCGCGCCGTACGCCGAGGGTGCGCAGGGCCCGCTCGGCGCCCTGCACCAGGCCGAGCGGCCCGCACAGGAACCAGCCCGCGATCCGGTCCACGGGAAGCAGCGCGGGGAGCAGGGTCGTCAGGCGCTCCTCGTCGAGGCGGCCGGAGGCGAGGCCCGCCTGCTGTTCCTCCCGGGAGACCACCGTGACCAGCTGGAACCGGTCCGGGTAGCGGTCCTTCAGGTCGGCGACCTCCTCCAGGAACATCGTCGAGGCGATGGTGCGGTCGCTGCGGATCAGGCAGAACCGGGCCTCCGGCGCGCGCTCCAGGAGTGTGGTGGCGATGGACAGGACCGGGGTGATGCCACTGCCGCCGACCACCGCCGCGTAGTGCCCGGGGGCCGGGTCGAGGGTGAAGCGGCCGGCGGGGGTCATCACCTCCAGCTCGTCGCCGACGGCGATCTCCTTGTGGGCGTACGTGGAGAACGCGCCGTCCTCGACGAGGCGGACACCGACCCGCAGGGTGCGCGGCGCCTCGTCGGCCGGGGCGGCGGAGCAGATCGAGTAGGTGCGGCGGATCTCCGTGCCGTCCACGGTGCGGCGCAGGGCCAGGTGCTGGCCCGGCGCGTGGCGGTACGCCTCGCGGAGCTCCTGCGGGACCGTGAAGGTGAGGGCCACGGAGTCGTCGGTGAGCCGGTCGACCGCGGCGACCCGGAGCCGGTGGAAGCGGGCCCTGGCAGCTGCTGCCATCACAACTCCTTGAAGTGGTCGAAGGGTTCGCGGCAGGACAGGCAGCGGCGCAGCGCCTTGCAGGCGGTGGACGAGAACCGGCTGAGCAGCTCGGTGTCGGGGGAGCCGCAGTGCGGGCAGGTGAGATCGGTGTCGTCCGCGGTGTGCCGGGTCGGGCCGAGGCTGACGGTGACCGGTCCGGCCTCGCGGGTGGGGCGGGGCGGCGCTATGCCGAACTCCCGCAGCTTGCGGCGGCCTTCGGGGGTGATGTGGTCCGTCGACCAGGCGGGGGCGAGGACCGTGCGGACGGTGACCTCGGGGATGCCGTGCTCGTGCAGGACGCGCTCGATGTCGCTCGCCATGGCCTCGATCGCGGGGCACCCGGTGTACGTGGGGCTCAGCTCGACCTCGACGCTGCCGGGGCCCCGGGTGTGCACGGCGCGCAGGACGCCCAGCTCCGCCAGGGTGAGGACGGGCAGTTCGGGGTCGGGCACGGACCCGGCCAGCCGGCGCAGCTCGGCTTCGAGCGGGGTCTCCCGCGGGGTGTCCCGTCGGGTCTCCCGTGGGGTTTCCCGGGTGGTCACCATGACGCCCCCGGGTGGCTGCGGTGCAGGTGCTGCATCTCGGCGAGCATCCGGCCGAAGGGCTCGGTGTGCAGGCCCTGACGGCCCGCTCCGGCGCGCCAGGCGCCGGTCTGCGGTCCTTCGGGGACGGTGAGCGTGGCCTGTCGCAGGACGGCGGAGACGGTCGCCGTCCAACTGGTCCGCATCTCCTGCCAGTTGATGTCCAGGCCCGGTATGGGCTCGAACATCTCGCCGGTGAACCGCCACAGGGCGTCGACGGCGCGCTGCATCCGCGTACGGCTCTCGTCCGTGCCGTCGCCCAGGCGCAGGGTCCACTGCCGTGCGTGGTCCTGGTGGTAGGCGACCTCCTTGACCGCCTTGGCGGCGAGCGGCGCGAACTGCGAGGTGCTGTCCGTCAGTTGGCCGTAGAGGAGGTGCTGGTAGGTGGAGAAGTACAGCTGGCGGGCGATGGTGTGGGTGAAGTCCCCGTTCGGCTGCTCGACCAGCTGGAGGTTGCGGAAGGCGCGCTCCTCGCGGAGGTACGCCAGCTCGTCCTCGTCGCCCACCGTGCTCAGCAGGACGCGGGCCTGGCCGAGCAGGTCGAGGGCGATGTTCGCCAGGGCGACCTCCTCCTCCAGGACCGGGGCGTGGCCCGCCCACTCCCCCAGGCGGTGCGAGAGGACGAGGGCGTCGTCGCCGAGGGCGAGGGCGGCGGGGACGGTGTACGTCAGGGGCCGGGTCACAGGTGCTTCACCCCTTCGGGGATCTCGTAGAACGTCGGGTGCCGGTAGGGCTTGTCGGCGGCCGGTTCGAAGAACGGGTCCTTCTCGTCGGGCGACGAGGCGGTGATCGCGGTGGACGGCACGACCCAGAGGGAGACGCCTTCGCCGCGGCGGGTGTACAGGTCCCGGGCGTTGCGCAGGGCGAGCTCCGCGTCCGGGGCGTGCAGGCTGCCGGCGTGGGTGTGGGCGAGGCCGCGGCGGGAGCGTACGAAGACCTCCCACAGGGGCCAGTCGGCGCCGCTGGACGGTGTGCTCGGCGTCTGGGTCATGCCGCCCTGCCTTCTCGCGTGGAACCGGTGGAGTGCTTGGCCGCGTGGGCCGCGGCGGCCTCGCGCACCCAGGCGCCCTCGTCGTGGGCGCGCCTGCGCTGGGTGATGCGCTGTTCGTTGCACGGGCCGTTGCCCTTGAGGACTTCCTTGAACTCGGACCAGTCGATCGCGCCGAAGTCGTGCCGGCCCTTCTCCTCGTTCCACCTCAACTCCGGGTCGGGGAGCGTCAGTCCGAGGGAGGCGGCCTGGGGGACGCAGATGTCGACGAAGCGCTGCCGCAGCTCGTCGTTCGAGTGGCGCTTGATCTTCCACTCCATGGACTGCGCGGAGTGCGCCGACTCGTCGTCGGGCGGGCCGAACATCATCAGGGACGGCCACCACCAGCGGTCCACCGCGTCCTGCGCCATCGCGTGCTGCGCCTCGGTGCCGCGGCTGAGGGCGAGGAGCAGCTCGTACCCCTGGCGCTGGTGGAAGGACTCCTCCTTGCAGATACGGACCATCGCGCGCGCGTACGGCCCGTAGGAGCAGCGGCACAGCGGCACCTGGTTCGTGATCGCGGCGCCGTCCACCAGCCAGCCGATCGCTCCGACGTCGGCCCAGGTCAGCGTCGGGTAGTTGAAGATCGAGGAGTACTTCTGGCGGCCGGTGTGCAGCTTGTCGAGCAGTTCGTCGCGGCCGGTGCCGAGGGTCTCCGCCGCGCTGTACAGGTACAGGCCGTGGCCCGCCTCGTCCTGCACCTTGGCCATCAGGATCGCCTTGCGGCGCAGGGAGGGCGCGCGCGTGATCCAGTTCGCCTCGGGCTGCATGCCGATGATCTCGGAGTGGGCGTGCTGGGCGATCTGGCGCACCAGCGTCGCGCGGTAGGCGTCGGGCATCCAGTCGCGGGGCTCGATGCGCTCGTCCGCCGCCACGGCCGCGTCGAACGCGGACTGGAATCCGGCGGTGCCGTCCTGCTGTACCGCCTGCTGTGGGGCTGCTGTCGCCATTCCAGGTCCCCCTCGACCTCGGGTGCGGTGCCGGTTCCGGTGCCGGGTGGCCATGGCCCTCGCCACGCTCCCGACCGATCGTTCGGTTCGTTGGATTCAATGGTGGGACGCGGCGCCGTAGGGTGTCAACCCTGAACAGCCGGGCCTGTGGATAACCTCGGGCGCCTGTGCTGGACGGCCGCTCCCCAGTACGGTGCCGGTGCGTCGCACGCCCGCGGGCCTGCGACGCCGAATCGGTTCGGCGGTGGACGGCCGGGCGAATCGGACGAACCAGGGGCCGACGGGACGGGGACGGGGAGCACCGATGGACACGGAAGCAGCCGCGGCGGACGAGGCCGCCCGGCACACGCCGGAGCCGGTCACGCGGCCGTCCGAGCCGCCGGAGGCCCCGCGCCCCGAGCCGTGCGACGAGGCTGTACCGCCCGAGCGGCGGGGCATCGCGGCGCTCTCCCCCGGCTACCAGGTGGTCGCCGGCCTGGCCCTGGCCGGGGTGGCCCTCGTCGCCTGCGTCCACGTCCTGATGGTGTTCCTGCACGTCGCACCGTCGAACACGCTCTCCAAGCAGCACGGCGCGCTGGTCGACGAGTGGATCTACCCGGAGTTCGAGCAGAACTGGAAGCTGTTCGCGCCCAACCCGCTCCAGCAGAACGTGGCGGTGCAGACCCGCGCCGAGCTGCGCGCCGACGACGGAACGCTGCGCACGACGGGCTGGTACGACCTGTCCGCGCGGGACGGCGCCGCCATCCGGGGCAACCTGATCCCCAGCCACACCCAGCAGAACGAACTGCGCCGCGCCTGGGACGTCTACGTGGGCACGCACGACGCCCAGAACCGCCCCACCGGGCTGCGCGGGACCCTGTCCGAGCAGTATCTGCGCCGCATCCTCGTACTGCGTCTGGACCGGCTCGGTGTCGCGGGCGAGAAGGACGTCGTCGAGCGCGTCCAGGTCCGTTCGCAGGCGACCACGGTCCAGCCACCGAAGTGGAGCAACGAGAAGGTGAACCAGAAACCGTTCTACCGGGAGGTCCCCTGGTGGACGGTGACGTCGCGCGACGTACCGCTCGACAGCGGCACGCGCGTGCGCGCGGGCTCCGGCGCGGCGGGAACGGGTGAGGGCCGATGAGCGCCCCCGCCCGGACGGTCGAGTCGAGGATCGGCGCCGCGGCGCAGAAGATCACCGCGACCGCGCTCGGCCCGTACCAGAGCGCCGTGATCCGCATCGGGTTCGCCGGCACCTGGCTGCTGTTCCTGCTGCGCGAGTTCCCGCACCGCCAGGAGCTCTACGGGCCCGACGGGCCCTGGGGCTGGGACATGGCGCAGCAACTCGTCGCGGACAACCACGCGTTCACCGCATTGATGTGGTCCGACAGCCAGGTCTGGTTCGCGTGCGTCTACGTGGGCGCGATGCTGGTCGCCGCCCTGCTGATGGTGGGCTGGCGCACCCGCACCATGTCGGTGCTGTTCATGATCGGCGTGCTGTCGCTCCAGAACCGCAGCGTCTTCGTGGGCGACGGCGGCGACAACGTCATCCACCTCATGTCGATCTACCTGATCTTCACGCGCTGCGGGCAGGTCTGGTCGCTGGACGCACGGCGCCGCGCGCGCGGGGCGGACCGGATCGCCGAGGACCGGGTCGGGCCCGTCCTGTGGTGGGCCGTCGGTCTCGCGCTCTCCGCGCTCACCTTCACGGGCGAGGTGAGCGGCGGCTGGCTGAGCCTCTTCTGGGCGCTGTGGGCCGTGCAGGGCGTGTGGTGGTACCTCGACCGCCGTGCCCCGCACGGGGATCCGCGGCTGCTGTGCGACGTCGTCGCCAACCTCGCGCACAACGCGGCACTGTTGGTGATCATGGTCGAGGCGTGTCTGATCTACGCGACGGCGGGCTGGTACAAGATCCAGGGAAGCCGCTGGCAGGACGGCACGGCCGTCTACTACCCGCTGCACCTGGACTACTTCTCGCCGTGGCCCGCCCTGGGCGACCTGCTGACGGCGTACGGCCCGATGGTGCTCCTCGTGACGTACGGGACGGTCGCCGTCCAGGTCGCCTTCCCGTTCACGGTCTTCAACCGGCGCGTCAAGAACGTCCTGCTGGTGCTGATGATCACGGAGCACCTGTTCATCGCCGTCGCGCTCGGGCTGCCGTTCTTCTCGCTCGCGATGATCACCGCCGACGCGGTGTTCCTGCCGACGTCCTTCTTGCGACGCGTCGGCGGATGGGCGGCACGCGCGCGTGGTCGCGTGCTCGACCGTACGAAGAGTGCGGCCGTGCCCGGTCAGCGCACGGCGGACGGCGCCGAACCGGCCGTGGAGGAGACGTCCGCGGCGCGCACGTAGGCTTCCTGCCATGAGCGAGGCGAGCACGGAGGACGGGACGCGGCACGAGGGTCCTGAAGGCGCCGTACGCGCCTGGCGGCGGCTGGCCGACGCCGCGGTGCTCCTGGACGGTTTCCACGCCCTCAAGCACGCGCTGCGCTTCGGCGCCGACGTCCCCGTCGCGCTCGCCACCGACCGGGCGGCCGCGCTCGCCCTGGCCGCGGACCTGGCCCCCGATGTCGTACGGGACCTGGACGCGCTGCTCGTGGAGGTCCCGGACGCCACCTTGCGGGGGCTCGTGCCGCGGCTGCACCCCACCGGCGTCGCCGCGCTCGCCGGACGCCCCGCGCGCGCCGACCACCTCGCGGCGCTCGGCAGGACCGGGCGGACCACGCCCGTCGTCGTCCTCGACAACCCGCGCAACCTCGGCAACGCGGGCGCCGTCATCCGGCTCGCCGCCGGTTTCGGGGCGGCCGGTGTCGTCACGACGGGCAGCCTCGACCCCTGGCACCCCACGGTCGTCCGGGGCGGGGCCGGGCTGCACTTCGCGACCGCCGTCGAGCGGCTCGCGGTCGACGAACTGCCCGCGGGACCGCTGTACGCGCTCGACCCCGAGGGCGCCGACATCCGTGGCCTGAAGCTGCCGGACGACGCGCTGCTCGCCTTCGGGTCCGAGCGCAGCGGCCTCTCCGCGGACCTACGCGCGCGTGCCGACCAGTTGGTGTCGCTGCCGATGCGGCCCCAGGTCTCCAGCTACAACCTGGCCACGAGCGTCGGCATGACGCTGTTCCACTGGAGCGCGCACAGCACGCACGCGCCCCAGCAGAACGTCGCGCCTGAGTAGAACGTCGCGCCCCAGCAGAACGTCGCGCCTCAGACCGTCTCGCGGCGGACCTCCACCACCCGGAAGCGGTTCGCCACGAAGGCGCCGTCGCACAGGGCCGCGTTCGCCGCGGGGTTGCCGCCCGAGCCGTGGAAGTCGGAGAACGCCGCCGTCTGGTTCACGTACACGCCACCCGTGAGGTTGAGGGAGAGCTGGGCGCACTCCTCCAGGCAGACCTCCTCGACGGCCCGCGCGACCTCTTCGGAGGTGGTGTACGCGCCGACCGTCATGGCGCCCTTCTCGCGCACCGTGCGCCGCAGCAGCTCCACCGCGTCCTGCGCGGAGTCGACGGCGACGGCGAAGGAGACCGGGCCGAAGCACTCGCTCATGTAGGCGGCCTCCGCGTCCGGGCCCTCCCAGTACTTGCGCGCGCCGTCGAGCTTGACGATGACCGGGGTGCGCACGACCGCGTCGGGGAAGTCCGGGTTGCCGACCTTCCGTGAGGGCAGCGCGACCTCGCCGAGTCCGGCGGCGGCCTCCAGGCGCGCCTTCACGTCCGGGTTGACCAGGGCACCGAGCAGCCCGTTGGCGCGGGCGTCGTCGCCGAGCAGGCCGCCGACCGACGTCGCGAGGTCCGCGACGACCTCGTCGTACGACTTGGGGCCCTCGTCCGTGGTGATGCCCTCGCGCGGCACCAGGAGGTTCTGCGGGGTGGTGCACATCTGGCCGCTGTACAGGGACAGCGAGAACGCGAGGTTCGCCAGCATGCCCTTGTAGTCGTCCGTGCCGTCGATCACGACCGTGTTGACGCCGGCCTTCTCCGTGTAGACCTGCGCCTGCCGGGCGTTCGCCTCCAGCCAGTCGCCGAAGGCCGTCGAACCCGTGTAGTCGATGATCTTGATCTCGGGGCGCACGGCCAGGGTCTTGGCGATGCCCTCGCCGGGCCGCTCGGCCGCGAGGGCCACCAGGTTCGGGTCGAAGCCCGCCTCGGCGAGGACCTCGCGGGCCACCTGGACGGTGAGCGCGAGGGGCAGCACCGCGCGCGGGTGCGGCTTCACCAGGACCGGGTTGCCGGTCGCCAGGGAGGCGAACAGGCCCGGATAGCCGTTCCACGTCGGGAACGTGTTGCAGCCGATGAGCAGCGCGATGCCGCGGCCGACCGGGGTGAACCGCTTCGTCAGGTTCAGCGGATCGCGCTTGCCCTGGGGCTTGGACCACTCCGCGGTGTCCGGGGTGCGTACCTGCTCCACGTACGCGTACGCCACCGCCTCCAGGCCGCGGTCCTGCGCGTGCGGGCCGCCCGCCTGGAACGCCATCATGAAGGCCTGGCCGCTGGTGTGCATGACCGCGTGCGCGAACTCGTGCGTGCGCGCGCTGATCCGGGCCAGGATCTCCAGGCACGTCACCGCGCGCACCTCGGCGCCGGCCTCGCGCCACGCGCGCATGCCCGCGCGCATGGCCGGCAGCAGCACGTCGGCGTCCGCGTGCGGATAGGTGATCCCCAACTCGATTCCGTACGGCGACACTTCACCGCCCACGAAGTCGTCCGTGCCGGGCTGGCCGAGGTCGAGCCGGGTGCCGAGCAGCGCGTCGAAGGCGGCCTTGCCCTCGGGCATGCTCAGGCTCCCGTTCTCCCCGTACGCCTTGGGGTGCTCGGGGTGCGGGGACCAGTACGCGCGCGTGCGGATCGCTTCCAGCGCCTGGTCGAGGGTCGGCCGGTGCTTGGCGATCAGGTCGTGCGCGGTGATTTCGGCGGCCATGGCGGACCAACTCCTCCTCGGCTGCGGCTCCTCGTCGAGCCGGCGAGTGGGCGGGACTGGGCAGGTGCTGTACGTCAGAGTTAGAGTAACCGAACGATCGGTCGGGACAAGAGGGTGCGTGGAACCTGTGGACAACCGACCCGGCGGGCCCCGGATCCCCGCGGCGCGGCTGCATGCGGAAGGATCGGCGCATGACAGCAACTGACCGCCTCGTAGGCGTGGTGGGCACCGGCACCATGGGCCAGGGCATTGCCCAGGTCGCCCTGGTCGCGGGACACCCGGTCCGGCTGTACGACGCCGTGCCCGGCCGTGCGGAGTCGGCCGCCGCGGCGATCGCCGCCCGGCTCGACCGGCTCGTCGAGAAGGGCCGCATGGGCGCCGAGGAGCGCACGGCGGCAGCCGCCCGCCTGACGGCCGCGGGCACGCTCGGTGAGCTGGCGGACGCCTCCCTCGTCGTCGAGGCCGTCCTGGAGCAACTGGACGCCAAGCAGAAGCTGTTCCGCGACCTGGAGGACATCGTCGCGGACGACTGCCTGCTCGCCACCAACACCTCGTCGCTCTCGGTGACCGCGATCGGTGGCGCGCTGCGCAGGCCGGAGCGCTTCGTCGGGCTGCACTTCTTCAACCCCGCCCCCCTGATGCCCCTGGTGGAGGTCGTCTCCGGCTCCGCCACCGACGTCACCGCGGCCACGCGCGCGTACGAGACCGCCCGCGCCTGGGGCAAGACACCCGTGGCCTGCGCCGACACCCCGGGCTTCCTGGTCAACCGGATCGCGCGGCCCTTCTACGCGGAGGCGTTCGCGGTCCACGAGGACCAGGGCGCCGACCCCGCCACCATCGACGCCGTGCTGCGCGAGAGCGGTGGCTTCAAGATGGGCGCCTTCGAGCTGACCGACCTGATCGGACAGGACGTCAACGAGGCCGTCACCCGCTCCGTGTGGGAGGGCTTCTTCCAGGACGTGCGGTTCCGGCCCTCCCTGGCCCAGCGCCGCCTCGTGGAGGCGGGCCGCCTCGGCCGCAAGACGGGCCAGGGCTGGTACACGTACGGCGACGGCGAGGACCGTCCCGAACCGCACACCGCGGCCCCGGCCGAACCGCCCGCCCACGTGACCGTCGAGGGCGACCTGGAGTCGGCCGGCGAGCTGATCGCGATGATGCGCGAGGCGGGCATCGCGGTGACCCAGGAGGACGAGGACAAGGGCACGCGCATCGTTCTGCCCAGCGGCGGCCAGCTCGTGCAGGCCGACGGCCAGACGTCCATCGAGTTCCGGGACGTCGTCTACTTCGACCTCGCGCTCGACTACCGCGCGGCGACCCGGATCGCCCTGGCGACCTGCCAGGACGGCAACCCACGCACCCTGAAGGAAGCCGTCGGCCTCTTCCAGGCGCTCGGCAAGAAGGTCAGCGTCATCGGTGACGTGCCCGGCATGATCGTGGCGCGCACGGTGGCCCGGATCATCGACCTCGCCCATGAGGCGCTCACCCGCGGAGTGGCCACCGAGGAGGACATCGACACCGCGATGCGGCTCGGCGTCAACTACCCGCTGGGGCCGCTCGAATGGGACCGCAAGCTCGGCAGGAGCTGGGCCTGCGGCGTGCTGGAGGAGCTGCACGAGCGGGATCCCTCGGGCCGGTACGCGCCCTCCCTCGCGCTCCTGCGCCACTCGTACACCCCCAAGAAGTGGGAGGGCTCCGCATGACCACCGCACGCCGCGACCCGGCCGCGCGCCGCGACACCTACACGCCCGACAGCCTGCTCGCGGTCGCGGTCACCGTCTTCAACGAACGCGGCTACGACGGCACCTCCATGGAGCACCTCTCCAAGGCGGCCGGCATCTCCAAGTCGTCGATCTACCACCATGTGACGGGCAAGGAGGAGCTGCTGCGCCGGGCCGTCAGCCGCGCGCTCGACGGCCTCTTCGGGATCCTCGACGAGGAACCCGCGCGCGTGGGACGCGCGATGGAGCGCCTGGAGTACGTCACGCGCCGCATGGTCGAGGTACTGACCGGCGAACTGCCCTACGTGACGCTTCTGTTGCGCGTACGCGGCAACACCGACACCGAGCGGTGGGCCATGGAGCGGCGCAGGGAGTTCGACCACCAGGTCGCCGCGCTCCTGAAGGCGGCCGCCGCCGACGGCGACGTACGGGGCGACATAGAAGTACGCCTCGCCACCCGTCTCGTCTTCGGAATGATCAACTCGATCGTCGAGTGGTACCGGCCGGGCAGCGGAAGCCTGACCGAACGCGAAGTGGCCGACGCGGTCGTCGAGTTGGTCTTCCAGGGGCTGCGCAAGGCCGGTTGAGCCGCACAAGGGCCGCCGCGGGCGTCACGCGTCCGGCTCCAGGTCCTCCTCCTCGAAGACCAGCAGGGTCCGGGTGCTGAGCACCTCGGGGATGGCCTGGAGCTTGGTGAGGACCAGTTCGCGCAGGGCGCGGTTGTCCCGTGTGTGGACCAGGATCAGGACGTCGAAGTCGCCGCTGACCAGCGCGATGTGCGAGGCCTCGGGCATCCGGCGCAACTGGTCGCGGACCGTCCGCCAGGAGTTCTGGACGATCTTCAAAGTGATGTAGGCGGAGGCGCCCTGACCTGCCCGTTCGTGGTTGATGCGGGCGCCGAACCCACGGATCACGCCGTCCTCGATGAGGCGGTTGATCCGGGCGTAGGCGTTCGCCCGTGACACATGGACGCGCTCGGCGACGGAGCGTATCGACGCCCGGCCGTCCCTCTGGAGCATCTGGAGGATGTCGCGGTCGATGGCGTCCAGCGGGCGCGCGGCGGGATCGGGTCCCTCGGGCCCCTCGGGAACATGCCCGCCGGAGCCGTCGGCCATTTGTTCAGATGCCATGTGCCCCCGCCTCCTTACCATGGACGTACTGCGTTCATCTCAGGCTGTGGAGAACCGTTTGTCCACAGCCTGGAGGTGCCTGTAGCCAAAATGTGCCGACGACCGAACAATCGGTAGGTGAGGCGGGTCACACCCGACGCGCCCTCGAAGCCGCTCCCACGAGGAGGTGTCGTCATGACGGTCATGGAGCAGCGGGACACCCGCCGCACCGGGGCACCGACCCCGCCGCCCGCCTGGCAGCCCCGCACGGACCCCGCGCCGCTGCTGCCCGACGCGGAGCCGTACCGGGTCCTGGGCACCGACGCAGCCGCGCAGACCGACCCGGAACTGCTGCGCCGGCTGTACGCGGAGGTGGTGCGCGGCCGCCGCTACAACGCGCAGGCGACCGCCCTGACCAAGCAGGGACGCCTCGCCGTCTACCCGTCGACGACCGGCCAGGAGGCCGGTGAGATCGCCGCCGCGCTCGCCCTGGAGGACCGCGACTGGCTCTTCCCCAGCTACCGCGACACCCTCGCCGCCGTCGCCCGCGGACTCGACCCCGTCCAGGCCCTGACCCTGCTGCGCGGCGACTGGCACACCGGGTACGACCCGCACGAGCACCGCATCGCGCCGCTGTGCACCCCCCTCGCGACGCAACTCCCGCACGCGGTGGGCCTCGCCCACGCCGCCCGCCTCAAGGGCGACGACGTGGTGGCGCTCGCCATGGTCGGCGACGGCGGCACCAGCGAGGGCGACTTCCACGAGGCGCTGAACTTCGCGGCCGTGTGGCAGGCACCGGTCGTCTTCCTCGTCCAGAACAACGGCTTCGCCATCTCCGTGCCGCTGGCCAAGCAGACCGCGGCCCCGTCCCTGGCCCACAAGGCCGTCGGATACGGGATGCCGGGCCGCCTGGTCGACGGGAACGACGCCGTGGCGATGCACGAGGTGCTCACCGAGGCCGTGACACGCGCGCGCGAGGGCGGCGGTCCGACGCTGATCGAGGCGATCACGTACCGGATGGACGCGCACACGAACGCCGACGACGCGACCCGCTACCGCACCGACGCCGAGGTCGAGGCGTGGCGCGACCACGACCCGATCCTGCTCCTGGAACGGGAGTTGACCCGGCGCGGCCTGATCGACGAGGCCGGCATCCAGGCGGTGCGCGACGACGCCGAGACGATGGCGGCCGACCTGCGCGCCCACATGAACCAGGACCCGGTCCTCGACCCGATGGACCTGTTCACCGACGTGTACGCCGAGCAGACCTCACAGCTGCGGGAGCAGGCGGCCCAGTTGCGGGCCGAACTCGACGCCGAGGCCGAGACGCCCGGCGCCGAAGGGAGCCCCGCATGACCACCGTCGCCGAGAAAGCGACCGCGGCCAAGCCCGCCACCATGGCGCAGGCCCTGGGGCGCGCCCTGCGCGACTCCATGGCCGCCGACCCGGCGGTGCACGTCATGGGCGAGGACGTGGGCACCCTGGGCGGCGTCTTCCGCGTCACCGACGGGCTCGCGAAGGAGTTCGGCGAGGACCGGTGCACGGACACGCCGCTCGCCGAGGCGGGCATCCTCGGCGCGGCCGTGGGCATGGCGATGTACGGGCTGCGGCCGGTCGTGGAGATGCAGTTCGACGCGTTCGCGTACCCCGCGTTCGAGCAGCTGATCTCGCACGTCGCGCGGATGCGCAACCGCACGCGCGGTGCCATGCCGCTGCCCATCACCGTGCGCGTGCCCTACGGGGGCGGCATCGGCGGCGTCGAGCACCACAGCGACTCGTCCGAGGCGTACTACATGGCGACGCCCGGCCTCACCGTCGTCACACCGGCCACCGTCGCGGACGCGTACGGGCTGCTGCGGCAGTCCATCGCCTCCGACGACCCCGTCGTCTTCCTGGAACCCAAGCGGCTCTACTGGGCGAAGGATTCCTGGAACCCCGAGCAGCCGGTGGACGTTGAGCCCATAGGTACGGCAGTGGTCCGCCGCCCTGGGACCAGTGCCACGCTGATCACGTACGGCCCGTCGCTGCCCGTCTGCCTGGAGGCGGCGGAGGCGGCCCGTGGTGAGGGCTGGGACCTCGAAGTGGTCGATCTGCGCTCGCTGGTGCCGTTCGACGACGCGACGGTCGCGGCCTCCGTGCGCCGCACCGGGCGCGCGGTCGTCGTGCACGAGTCCGGCGGCTTCGGCGGTCCGGGCGGGGAGATCGCCGCGCGGGTGACCGAGCGGTGCTTCCACCACCTTCAGGCACCGGTCCTGAGAGTGGCCGGATTCGACATTCCGTACCCGCCGCCGATGCTGGAGCGGCACCATCTCCCGGGGGTGGACCGGGTGTTGGACGCGGTCGCACGCCTTCAGTGGGACCAGTGAGGGGAGCGGGCTGATGGCGCAGGTTCTGGAGTTCAAGCTGCCCGACCTCGGGGAGGGGCTCACCGAGGCATCCATCGTGCAGTGGCTGGTGGCGGTCGGCGACGTGGTCGCCATCGACCAGCCCGTCGTCGAGGTGGAGACCGCCAAGGCACTGGTCGAGGTGCCGTGCCCGTACGGAGGGGTCGTCACGGCCCGGTACGGGGACGAGGGGTCCGAACTGCCGGTGGGGGCGCCGCTGCTGACGGTGGCCGTCGGGGCGGACGCGACATCGGGCACGGTCGGCACGTCCGGCACGACTGCCGCCGAGCCGCCCCTGAGCGACCGGAAGAACGGTGCTCAGAAGGCCGAAGGGTCGGGGAACGTGTTGGTGGGCTACGGCACCGCCGCCGCGCCCGCGCGGCGCAGGCGGGTACGGCCCGCCTCCGGGCTGTCGGCACCGGCGCCCGCGCGCCCGGCCGCACCCCGGGCGGCCGTGGCGGCGCCCGCGCCGGTCGCGCCCGTCGCGCCGGTGCGTCCCGCGGGCCCCGTCCCCGTGATCTCCCCGCTGGTCCGCAAGCTCGCCCGCGACCACGGCCTCGACCTGCGCGAAGTGGCCGGTTCCGGGCCCGACGGGCTCATCCTGCGCGCGGACGTGGAGCGCGCCGCCACGGCCCGCACGGACACCCCGGCAGCGCCCGAGCCCGTTGCTGAACCCGTCGCCGAACCCGCCCCGCAGGGGCATCGCACGCCTCTGCGCGGCATCCGCGGCGCCGTCGCCGACAAGCTCTCGCGCAGCCGGCGCGAGATACCCGACGCGACCTGCTGGGTGGACGCCGACGCCACGGAGCTCCTCGCCGCGCGTGCGGCGATGAACGCCGCGACCGGCGCCTCCGCCGGCCCGAAGATCTCCGTCCTGGCGCTGCTCGCCCGCATCTGCACGGCGGCCCTGGCCCGCTACCCGGAGCTGAACGCGACGGTCGACCTGGAGCGCCGCGAGATCGTCCGCCTCGACGAGGTGCACCTCGGGTTCGCCGCGCAGACCGAGCGCGGGCTGGTCGTCCCCGTCGTACGGGACGCCCACCGGCGCGGCACCGAGGCGCTGAGCGGCGAGTTCGCCCGGCTCACCGACGCGGCGCGCACCGGGAAGCTGACGCCGGGGGACCTCACGGGCGGCACCTTCACCCTGAACAACTACGGGGTGTTCGGGGTCGACGGGTCCACGCCGATCATCAACCACCCCGAGGCGGCCATGCTCGGCGTCGGCCGCATCGCGGCCAAGCCGTGGGTGCACGAAGGGGAGTTGGCGGTCCGTCAGGTCGTCCAGCTCTCGCTCACCTTCGACCACCGGGTGTGCGACGGCAGCACGGCGGGCGGATTCCTGCGGTACGTGGCGGATTGCGTGGAGCAACCGGCGGTGCTGCTGCGCTCGTTGTGACCACATCGTGGGCCACCCCGTCCCAGGGGTGGCATTGATCGCCCGTACGTCCATACTCGGGGGATGAACGCGTACGAGGCCATCGTCCTCGCCGGGGGCGCCGCGCGGCGCCTCGGTGGCGCGGACAAGCCCGGGGTGCGGGTCGGGGCCGCGCGCTGCTCGACCGGGTGCTCGCGGCCTGCGCCGACGCCCGCGCCACGGTCGTGGTCGCCGCGCCCCGGCCGACCGTGCGCCCCGTCCTCTGGGCGCGTGAGGAACCGGCCGGTGGCGGCCCGCTCGCCGCGCTCGACGCGGGGGTGCGGGCGCTGGGCGGCGGGGCGGAGAGCGTCGTCGTGCTCTCCGCCGACCTGCCGTTCCTGGAGGCGCGCACCGTACGGGTGTTGCTCGACGCGCTGGCGGGGCCGGCCGCGCCGGACGCGAGCGACGGCGCCGCGCTCGGTGAGGGCGTCGCCCTGCCCGCGTCGGATGGCGTTCAGCATTCCGACGGCACCCTGCCCCGGCGCTCCGGCGGCGTTCCGCGCCCCGATGGCGTTCAGCCCCCCGACGGTGTCCTGTTCACCGATGGTGACGGGCGCGATCAGCCGCTGGTCGCCGTCTATCGGGCCGCCGCGCTGCGCCAGGTGCTCGCCGATCTCGACGCCGAGCACGGCTCGCTCGCCGGGCTGCCGCTACGGCTGCTCATCCGGAACCTGAGACTCACCCGCATCACCGATCCCGTCGCGTCGTTCGACTGCGACACCTGGGACGACATCGCCGCCGCCCGGTCACGCATCAGGGAGCATGGGCACGTGTTGGATGAATGGATCTCCGCAGCCAAGGACGAACTGGGCCTCGACCTGGACGTCGACACCGGCGTCCTGCTCGACCTCGCCCGGGACGCCGCACACGGGGTCGCGCGCCCCGCGGCCCCGCTGACGACGTTCCTCGTCGGATACGCGGCGGCGCAGGCCGGGGCGGCCCCGAAGCCGTCGCGGCCGCCGCGGCGAAGGCGGCCGCGCTCGCCGACCGCTGGGCGCGCGAGGCCGAAGCCGAGGCCAAGGCCGACGCCGAAGCCGACGCCGAAGCCGACGCCGACGTCAGGACCGGGCCCGGTACGACCGCCGCGCCGGGCGATTCCGCGCCGGACGCGGGATGACCGCGCCGAGCGGGCGGGCGGCGCAGGCCACCACGACGGACGGCGCCATCAACACCGGCATCGATACCGGAACCCGTACCGGTATCGACACGGGTATCCGTACCAGTACCGACACCGACACCGACACCGGCTCAGGTACCGACAGCGGTACCGACACCGGCACAGGCTCAGGTACCGACAGCGGTACCGACACCGGCACAGGCTCAGGTACCGACACCGGTATCGACGGCGTCATGGACGTGGACGAAGCCCTCGCCCTGGCCAACGACCACCGGGGCACGGCACCGACCAACCCCCCGGCCGGTCACCGGTCGAGCCACCGGTCCGGTCACCAGGCCAGCCATCATCCGGGGCATCAGCCGGGGCATCAGCCAGGACACCAGCCGGGGCATCAGCCCGGCCCTCCGTCCGGCACCGACGTCCCCGCACCCGGCCGTGAACAGCCCGCCCAGAGCCGGGAGTCGGCCGCCGGGGGCGGCCCGAGCAGCGCCACCGTGCGACGGACTGGCCCGCCGCCCGCCGTACGGCCGCGCGGGCGGGACGGCGCGCTGCCGAGCACCGCACCCGTACGGCTCAGCCCCCGACCCTCGCGGAGCGACCCGTGTCGCCCTCGACCAGGCCCTCGGGCTCGTCCTCGCCGCGCCGCTGACCGCCCTCACCGACCTGCCCTCCTTCGACACGTCCGCGATGGACGGCTGGATCGTCGCGGGTCCGGGCCCCTGGGACGTCCGGGACGAGGGGATCCTCGCCGGACACGCGCCGCCCCCGCCGCTGGCCGACGGGGAGGCCGCCGCGATCGCCACCGGCGCCCGTATCCCCCCGGAGACCACGGCCGTCATCCGCAGCGAGCACGGGCGTACCGACGCCAAGGGCCGGTTGCACCCGCTGCGCGACGTCGTGCACGGGCAGGACATCCGGCCGCGCGGCCAGGAGTGCCGCAGCGGTGACCTGCTGCTGCCCACCGGCGCCCTGGTCACCCCCGCCGTCCTCGGTCTCGCGGCGGCGGCCGGCTACGACGAGCTGGTCGTCGTCCCCCGCCCCCGGGTCGACATCCTCGTCCTGGGCGACGAGTTGCTGACCTCGGGCCTCCCCCGGGACGGCCTCATCCGGGACGCGCTCGGCCCGATGCTGCCGCACTGGCTGCGCGCGCTCGGCGTCGAGGTCAGCGCCGTCCGCCGGCTCGGCGACGACGCGAAGGCCCTGCTCGCGGCGGTCCGTGAGTCGACGGCCGACCTCGTCGTGACGACCGGCGGCACCGCGTCCGGGCCCGTCGACCACGTCCACCCCACGCTGCGCGCCCTCGACGCCGAACTCCTCGTGAACGGCGTCGCGGTCCGGCCCGGCCACCCCATGCTGCTCGCCCGCCTCCACGACGGGCAGTACCTCGTCGGCCTTCCCGGCAACCCGCTCGCCGCGGTCTCCGGCCTGCTCACCCTCGCCGAACCGCTGCTGCGCGCCTTGGCGGGCCGTGCCGGAGCGGCGCCCGACGCCCCGTACACCGCGCCTCTCCACACCCCCGTCCACGGGCACCCGTACGACACCCGGCTCGTTCCCGTCGTCCTGCGGCACGACACCGGAAGCGGGCACGAGTGGGCGGTTCCGCTGCACTACAACGGGCCCGCCATGCTGCGCGGCATCGCCGCCGCCGACGCCCTCGCGGTGGTTCCGCCCGGCGGCGCCGAGGACGGCCAGGAGGTGGAGATCCTGGATCTGCCGTGGTCCTGGAGCGCGACGGACACGGCGGGCCCCGGCTTCGACGCTCCGGGAAACGAAGGGTGTTTCACGTGAAACTGGCCGGCCATGACGCCATGGCACGCCAAGCGGACGAGCGGACCGCGACCTACCGGGTGAAGCTGCCCCGGCGGGTGGTGGAGCGTCCGCTGCTCCAGGTCGCCCGGCGGGTCGTGATGGCCCTGGCCGTGCTGGTCCTCACCGCGCTCCTCGTGTGGGTCGACCGCGGGGGCTACAACGACAACTCCGACGGAAGCGTCGACCTGCTCGACGCGTTCTACTACGCGACCGTCACCCTCTCCACCACCGGATACGGCGACATCACCCCCGTCAGCGACGGGGCCCGCCTGACCAATATCTTCGTCATCACTCCGCTGCGTGTGCTCTTCCTGATCATCCTGGTCGGCACCACGCTCGAAGTCCTCACCGAACGGACCCGGGAGGAATGGCGCCTGAACCGCTGGAGGTCCACCTTGCGTGACCACGTCGTCGTCGTCGGCTTCGGAACCAAGGGCCGCAGCGCCGTGGAGACCGTGCGCACGACCGGCCTGAAGCCGGAGCAGATCGTGGTCGTCGACCCCAGTGCCAAGGTCATCGACGCCGCCAACGCCCTGGGATACGCGGGAGTCCTGGGCGACGCGACCCGCAGCGACGTCCTGCTCCGCGCCGAGGTGCAGAAGGCCCGGAAGATCATCATCGCGACGCAGCGCGACGACACCGCCGTCCTGGTGACGCTCACCGCACGGCAGCTGAACCGCGGCGCGAAGATCGTCGCCTGTGTGCGCGAGGAGGAGAACGCGCCGCTGCTGCGCCAGTCCGGCGCCGACGCCGTCATCACCAGCGCCAGCGCGGCGGGCCGCCTGCTCGGCCTGTCCGTGCTCAGCCCGCACGCGGGCATGGTCATGGAGGACCTCATCCAGCAGGGCAGCGGCCTCGATCTGGTGGAGCGCCCGGTGATAAAGGCCGAGGTGGGCCTGAAGCCGAAGGAGACGGACGACCTCGTCGTCAGCGTCGTACGAGGGCATCGCGTGCTCGGGTACGACGACTCGGCCGTCGGGGTGCTGCAACTGACGGACCGGCTGATCACGATCGTGCGGGTCACGCCCACGCGACGGGTGGCCCCCGACGCGAAGCCGCTGCCCCAGGACTGACCGGGCCTCCGTGAAGCCCCCGGAGTAGCCTCGCGAGCATGTATGCGATCACGATTCCGGAACCCGGTGGCCCCGAGGCGCTCGTCTGGACGGAGGTCCCCGATCCCGTACCCGGCGAGGGCGAAGTCCTGGTCGAGGTGGTGTCCAGCGCCGTCAACCGCGCCGATCTGCTCCAGCGGCAGGGCTTCTACAGCCCGCCGCCCGGCTCGTCCCCGTATCCGGGCCTGGAGTGCGCGGGCCGGATCGTCGAGATCGGCTCCGGGGTCTCCGGCTGGTCCGTCGGTGACGAGGTGTGCGCGCTGCTCGTGGGCGGCGGTTACGCCGAGAAGGTCGCCGTGCCCGCCGGGCAGCTGCTGCCCGTGCCGAAGGGCGTCGACCTGGCCACGGCGGCCGCGCTGCCCGAGGTGACGTGCACCGTCTGGTCCAACGTCTTCATGATCGCCCACCTGCGGCCGACCGAGGTCTTCCTCGTGCACGGTGGCTCCAGCGGCATCGGCACGATGGCGATCCAGCTCGCGAAGGCGGTCGGCGCGACGGTCGCGGTCACCGCGGGCACCCAGGAGAAGCTCGACTTCTGCGCGAGCCTCGGCGCGGACATCCTGATCAACTACCGCGAGCAGGACTTCGTCGAGGAGATCAAGGCCGCGACGGACGGCGCGGGCGCCGACGTCATCCTCGACAACATGGGCGCCAAGTACCTCAACCGCAACGTCGACGCCCTCGCCGTCAACGGCCGCCTGGCCATCATCGGCATGCAGGGCGGCGTCAAGGGCGAGCTCAACATCGGTACGTTGCTCGGCAAGCGCGGCGCCATCACCGCCACCACGCTGCGGGCCCGCCCGCTCGCCGAGAAGACCGCGGTCGTCGCGGCGGTGCGCGAGCACGTCTGGCCGCTGGTCGAGGCGGGTCATGTTCGGCCGATCGTGGACCGCGCGCTCCCGATGGACGACGCCGCGCAGGGCCACCGCGTCCTGGAGGAGTCGGGCCACATCGGCAAGGTGCTGCTCACGCGCTCCTGAGCGGTCTCCGGCGCCGGGCCGGAAGACGCCGGGCCGGAAGCCGCCAGGCCAGAAGACGCCGGGCCGCAAGGCGCCGGGCCCAAGGCGCCAAGCCAGAAGGTGCCAGGCTCCAAGAGGAGCCAGAAGGTGCAGGCTCCAAGAGGAGCCAAGAGGGTCTAAGAGGAGCCAGGAGGGTCCAAAAGGACCAAGAGGGGTCAGGAAAGACCCGGCGGGCTCAGCGTCGCAGCCGCAGCGCCAGGAAGCCGAGGCCGAGCCCCGTCAGGAGCAGCCCCGCCCCCAGTGGCAGGACGTCCACGAACCGTCCGCCGTCCGGCAGCACCGTCTGCCGGGCGGCGTTCGGCTGCTCGGCGCGGGGCGTGGGCGAGGCGGGGGCGCTGGTCCTCGCCGCGGGCGGCGGGGGCAGCGCGTCCTCGGTGACCGCCGGCGAGGGCAGGGTCCGCCCCGGCGGTGTCCGGCCCACGCCCGCCCGGCTGCCCGCGAGGGAGCCGTGCGGGGAGGGCTCGGCCGCGAGCGCGAGCGGCGCCCCGGCCCCGGCCCACAGCACCAGCAGCACAGCCGCGACCGACAGCCCGGCCACCCACCGTCCCCGCCGCATGCACGCCCCTTCCGCCCGCTTCCGCATGACGCTTACGGCAAGCCTCACATAACGCAATAAAAGGGGCACGCCGGATTTCGGGCCTCCCCAGCGCGGTGGATCAGAGCAGAACGGGGGCACCACGGTGATGTGACAGCACGGTGCGAGAGAATGGCGGCATGGAGATGCCGAGGAACGAACGGTCGCCGGAGAACCCCCAGATCCTGGTCGTGGGCCAGGACGGAATGGCTCTGGGCGGCGGCGGAGACGACGAATCCCGCGAGGTCCCGGTGACGGAGATGGTGGAACAGCCGGCCAAGGTGATGCGCATCGGCAGCATGATCAAGCAGCTGCTGGAAGAAGTGCGTGTGGCGCCCCTGGACGAGGCGAGCCGGCAGCGGCTCAAGGAGATCCACTCCAGCTCGGTCAAGGAGCTCGAGGACGGCCTCGCGCCGGAACTCGTCGAGGAACTGGAGCGGCTCTCCCTGCCCTTCACGGACGACGCGACCCCGACGGACGCGGAACTGCGCATCGCGCAGGCCCAGTTGGTGGGCTGGCTCGAGGGCCTGTTCCACGGGATCCAGACGACCCTGTTCGCGCAGCAGATGGCGGCGCGGGCCCAACTGGAGCAGATGCGCCGCGCGCTGCCCCCCGGCGTCGGCGGCGGCGAGGAGGACGAGGACCCGAGGGCGGGCGGCCGCTCGGGCGGCCCGTACCTATAGGGCGACCAAGCCGGTCTGCGACGTATACGCCTGTTCGGCCGTGACCTGGGGCACACATTGATTGCTGTGCCCCAGGCGGTGCGAGCGAAGATCTACTGTGCGGTGCACCCGTCACCGACCAGGGGAGCTTTGCATGAACGTTCGACGGTCCGTCGTGGTCACCGCCGGAGGGTTGGCCTGTCTGGCGGTACCGCTGGTGGCGTCGCCGGCGGCGGCGTCCCAGATGGCGTCGGGAAACTGCAGCTACAGCGCTGTATACGGCGCGTACACGGGTTTCTACACGGGGGGAAACACGGTGAATCCCTTGCGGCTGCGCGTTCTTGACACCAAGGCGGACGGCCACGGGGTGGCGATTCGCCTCGTCACGCGGACGAACAGCGGTGGCGAAAAAGCGTGGTCGTGGCACCACTACAAGGGTGGCAGCGGCGGCGAGCAGTCGTGGGACACGAGTGCGACGGACTCGGCGGGCATAGACGCCATGGGGATCCAGGCCGCCGTGTTCGAGGGGGACGACCTGCTGAGCCTCTGCACCAGCAGCTTCTCGTACAACCCCTACTGACAGTCGGCGCCCCGGCGCATCGTCCGATGACGCCGCGTGGTTGCCGGTCAGCCGGGTCCGGCAACCACAGTTCGCCGGTCAGCTGGGCGGGTTGCCCGTCGAGACCTCGAGTGTGATCTTGACCTTGCCCTTCGGGTCGATCTCCGTGTCGGGCGCGGGCCACTGGTTCTTGACCGTGCCCTCGCCATAGGTGTTCTCGTCGACCGACTTCTCCTCGAGGATCCAGCCCGCCGCCCGGAAGCACGCCTTCACCGAGTCGATGTTCTTCAGGTAGAAGTCCGGGACCTTGATCTTGTTCTCGTCGTTGTAGCCGATGTCGGGGTCGGTGCAGGCGTCCGTCTCGATCGTCTTCGTCTCGTCCGGGCCCTTGTGCCCGGCGACCGCCGACTTCGTCGGCTTGGCGTCGCCGCCGTCGCTGTCGTCGCCGTTCATCATCAGCGCCGTGACCAGGCCGCCGATGGCGATCAGCGCGACGACGATCGAGGCCACGATCACCGTGGTGTTGCGCTTGCCGCCGCCGCCCGAGCCGCCCGTGGTCGACACCGTCTGGGGCGAGATGGTGTACGGCGGCGGGGTCTGCTGGCCCTGCTGCGTGTACGGGGACGCCGGCGGGGGCGTCTGGTAACCGGTCTGCATGCTCTGCTGCGGGTAGCCGTACCCGGCCTGCGGCTGCGGGGTGGGCGGCGGCGTCGCCGCCCCGTACGGGTTCGGCGTCAGATGCTGCGGCTGGTACGGCGTCTGGACCGGGCCCGGCGTCGGTGCCCCGTTCTGGTCGACCGGCGGGAAGACGGCCGAGCCGACACCCGCGCCGCTCGACGTCTGCGCGCCCGGCACGATGCTCGGCGCCGCGGACGGGCCGGCCGAGAGTGACTGGGCGACCCGCAGGCACTCGTCCCGCATTGCCTCGGCGCTCGGGAAGCGCTCGTTCGGGTTCTTCTTCAGGGCGCGGGCGACGAGCGCGTCGATGGCCGGCGGCAGCGCCCGGTTGATCGAGGACGGAGCCACCGGCTCCTCCTGGACGTGCGCATACGCTATGGCCAGCGGCGAGTCCGCCTCGAACGGGAGCCGCCCGGTGACCAGTTGGAACAGCATGATGCCGACGGAGTAGAGGTCGGAGCGGGCGTCCACGCCCCGCCCGAGCGCCTGCTCCGGCGACAGGTACTGCGGAGTGCCGACGACCATGCCGGTCTGCGTCATCGACGTGACGCCCGACTGCATGGCGCGGGCGATGCCGAAGTCCATGACCTTGACGACGTTGCGCTTCGTCATCATCACGTTGCCCGGCTTGATGTCCCGGTGGACCAGGCCCATCTCGTGGCTGATCTCCAGCGCGGCGAGGACATCGGCCGTGATCTTCAGGGCCTTGTCGGTGGGCATCGCGCCCAACTGCCGTACGTCCTCGTCGAGTACGGAGCCGAGCGGGCGGCCCTCCACGTACTCCATGACGATGTACGGGGTGATGGTCCCGTCGAGATCGTCCTCGCCGGAGTCGAAGACCGAGACGATGTTCGTGTGCGTGAGCTTGGCCACCGACTGGGCCTCGCGCCGGAACCGCTCACGGAAGGCCGGCTCGCGGCCGAGTTCCGTGTGCAAAGTCTTGATGGCGACCGGACGGTCGAGCCGGGTGTCGTGCGCGAGATGCACGGAAGCCATGCCGCCCTCGCCGAGCAGGTCGTGCAGCCGGTACCGGTCGTTCGCCAGGGCACGCCCCGCGTACCGCCCGTTCTGCGCGCCGCCGGCGCTGCCCTCGGTCATGTTTCTGTGTCCCCCATAGGCGCCCCGACGTCGGCGCGGCCGGTGATCGAATTCAGCTATTCCCGGCCAAGTCTGCCCGAGGGCACCGACACGTCAAGCTCGATGCCCGTTCCGTGACCGTACGGGCAAGAAGAGTCGCGCAAGCGTTACCGGATAAGTCCGACGGAACAGTCATGGAGCGGTCATGGATCCGGCACAGAAATTGCGCGCACGATTTGCAAGGCGTGCACGGCAACGGGTTTGATGTCCGGTCCATCTCGGAACAGGGGCCCGGCTCAAGCCTGTAGCGTGGCCCGACGGAGACCGTATTTCACAACCGCGCGTACTCCGCTTGCAGGGATCCGGCAGCACGGACAGAAACGACGGCGAGGACTGATGGCACAGCAGCAGCGCGCTCAGGGCCCGTCCGACCCCGAGGCGACTGGCGGCGGTATGTCAGATGCGCCGGAGATGTGGGGTAACGGCGGGCTCGTCGGCGACGGCCGGTACCGGCTGACGCACAGACTCGGCCGGGGCGGCATGGCCGAGGTGTTCGCGGCCGAGGACGTACGTCTCGGGCGCACCGTCGCCGTCAAGCTGCTCCGCTCCGACCTCGCCGAGGACCCGGTCTCCAAGGCCCGCTTCACGCGCGAGGCGCAGTCCGTCGCCGGCCTGAACCACCACGCCGTCGTCGCGGTCTACGACTCCGGTGAGGACTACGTGAACGGTTCGACCGTTCCGTACATCGTCATGGAGCTCGTCGAGGGCCGCACCATCCGCGACCTGCTCCTGAACGCCGAGGCGCCGGGCCCCGAGCAGGCCCTGATCATCGTCTCCGGTGTCCTCGAGGCGCTCGCCTACTCGCACCAGCACGGCATCGTGCACCGTGACATCAAGCCCGCGAACGTCATCATCACCAACACCGGCGCGGTGAAGGTGATGGACTTCGGCATCGCGCGCGCCCTGCACGGCGCCCAGTCGACGATGACGCAGACCGGCATGGTCATGGGCACGCCCCAGTACCTGTCGCCGGAGCAGGCGCTCGGCAAGGCCGTCGACCACCGCTCCGACCTGTACGCGACCGGCTGTCTGCTCTACGAACTCCTCGCGCTGCGGCCCCCGTTCACCGGTGAGACGCCGCTGTCCGTCGTCTACCAGCACGTCCAGGACATCCCCGTACCGCCCTCCGAGGCGTCGGACGCGACGCCGCCGGAGCTGGACGGCCTTGTCATGCGCTCGCTCGCCAAGGACCCGGACGACCGGTTCCAGACGGCCGAGGAGATGCGCGGGCTCGTCCAGTACGGGCTTCAGATGCTGTACGAGCAGGGCGGCCACACCGGCACCTGGAACACGGGCCCGGTCGACATGCACGAGGGCGGCAGCACCCCGGCCATGGGCATGGGGATGGCCGGTACCACCGCGCTGCAGCACCCCGGCGACGGCGGCACGGCCGCGCAGCCGATGCTGCGCCCGCCGGGCGGCGACGACGGCGGCTTCGACGGCAACGGACACGGCGGCGGCGGTGGCCGCGGCAAGATGTGGATCGTCGCCGCGCTCGCCGTGATCGCGATCGCGGTGGGCGTCGCCTGGGCGCTCACCAGCCAGAACGACAACAACAAGGGACCGGGCACCAAGCAGTCGCCGACGGCCACGCAGTCCGAGAAGACGGACGAGCCCACCGAGACGTCGGACGAGAACACGTCGCAGGGCGAGACCGAGGACCCGGGCACCAGCACGGGCGGCAACAGCGACTACTCGCCGTCGTACACGCCGAGCACGGGCCAGGCGACCCCGTCGCAGACCGCGACGCAGCCGACGAACCAGCCGACGAAGCAGACCCCGTCCAAGACGCAGGAGCCGACGCAGGACCCGACGGAGGAGCCCACGGACACGGGCCAGCCGACGGACGACGGCAGCAACACCCAGGACCCGGCGGCGGTCGGCGGCACCGACGGCGGCGCCGACTAGGGCCGGACTACCCGAGCGGGACCACCCGCGCCGACCCGCCCCGCAGCTCGTGCACCGTCACGAACTGCGGGGCGACGCGCAGGTAGACCGGGTCGAACAGCTCGCCGTCCGCGAAGTGCGGGGCGGGGCCGAAGAGTTCGAGTTCGGCGGTGGTCGGCTCGATCTGCTCGCAGGTGCCGACGCACTGCACCGACCACTGGCCGTCGCCGCGCGGGTCCTCCCCGCCCAGGTTGTCCGCGCCGTACGCGACGACGCTGCCGATGCAGGCCACGTGGTAGCCGTAGCCCCGGTGCAGGCGCAGCAGGAGCCGGCCGTCGGCCACGATGTGGCGGGCGGAGGCGAGGAAGGGCAGTGCGCGCATGCTGGTGGCCACCCGCCCGTAGTTCACCCGGGCGAGGAGCTCGAAGCCGCGCTGGAGGTCGTCCGGCTGCGTGTCGGAGGGCATGTCACCACTGTGCGATGCCGACGCGGTGCCGGGAAAGGGGACCCCGCCCCCAGCACGGGGGACGTAGGTCCCGTGTCCGGTGGCGTCCGGGTGACGGGTCAGCGCTTCTCGGCCTGCATGCGCGCCACGTACGCGGCGGCCTGCGAGCGGCGCTCCATGCCCAGCTTGGACAGCAGACTGGAGACATAGTTCTTGATCGTCTTCTCTGCGAGATGGAGGCGCTCGCCGATCGCGCGGTTGGTCATGCCCTCGCCGATCAGGTCGAGGATCTTGCGCTCCTGGTCGGTGAGGCCTGACAGCCGGTCGTCCTCCTTGCTGCGGCCGCCGTCGCGCAGCCGCTCCAGGACGCGGGCGGTGGCGACGGGGTCGAGCAGCGACTTGCCGGCCGCGACGTCCCGTACCGCCGTGAGCAGCTCGTTGCCCCGGATCGCCTTGAGCACATAGCCCGAGGCACCGGCCATGATCGCGTCGAAGAGGGCCTCGTCGTCCGCGAAGGAGGTCAGCATCAGGCACTTGATCGACTCGTCCTGGGAGCGGATCTCGCGGCATACCTCGACCCCGCTGCCGTCGGGCAGGCGCACGTCGAGAACGGCCACGTCGGGCCGTGTCGCGGGGATGCGCACCAGGGCGTCGGCGGCCGTACCGGCCTCGCCGACGACCTCGATGTCGTCCTCCACGGAGAGCAGCTCGTGGACGCCGCGCCGGACCACTTCGTGGTCGTCGAGCAGAAATACATGGATTTTTCCGTCTTCGCGCACGGATTCAGTCTCACACACGAAGTCTTCCCGCGCCCCGGGTGACCGGGATAACGTGCCGGTGTTCCGGCCCCCTGCCAGGCTGAGACCGGTGCCGGTCGCACATGCTGTGACCTGCGACGCTCCGTCCCGCGTGCGATTACTAGGAAATCCAATCAACCAGTTAGTTGGAAATCCAAGCAAAATCGCAGGTCAGATGGGGTTTCGCAGATGTGTGGCCCACTGGGTAACGTGCTGGGTGAAGGGTGCATGCCGGGACGCGAACAAGTTCTTTCCAGTCACGCCTGTACCCGTTATCAGCGCACCCACCCCGTGCGTGGACGGATCAGGCGAGCCGAGCCGACTGGCCATCCGGCAATCCCGGGGGCCGGACCGACGGAGGAGCACACGTGACCGTAGACAGTGCTGACAGCACTGCCGCTGCGCAGCAGGCACGGCCGCCGCGCAAGCGGGCTGCTGCGAAGAAGTCTTCCGGGACGTCTTCCGGGACGAAGAAGTCCCCCGGCGGGCCGGAGCTGATCCAGCTCCTGACCCCCGAGGGCAAGCGCGTCAAGAACGCCACGTACGACCGGTACGTCGCCGATGTCACCGACGACGAGCTGCGCGGTCTGTACCGCGACATGGTGATGACCCGTCGCTTCGACGCCGAGGCCACCGCGCTCCAGCGCCAGGGCGAGCTGGGCCTGTGGGCGTCGCTGCTCGGCCAGGAGGCCGCCCAGATCGGCTCCGGGCGGGCCACCCGCGAGGACGACTACGTCTTCCCGACCTACCGCGAGCACGGCGTCGCCTGGTGCCGCGGTGTCGACCCGACGAACCTGCTCGGCATGTTCCGCGGTGTGAACCACGGCGGCTGGGACCCGAACAGCAACAACTTCCACCTGTACACGATCGTCATCGGCTCGCAGACGCTGCACGCCACCGGCTACGCCATGGGCGTCGCCAAGGACGGCGCGGACTCGGCCGTGATCGCGTACTTCGGTGACGGCGCGAGCAGCCAGGGCGACGTCCTGGAGGCCTTCAACTTCGGCGCGGTCTACAACGCCCCGGTCGTGTTCTTCTGCCAGAACAACCAGTGGGCGATCTCCGAGCCCACCGAGCGCCAGATGCGCGCTCCGCTCTACCAGCGCGCGCAGGGCTTCGGCTTCCCGGGCGTGCGCGTCGACGGCAACGACGTCCTCGCGTGCCTCGCGGTGACCCGCTGGGCCCTGGAGCGTGCCCGCAACGGCGAGGGCCCGACCCTCGTCGAGGCGTTCACCTACCGGATGGGCGCGCACACCACCTCCGACGACCCGTCGAAGTACCGGGCCGACGAGGAGCGCCAGGCGTGGGAGGCGAAGGACCCGATCCTGCGGCTGCGCTCCTACCTGGAGACGCGGACCGACACGGACGAGGCGTTCTTCGCGGACCTCGACGTCGAGAGCGAGGCGCTCGGCAAGCGCGTCCGTGAGGTCGTACGGGCCATGCCGGACCCGGGCCACCTGGCCATCTTCGAGAACGTGTACGCGGACGGGCACGCGCTCGTCGACGAGGAGCGGGCCCAATTCGCCGCCTACCAGGCGTCGTTCGCTGACGGGGAGGCCTGACGGTCATGGCGGTACAGAAGCTTCCGATCGCCAAGGCGATCAACGAGTCCCTGCGCACGGCGCTGGAGAACGACCCGAAGGTCCTCGTCATGGGCGAGGACGTCGGCAAGCTCGGCGGCGTCTTCCGCGTCACGGACGGACTCCAGAAGGACTTCGGCGAGGAGCGGGTCATCGACACCCCGCTCGCGGAGTCCGGCATCGTCGGCACCGCGATCGGCCTCGCGCTGCGCGGCTACCGGCCCGTCGTGGAGATCCAGTTCGACGGTTTCGTCTTCCCCGCGTACGACCAGATCGTCACGCAGCTCGCGAAGATGCACGCCCGCGCGCTCGGCAAGGTCAAGACGCCGGTCGTCATCCGTATCCCGTACGGCGGCGGCATCGGCGCGGTCGAGCACCACAGTGAGTCGCCGGAGGCGCTGTTCGCGCACGTCCCGGGCCTCAAGGTGGTCACGCCGTCCAACTCCAGCGACGCGTACTGGATGTTGCAGCAGGCCATCCAGAGCGACGACCCGGTGATCTTCTTCGAGCCGAAGCGGCGCTACTGGGACAAGGGCGAGCTCGACACCGAGGCGATCCCGGCCCCGCTGCACGGGGCGCACGTGGCGCGCGAGGGCAGCGACCTGACGCTGGCCGCGTACGGGCCGATGGTGAAGGTCTGCCTGGAGGCGGCCGCGGCGGCGCAGGAGGAGGGCAAGTCCCTGGAGGTCCTCGACCTGCGCTCGATCTCGCCGATGGACTTCGACTCCGTACAGAAGTCGGTGGAGAAGACGCGGCGGCTCGTCGTCGTGCACGAGGCTCCCGTCTTCCTCGGGTCCGGCGCGGAGCTCGCGGCGCGGATCACCGAGCGGTGCTTCTACCACCTGGAGGCGCCCGTGCTGCGGGTCGGCGGCTACCACGCGCCGTATCCGCCGGCGCGTCTGGAGGACGAGTATCTGCCGGGGCTCGACCGGGTACTCGATGCTGTCGACCGCTCGCTGGCGTACTGAGAGGGGGCTGAATCATGGCTCGTGAATTCAAGATGCCGGACGTGGGCGAAGGCCTGACCGAGGCCGAGATCCTCAAGTGGTACGTGCAGCCGGGCGACACCGTCGAGGACGGGCAGGTCGTCTGCGAGGTCGAGACGGCGAAGGCGGCCGTCGAGCTGCCGATCCCGTACGACGGTGTGGTGCGGGAGCTGCTGTTCCCCGAGGGCACGACGGTCGACGTCGGCCAGGTGATCATCTCTGTGGACGTGGCGGGCGAGGCGCCGGCCCCCGCGCCCGAGCCGGTCGCGGTGGCGGCCGAGGCCGTGGAGGCCGTGGAGGAGGCCGCGCCGACCGGGCGGCAGCCCGTGCTCGTCGGCTACGGCGTCGCCGAGTCGTCGACGAAGCGGCGGGCCCGCAAGGGCGCCGCGCCGGAGACCGTGGCCAACGGGACGCCGACGCTGACCCGGCCGCTGGCCAAGCCGCCGGTGCGCAAGCTCGCCAAGGACCTCGGCGTCGACCTCGCCACCGTGATCCCGTCGAACCCGGACGGGATCATCACGCGTGCGGACGTGCACGCGGCCGTCGCGCCCGCGGCGCCCGCCGCCGCACCCGAGGTGGTGGAGCAGGCCGCTCCGGCGCCCGCCGCCGTCCCGGCCGCGCCCGTCGCGTCGTACGACACCGTGCGCGAGACCCGGATCCCGATCAAGGGCGTCCGCAAGGCGACCGCGCAGGCGATGATCGGGTCCGCGTTCACCGCGCCGCACGTCACGGAGTTCGTGACGGTCGACGTGACGCGCACGATGAAGCTCGTCGAGGAGCTGAAGGCCGACAAGGACATGGCCGGGCTGCGGGTCAATCCGCTGCTGCTCATCGCCAAGGCGCTGCTCGTCGCGATCAAGCGGAACCCGGAGATCAGCGCGGCCTGGGACGAGGCCCACCAGGAGATCGTCCAGAAGCACTACGTGAACCTGGGCATCGCCGCGGCCACGCCGCGCGGTCTGATCGTGCCGAACATCAAGGACGCGCACGCCAAGACGCTGCCCGAACTGGCCGCCGCGCTCGGCGAGTTGGTGGCGACCGCCCGTGAGGGCAAGACGTCGCCGGGTGCCATGCAGGGCGGCACGGTGACCATCACCAACGTCGGCGTCTTCGGCGTCGACACCGGTACGCCGATCCTGAACCCGGGCGAGTCGGCGATCCTCGCCGTCGGCGCGATCAAGCCGCAGCCGTGGGTCCACAAGGGCAAGGTCAAGCCGCGTCAGGTGACGACGCTCGCGCTCTCCTTCGACCACCGCCTGGTGGACGGGGAGCTGGGCTCCAAGGTCCTCGCGGACGTCGCGGCGATCCTGGAGCGCCCCAAGCGCCTGATCACCTGGAGCTAGGGCCTGCCGGGCCCGGGCCCTCGGGCCTGAGGAAGTGACGGAGAAGGGCGCCCACCCCGCCGGGAGGGCGCCCTTCGACGTGAGCGGGTCCTACTTCTTGAAGCCGTAGTCCATCAGCTTCTTGGCGTCCGACGTGCGGGCGGAGACCGACGTCGACTTGAGCACCGTGCCGATGACCGTCTTGCCGTTGCGGGTCGCCGCGAAGACGAGGCAGTAGCCGGCCTCGGGGCCGGAGCCCGTCTTCACGCCGATCGCGCCGGTGTAGGTGCCGAGCAGGGTGTTCGTGTTGGACCACGACATGTAGCGGTAGCCGCCGGACTTCGTCGTGACCTTCTGCTTCGTCGACTTGGTCTTGACGACCGTGCGGAACGTCGAGTTCTTCATCGCCGACGACGCGATCTTGGTGAGGTCGCGCGGCGTCGAGTAGTTCGAGCCCTGGCCGATGCCGTCGAACGAGTCGAAGTGCGTGTTCTTCAGGCCCAGGTCGGCCGCCGACTTGTTCATCTTGCCGATGAAGGACTTCACGCGGGCGGCGCGCGTGGTGCCCGAGCCGAACTTGTCCGCGAGCGCGTACGCCGCGTCACAGCCCGACGGCAGCATCAGGCCGTACAGGAGCGAGCGGACGGAGACCTTGTCGCCGACGATGAGCCGGGCGGACGAGGCGTTGTTCCTGACGATGTAGTCGCTGTACGCCTTCGAGATCGTGACCTTGGCGTCCAGGTTGAGGTTCTTCTGGGCCAGCACCACCTTGGCCGTCATGATCTTGGTGGTGGAGCCGGTCGACCGGCGCGTGTCCGCGGCCTTGGTGAACAGGGTCGTGCCCGTCCCGTTGTTCATCACGAACCCGCCCTTGGCGGCGATCGTGGGGGTGGCCAGCGTCGCGGCCTGTGCGGAGGTGGTCAGTGCTCCGCCGGTGAGCATCGTTCCCGCGACGAGAACGGAGATGCCCGCTATGCGAGTTTTCAACTTAAACGCTCCAAATGCCCCTAGGGCGCGGGCTCTTGAGCGAGGCCGCGCGTAAGTGAGACATCTGGGGCGGGTGAGTGGTTGCCCAGAAAACGCACAGGATGCGACTCCTGACGCGACTGCCGGTCGGTGTCCCGCATCGTGGACCGGGTCAGGGTTGCGTACGTGTTGTATCTATGATGTGCGCATGCCCTCGCCAGCCGTCGCCAAGCGTGTCACCGACAAACAGATCACCGAGAAGCGCCAGCCCGCCGCCGAGCGGGTCTACGACCACGTCAAGAGCGGTGTGCTCGAACGCCGTTACGAGGGTGGGACGTTGCTCACCGAGGGCGAGCTCGCCGAGGCCGTCGGGGTGTCCCGCACCCCCGTGCGCGAGGCGCTGCTCAAGCTGGAGGTCGAGGGGCTCCTGCGGCTCTACCCGAAGAAGGGCGCCCTGGTGCTGCCCGTCTCCGCGCAGGAGATCACGGACGTCGTGGAGACCCGGCTGCTCGTCGAGGAGCACGCGGTCCGCAAGGCCGTGCCCGCCTCACCGGCGCTCCTGGCCCGCCTCGCGGAACTCCTGGAGGTCCAGCGCGGGCAGGCGGCCGCCGGGGACTTCGCCGAGGCCGCCGCCACCGACCGCTGCTTCCACGCGGAGATCGTCCGCAGCGGCGGCAACGCGATCCTGTCCCGCCTCTACGACCAACTGCGCGACCGGCAGCTGCGGATGGGCGTCGCCGTGATGCACTCCCACCCCGACCGCATCGCCAAGACCCTCGCCGAGCACGGCGAACTCCTCGACGCGCTGCGCTCCGGCGACACGGACGCGGCCGTCGCCGTCGTCCACCGGCACGTGGGCTGGTTCCAGAGCCTGGCGCGGGGTGACGTGCGATGAGTTCCACCGCCTCGTCCTCCGCCGTGCGGCTGCCCGGCGATCCGCCTGGCGGCCGCCGGGCCGTCGCCGTGTGGTCGATCGGCGTCGCCGTCTACTTCGTCGCGGTCATCTTCCGCACCTCGCTCGGTGTCGCGGGCCTCGACGCCGTCGAGCGGTTCCACATCAACGCCTCGGCGCTGTCCACGTTCTCGATCCTCCAGCTGCTCGTGTACGCGGGCATGCAGATACCCGTCGGCCTGATGGTCGACCGGCTCGGCACGAAGCGCGTCCTCACCTTCGGTGTGGTCCTGTTCACCGTCGGACAGCTGGGCTTCGCGTTCTCCTCGTCGTACGGGATGGCGCTCGCCTCGCGCGCGCTGCTCGGCTGCGGCGACGCCATGACGTTCATCAGCGTGCTGCGGCTCGGCACGCGCTGGTTCCCCGCGCGGCGCGGGCCGCTGGTCGCGCAGCTGGCCGGGCTCGTCGGCATGGCCGGCAACCTGATCTCGACGCTGGTGCTGGCGCGGCTGCTGCACGGCGTCGGCTGGGAGGCCGCGTTCGCGGGCAGCGCGCTGCTCGGCGTCCTCGTCCTCGTCCTGATGCTGCTGTTCCTGAAGGACCACCCCGAGGGGCACGAGCCGCCGCCGGTACCGGCCGCGCACAAGGGGGCCGCGTTCGTGCGGGCGCAGATCGCGGCGTCCTGGCGGGAGCCCGGGACGCGGCTCGGACTGTGGGTGCACTTCACGACGCAGTTCCCGGCGATGGTGTTCCTGCTCCTGTGGGGCCTGCCGTTCCTCGTGGAGGCGCAGGGCCTGTCGCGGGGGACCGCGGGCGAGCTGCTGACGCTGGTCGTGCTCTCCAACATGGTCGTGGGCCTGATCTACGGGCAGATCGTGGCGCGGCACCACAGGGCGCGGCTCCCGCTGGCGCTCGGCACCGTCGGGGCGACCGCCGTGGTGTGGGCGACGCCGATCGTCTGGCCGGGCCGGTCGCCGATGTGGCTGCTCCTGGTGATGTGCGTGGTGCTGGGGGCGTGCGGCCCCGCGTCGATGCTGGGCTTCGATTTCGCGCGGCCCGCGAATCCGCCGGAGCGCCAGGGCACGGGCTCCGGGATCGTGAACATGGGCGGGTTCGTCGCCTCGATGACGACACTGCTCGCGGTGGGCGTGCTGCTCGACGCCACCGGCGACAACTACCGCGTGGCCTTCTCGGTGGTGTTCGTGCTCCAGGCGCTCGGGGTGAGCCAGATCCTGCGGCTGCGCGGGCGGGCGGCCCGGGTGGAACGGGAGCGGCTCGTCGCGTCGCGGGTGGCGTCCGTGCACGTGCCTGTCTGAGCGGCGGGCCGGACCGGGGTGCTCAGCCGGGCGGGAGCGCGGGCCTCTTCGGAGCGCTCGTCCCGTGCCGGGGAGCCGCCTTGCCCGCCTGCCGCCCAGGTGGCGGCGGGCTGCCCGGAGCGGCGGGGCGGCAGCCGGTGCGGGCGGCGGATCGGCCGGGGGGCCGGTGTTACGGGGTGACCGCCATCGAGCGCAGGATCGCCGCCGCCAGGTCCGTGTCGCCCTCGATCTTGATGTGGTCGGCCACCGCCTCGGGGGTGACGCGGCCGCAGGAGAGCCGGACGTACGTCTCCCAGTCCGTGGCCAGCGTCGCCGCCGGGCCGAGGGAGGGGGCGCCGTCGATCGTGCCCTTGCCGTCCGCGTCGACGCGGACCGTGCGCAGGAACTCGACCGGGCCGTGGATGTCGAAGACGACCGCCGAGTTGGCCGGGGCGCCCGCGTCCTTCGCGACGACCTTCGGGAGCACCGCGAGCAGCATGTCGCGGGTGACGTACGCGCCCGGCGCGTCCAGGTTGCCCGGCTTGCCGAGGGCCCGGCGCAGGTCCTGCTCGTGCACCCAGATGTCGAACGCCCGCCTGCGCATGGCGAATTCGAGGGTCTCCTCGACGGCGCGCGGCCCGCGCACGAGGGCGGAGGGGGCCCGCGTCTCGTTCCTGATCTGCCGCGAGCGGCGGATGATCGTGTACTCCAGCTCGGAGACCATCTCCGGCGCCGTGTGGTGGCGGCGGACGTCGACCTGCACCTCGTGGTACCGCTGCGTCTCGGTCTGTACGTGGTAGAGGTCGCGGGGCAGCGTGTGGATCGGGCGGGGGTCGCCGAGCATCTCGCAGTCCGCGCCGATGACATGGGACACGATGTCGCGGACCGACCAGCCCGGGCACGGGGTCGCGCGGCTCCACTCACCCTCAGCGAGCGGCGTGACCAGCTCGGATATCGCTTCCACGGAGTGGGTCCAGGCGTCGGCGTAGGTCTGAAGGCTGGGGTGGAGACTCACGGAAGGGGACCCCTCGAGGAGCGGTGTGCGGGCAATGAAATGGGCGGCAGTGGCAATGGGTGGTTAAGAAGTTACGCTGCCTGGGGGCACCCCGGCAGTGCTTTCGTGTGACGATCGTAGGCCCGTGTTGACGGCTCGAATGCCAGGACGGTGGTAGTGTGCGCGCCTCCCTCATCCAGATCGCAGTAAACGAGGACGAATCGGTCGACGCGCGGCGTGAGCGCGTCAGTTCACTGGTACGGGATCAGGCCGGGTCCGCGGACCTCGTCGTGCTGCCGGAGCTGTGGACGACCGGGGCGTTCGCCTACGAGTTGTTCGCGGCGGAGGCCGAGCCGCTGGAGGGACCGACGTTCGAGGCGATGGCGAAGGCCGCGCGGGACGCCGGGGTGTGGCTGCACGCCGGATCGATCCCGGAACGCGACCCGGACGGGCCGCTCTACAACACCGCGCTGGTCTTCTCGCCCGAGGGCGAACTCGCCGCCACCTACCGCAAGATCCACCGGTTCGGCTTCGACAAGGGTGAGGCCGTGCTGATGAGCGCGGGGCGTGAGCTGGTCACGGTACGGCTGCCGGAGACGGTCGTCGGCCTGAGCACCTGCTACGACCTGCGGTTCCCCGAGCTGTACCGGGGGCTGGTCGACCGGGGGGCCGAGACGCTGATCGTGTCGGCCGGGTGGCCGGAGCGGCGGCGGTCGCACTGGACGCTGCTCGCGCAGGCGCGGGCCGTCGAGAACCAGGCGTACGTGGTGGCGTGTGCGGGGGCCGGGACGCACGCGGGGGTGCCGCAGGCGGGGCACAGCATCGTGGTGGATCCGTGGGGAGAGGTGCTCGCGGAGGCGGGGGCCGGGGAGGAAGTGCTGCGGGTGTCGTTCGATCCGGGGCGGGTCGGGGTGACGCGGGAGCAGTTCCCGGCGCTGAAGGACCGGTTGCTGGGGATGGATGTGCCGCGGCGTTCTTGACGGGCGGGGTGCTGACCGGTCGGGGCGGGGCCGGGGTGCGGCCCTGTCGGAGCGCTCGCCCCGCGCCGGGGCCGCCTCGCCCACCCTGCCGCCCCCCGGCGGCGGACTGCCCGGGGCGGCGGGTGGCGGGTCGGTCAGTCGATGACTCCTCTGTCCTTCTCGGCCAGGTGGATCACGCATACCGCCACCGCGATGAGCAGCGCCGGGTCGGCGTCGTCGCGGACCACGTTCACGCCGTACGTGTCGCGCACCCGCAGCCAGCGCCGGGAGATCTCGGCGAGGAGTTCGCCCTCGTACTCGACGGCGAACTCGCGGTCCAGGATCTTTCCGCTGACGTCGAGTTCCGTGCTGCCGTCGGCGAGTTCGACCCGGTAGTGGTTGCGCAGCAGCGACAGGCGCTTGCGTTTCACCTTGGCCAGCGGCTCGTCCCCGCGCTCGATCACCATCGTGTCGCGCAGGGAGAGCATTTTCTCGTGGATGTCGATGAGGACGCGGCCGTCGGGCCCCTTCAGCTCGAAGGTGTCCCGAAGGCGCATCGCCTTGCCGTCGACGAGGAACGCCTTGCGGCCGTTCTCGTCCTCGATCCAGTAGTCCTCGCCCACGGCGAAGAGTCGTTCTCGAACTTCGTAGCGCATACGTCGATGAGTGCCCGGAAGCGGCCGCCCGGACCCCGCTCGGGCCCGGCCGGGTGAATTCGGCGCGAACACGATGCGCGTACGCCCCGCCGGGTGAGTGGATGCGCAGGACCGTCACGCACCGTGCCCGGAGGTAACGCCCCGTGAGACACCGCCGTCCCCGCCGCCTGCTCGCCCTCGCCCTGGCCACCGCGCCCCTGCTCCTCGGCGCGCAGCCGGCGGGCGCGGACGCGGCGCCCCGCTACCAGGAGTACGTCGCGCTCGGCGACTCGTGGAGCGCCGACGTCACACCCGTGGGCATCCGGACCGACCAGGCGCCCAGCGGCTGCGCCCAGTCCGGCTGGAACTACCCGCGGCAGGTCGCGAAGGCCCTGAAGACGGTGCGCTTCAAGGACGCCACCTGCGGCGCCGCGACCTCCGCGCACCTGCGGACCGCGCAGGACGTCACGTACGTACCCGGTCTGCTCGACGGCGTGAACGAGCCGCAGCTGAAGCGGGTCTCGAAGAGCACCGACCTCGTCACCTTCGGGTTCGGCGGCAACGACATCGGGCTCGCGGGCGCCGCCCTCGGCTGCTTCAACCTGCTGCCGCCCCTGGAACCGCTCGCCGCCCTGAAGCTGCCCGCGCCGCTCGGCAAGGACTGCAGGTCCGGCTGGGTGCGGCCCGACGGCACCGATCTGATGACCCGGCGGATCGCCGAGGCCGAACCCCAGCTCGTACGGGCCATCGAGGACGTGCGGGGCGCGGCCGCCGACGACGCGACGGTGCTCGTCGTCGACTACCTGGCCGGTGTCCCCGTCGACCACGGCTGCTACCCGTCCGTGCAGGCCCACGACGGCGACCTGATGTGGCTCGGCGAGAAGCTCAAGGAGCTGAACGCGATGCTGCGTTCGGCCGCGAAGGAGGCGGGCGCCGGCTTCGTCGACACGTACAGCGGCAGCGTCGGGCACGACGTGTGCCAGGGGCCGGGCGCCCGGTGGGTCGAGGGGTTCGTGCCGCTGAGCTCCGAGCCGCCGTTCCTCGCCGTACCGCTGCACCCGAACCGGCTCGGCGCCGACCACCAGGCGCGCTCCGTGCTCAACACCCTGCGGACATAGGCCGGTTCGATGGTTCGTGCAACCGTTCGGGTGAGCCGTGGGTCCCATGGGGTGGACGTGAACCAACGACCGAAGGAACCCCCCATGGCTCAGGCACGAACCCGGATGGCCGCGTCGCTGGCCGCCGCCGTCCTCGTCGGCAGCGGCCTCACCGCCCTGTCGCTCGCGCCGGCCCAGGCCGCCACCGCGGGCAGGGCGGACGCGGTGGACGACTTCAACGGCGACGGCTACGCCGACCTCGTCTCCGCCGCACCCGGCGGCACCGTCTCCGGCCAGGCCGCCGCCGGCTATGTCGCGGTGACCTACGGCTCCGCGCAGGGCATCGCCCCGACCCGCAAGAAGCTGCTGTCCCGCTCCACGACCGGCATCCCCGGCGCGGCCACCGCCAAGCAGTCGTTCGGCCAGTACGTCACCAAGGGCGACCTGGACGGCGACGGCTACAGCGACCTCGTCATCGGCTCCCGGGCCGCCACCGCGGGCAGCGTCGTCGTGTGGGGCTCGGCGACCGGGCTCACCGGCGGCACCGCGATCCCCACGTACGGGCGCTCGCCGCAGGCCGGCGACTTCGACGGCGACGGGAAGACCGACCTCGCCCTGTTCGCGGGCATCACCGCGTTCGGCGACGACCCGGTCGACCAGCAGGCCGCCCTGTTCAAGGGCCCCCTCTCGCGCGCCGGAGTGCCCGCCGCCAAGGGCGACTTCATCGACAGGTCCCAGTGGTGGGGCTACGGCGCCGAGGACGCGTCCTGCGCCGCCACCGACGAGTGCGTCGACGGCCCGCACTCCCTCGCGGGTCCCGCCGTCGGCAAGTCCGTCGGTGACATCAACGGCGACGGCCGCGACGACCTCGCCATCTACTCGTACGGCGGCGACGGAACGAACGCGAACTCCGTGCTGTACGGCGGTGCCTCGGGCTTCAAGAAGGGCTTCGCGTTCGGCGCCCACGGTTCCCTCGCGGTCGGCGACGTGAACGGCGACGGCTACGACGACGTGGTCAGCGCCGACGGCGACGGCTCCGACGGCGACGAGTCGGGCGCGGTGACCGTCGCCCTCGGCGCGGCCGACGGACTGTCCCGCGAGCGCGTCCAGGTCTTCGACCAGTCGCTGCCCGGCTTCTACGGCGCCCAGGAGGAAGGCGACCGGCTCGGCTCGTGCGTCGCCGTCGCCGACATCACCGGCGACGGGAAGGCGGAGGTCGCGCTCGGCATCGCGGGCGAGGACTTCGGCGGCAAGACCGACGCGGGCAGCTTCGCGCTGCTGCACGGCACCGCGACCGGGCTCACCGGCACCGGCTCGCAGGTCCTCAACCAGAACACGGCGGGCGTCCCCGGGGTCGCCGAGACCGGCGACAGGTTCGGCGCGGACTGCGCGCTGCTCGACCTGAACGGCGACGGCCGGCGCGACCTGGCCGTCTCCGCCACCGCGGAGAACGCCTCCGAGGGCGCCGTCTGGACCTTCCCCGCCACCGCCACCGGCATCACCGCCACCGGCTCCGTCGCCGTGAACCCGCACGATCTGGCCGCTCCGGCCACCAAGGCGCTGCTGGGCAGCCCGCTGCGCTGAGCGGCCCGTAGCGCCCGTTTGCAGTAGCCCGGCGCGCGGCGCACGGGGTTCGCCCGTCTCCTTGGGACATGACCAGGGACGACGAACTTGCCGCGCTGCGCGCCCGGGTGAGCCAGCTGGAGGCCGAGGCCGCGGCGCCGCGTGTCCCCCGGCACCCGCGCTGGAAGACCGCGCTCGCGGTCGTCCTCATCGTGCTCGCGGCGGTGCTCACGCCGCTGAGCGCCGTGGCCGTCTGGGCCGACTCGATGATCGGCGACACGGACCGGTACGTCGCCACGATGGAACCCCTGGCCTCCGATCCGGACGTGCAGGACGCCGTCGCGAACCGGGTCACCACCGCGGTCATGCGGCAGATCGACGTCGACGACCTGCTGAGCGACGTCGCCCCCGACGAGCGTCCCCTCCTGGAGAAGGCGATCGGACCGGCGAGCGGCGCGATCACCAGCGGCCTCACGTCGCTCGTGCGCACGACGGCCGAGAAGTTCGTCTCCAGCCCCGCGTTCGCCACCGTGTGGAAGCAGCTCAACCGCACCGCCCACGCCGCCGTCGACAAGGCGCTCACCGGCAACGGGGACGGCGCCGTCCAGGTCGAGGACGGCGAGGTCACCCTCGATCTCGCGCCGGTCGTCGAGAAGGTCAAGCAGGCGCTCGTCGACAACGGCCTGACCGTCGCGGCGAAGATCCCCGAGGTCCACACCACCATCACCCTCATGCAGTCCACGGGCACGCTCGCCAAGGCGAAGAAGGGCTTCCGCCTCCTCCAACTCCTGTCCTGGGTGCTGCCGTTGATCGTCGCGCTGCTCGTGGTGGGCGGCGTGCTGCTCGCCGGGCGGCGGCGCCGGGCCCTGGTCGGGGCGGCCCTCGCCGTCGCGGTCGGCGCGCTCGTCCTCGGCCTCGCCCTCTGGCTGGGGCGCTCCTTCTACCTCGACGCGCTGCCGCCCGACGTCTCACGGCCCGCGGCCGGTTCGGTCTACGACACCCTCGTCCGCTTCCTGCGCACCGGCGTCCGCGTCGTCGCGGTGCTCGGCGTCGTCGTGGCCCTCGCGGCCTGGCTGGGCGGCCCCGGGCGCTGGGCGCGGGCGGTGCGCGGCGGCTGGCGCGGCGCGATCGGCTCCGTACGGCAGGCCACCGGCGTGGGCACGATCGGGCCGGTCGGACCGTGGGTGCACCGGATGCGTACGTGGCTGAACTGGACGGTGGCCGCGGTCGCCGCGGCCGTGCTGCTCGCCTGGAACTACCCGACGGGCGCGGTCGTCGCCTGGATCGCGGTGTGCGCGGTGCTGGCGCTCGCGGTCATCGAGTTCCTGGACGCGCCGGAGCTGCCGGACCCGGCGTTCCCCGGGAGCGAGGCCGGGCCGTTGGGCCGTACGGGCCCCTGACGCGCGGTGCCGCAGCAGAATGAGCGGCATGGAACCTGTTGCGCTCGACGCGGTCCTGAAGACCTTCGACGCGATGTGGAGCCCCCGCATCGTCACCACCGTCAACGACTACGACGTCCGCCTCGCCAAGGCCGAGGGCGAGCACGTCTGGCACGTCCACGAGGACACCGACGAGTTCTTCCTCGTCGTCGAGGGCGAGCTCACGATCCATCTGCGGGAGCCGGCCGGTGAGCGCGCGGTGGTCCTGCCGCGCGGCTGCGTCTTCACCGTCCCCCGCGGCACCTGGCACAAGCCGCACGCGGCCCCCGGCACCGCGATCCTCCTCCTGGAGCCCACCGGCACGTCGTCGACGGGCGACGCCCACGACCCCGTGCCGGAGCGGGTGGACTCGACGACGGGGCACGTGTGGCGGGCCTGAGCGCAACGGTCAGCCGGCGTACGGCATACGGGAGTTCCACGACAGGACCTCGATGCCGTCGGCGCGCTTGCCCGCGTACTCGACCTCGCCGGGCGTCTTCAGCGTGACGGACGCGCCCGAGGCGTCGGCGTCGTTCATGACCAGGGACAGGCGCAGCGACGTGAAGTAGTCGTCCTCGGCCTTGACCTCCTGGTAGACGGGCAGCGCCGAGTAGACCGTGGCACCGGCCGCGACGAGCAGCGGCTGCGCGGGCTGCTCGTCGTCCTTGGCCACCGGGACGTCGCCGTTGGCGTCGCCGGGGGTGACGACCGGGAACTTCTGCACGGTGCAGGCGGCGCCGGACGTGTTGACGGCCTTGATCAGCAGGTGGTCGCCCTGCTGCTCGGGGTTCTTGCGCTCCAGGGTGTAGCGGAGCGAGGTGACCTTGCACTCGGGGGCGGACGCGGCGCTGCCGCCGCCCTTCGAGGAGTTCGAGGCGGGCGACGCCTTGCTGTCGCTGCCGCCGCCGCTGGTGCTGGTGGTGGTGCCGCTGTCGGTACCGGTGCTCGCGGTCGCGCTCGCCGCGGCCGGGGAGGCGGCGCCCTCGTCCTTGGTGGCGCCGTCGGTGTCGGCGCCGTTGCAGGCGGTCAGGGCGAGGCCGAGCACGGCGACGGCGGTGGCGAGGACGGTGGTGCGGGCGGTGCTGCGCGTGCGGGTCACGGTGGTTCTCCCCCGGTTCTGTGCGGCCGTCCGCTGGTGCGTCGGCCGCTGTGATGACGTTCTGCGCGGCCGTCCGCTGGTCCGTCGGCCGCTGTGATCACTACAGTGCCCGCCGCCGTCGCCGTCCTGTCGTTCCCGCGCTAACGCCCCGTCGCCGTTCCGCTGTCGCCCCGTGCGAGCTGGGCTTTCGCCTCGCGCACCCCCCGCTCGAAACCCCGCTCCAGGGCGTCCTCGTGCGCCCGGCGCAGGCACGCGCGAGCCGCTTCGGCGTCGCCCAGCGCGTGCAGGGCGGCGCCCCGCGAGACGCGCAGCAGGATCTGGCGCAGCGGGGCGAGACCCTCGTCGGCGGCCGCGCCGGGCAGCGACAGACCCCGCTCCGTGCAGGCCAGTACGCCGTGGTGGTCGGCGCGGGAGGCGAGCTGGCGTGCCTGGTGCTCCAGGGCGAGGAGTTCGGTCAGGACGTCGCCGTCGGCGCGGGCGAGCGCGACGGCACGCGCCACATGGGCCAGCGACTCGGTGCCGCACGCGCCGCCCCGGTCCATGGCGATGGCCAGATTGACCAGGGCCGTCGCCTCGCTGGACGAGTCGCCCGCGCGGGCGGCGAGCGGCGGCGCGAGTTCGAGGTGGTCGAGGGCCTCGCCGAGCCGCCCCTCCTCGGTGAGCACCCAGCCGAACAGGGCGCGGATCCGTGACTCGGCGTCCGGGTCGTCGAGCCGGACGGCGGCCGCGAGGCCCGTGGCCAGCAGGGGCGCCCAGCCGTCGCGCACGTACCCGACGATGTACGGCCACTGGAGCACCACGAGTCGCCAGGCCCGGTCGTCGAGCCCCGCGTCGTGGGCGGCGACGGCGGCCGCAGCGAGGTTCTCGCGCTCGGCCGCGTACCAGGCCAGGGCGCTCGCCCGGTCGGCCGGAGCGGGCCCGCCGAGGTCCGGCCGCACGTCGGACGGCGGCACGCAGCAGGGCCGGTCGTCGGGCTCGGCCGCGGCGGCGGCCCGCAGCGCGGTGTGCAGGTAGTGGTCGAGGAGGCGGACCAACGGCTCGGGTGGCGCGGGCCGTTCGGCGGCCGGGGCGGCCGCGTCCGGGCACAGGCCGCGCGCGTAGAGCCGGACGAGATCGTGCATCGCGTACCGGCCCGGTGCCCGCTCGGTGACCAGGTGGGCGTCCGCGAGCCGGGACAGGGCGGCGGCCGCGTCGGCGGGCGGCAGCGCGGTGAGGGCGGCGGCCGCGTACCGGTCGAACTCGGGCCCCGGCACGGCGCCGAGGTGCTCGAAGAGCAGGCGGGCGTCGGCGGGCAGGGCGCGCAGGGTGAGCCGGAGCGCTGCCGCGACCCCGGTGTCGCCGGCGTCGAGCAGCCCCAGCCTGCGCTGCTCGTCGGCCAGGTCGTCGGCGTGGTCGGACAGGGTGCGGCCGGGCCGGGCGTTGACCCGGGCCGCGACGACGCGCAGCGCGAGCGGCAGTCCGTCGCAGAGCGCGGCCAGCCGGGCCGCGGCGTCCGGTTCGGCGGCGAGCCGGTCCCCGGCGCCGGTGGCGGCGGCCAGCAGGGCGGTGGACGCGCGGCCGTCGAGGACGTCGATGCCGACGGTGCGGGCGAGTTCGCTGACCGCGAGTCCCTCCAGGCGCAACCGCGAGGTGACCAGGGCCGCGCTGCCGGGCCCCGCCGGGAGCAGCGGGCGGACCTGGTCGGCGGTGCGGGCGTCGTCGAGGACGACGAGGTGGCCGCGGCGCTCGGTGCGCGCCCGGTACGCGGCGGCCAACGCGCCCTGCGTCTCGGGGAGTTCGCGGGCCGGGACCCCGAGCGCGATGAGGAACTCGCGCAGCACGTCGGCGGTCTGCGGGGCACCGTCGCCGTCGCTGAAGCCGCGCAGGTCGGCGAAGAGGACGCCGTCGTAGCGGCCCTGGACGGTGTGGGCCCAGTGCAGGGCGGCGGCGGTCTTGCCGACCCCGGCGGGGCCGGTGAGGACGACGACGGCCTGCTCGCGGCACGCGGCCTCGTCCAGCGCGGCCAGCTCCCGTGCGCGGCCCACGAATCCGCGCGGTGCCCGCGGCAGCAGATCGGGGCGGGCCGCGTCGCCCGGCTCCGGGCGGACGACGGGTGCCTCGGGGCCGGTGACGTCGGGCGTGACGACGGCGGGCGGCGCCGACGCGGGGCGGTCCTGCGGGTCCGCGCCGGCCAGGATCTCCGCGTACGCCTCCCGCAGCGCGGGCCCCGGGTCGACGCCGAGCTCCTCCGCGAGCAGGGTGCGGGTGCGGTGGTACTGGTCGATGGCGTCGGACTGCCGGCCCGAGCGGTACAGGGCCCGCATCAGCGCGGCGGCGAGGGGCTCCCGCATGGGGTGCGCGACGGCTTCCGTGTGCAGCAGGGCGGCGGCCCGCACATGGCTGCCGGACTCCCCGTACGCGCGGGCCAGTTGCTCCACCGCCGACAGCCGGGCCTCCTCCAGGCCGGCCGCGGCCGCCCGCAGCGGCCCGGCGGTGGCGACGCCGACCAGGGCGGGCCCGCGCCACAGCGTGAGCGCCTCCCGCAGCAGGGACGCCGCGTCCTCGGGGAGCGCTGGTCGTGGGCGAGCCGGACGAGTTCCTCGAAGCGGTGCGCGTCGAGCAGCGACTCGGGCATCTCCAGGACGTACGCGTCGCCGCGCGTCACGAGCCGCACGTCCCACTCGTCGGCCCCGCCCTGCGCGAGCAGGGCCCGCAGCCGGGACACATGCCCCTGTGCCACGGTCCTGGCCCGCGCGGGCGGGCCCTCCGGCCACAGCGCGTCGATCAGCTGCTCCAGCGGCACGGCGGTGTTGGGACGCAGCAGCAGCGCGGCGAGCAGGCTGCGCCGCTTGGCCGGACCGAGCGGGAGTTCCCCGCTCTCCGTCGCGACACCGACCGTGCCGAGCAGCCGGAACTCCACGACAGCGCCCCCCGTATGCCCCGAAAGCCTCACATGCGATTCGAGGTGATCCCCTGTGATCCCAGGTGATCAGGGTACGCGCCGGTAGCTACCGGGGACGACGTCCCTCGGCCCCCGCCGGGGACCTCAGAAACGGCGGTCCCGCTCCTCTTCCACGACGGTCGTCTGCGCCGGCGGGACGACGGTGCGGCGCCGCCGTCCGACGCTGCGGAACACGAAGAGGCCGATCAGGCCGACGATCATCAGGATCCAGCCGACCAGATCGAGATTCACGCTCTCCATGTGCCAGTCGGTCGCGAACGCCAGGATCGCCCCCACGGCGATCAGAATGATGCAACCCCCCATGCTCATGAGGTTCGCCTCCCAGACTGTGTGTGTCGTACGCATACTCGAAGACCCCGGGTACCCGGGGCCTTCGACGTCACACGCGCGTGGGGGAACTGGCGGAACTCATCCCTCCAGGAACGCCGTCAGGGCGTTCGCCAGCAGGAACGGGTCGTCGGCGCCGCACAGTTCACGCACGCTGTGCATGGAGAGGATCGCCGCGCCGATGTCGACGGTCTTGATGCCGTGCCGGGCCGCGGTGATCGGACCGATCGTCGTGCCGCACGGCATCGCGTTGTTGGAGACGAACGACTGGAACGGCACGCCCGCCTTCTCGCACGCGGCCGCGAACACGGCCCGGCCCGAACCGTCCGTCGCGTAGCGGTTGTTGACGTTCACCTTGAGGATCGGTCCGCCGTTGGCCCGCGGGTGGTGCGTGGGGTCGTGCCGCTCGGCGTAGTTGGGGTGCACGGCGTGACCGGTGTCCGACGACAGGCACACCGTCCCGGCGAAGGCCCGCGCCCGGTCCTCGTACGCGCCGCCGCGTGCGAAGACGGACCGCTCCAGGACGCTGCCGAGCAGCGGCCCGTCGGCGCCGGTGTCGGACTGCGAGCCGTTCTCCTCGTGGTCGAAGGCGGCGAGCACGGGGATGTACGGCAGCTCCTCCTGCCGGCTCACCTCGGCGAGCGCGGCCGTACAGGCGTGCACGGACAGCAGGTTGTCCATCCGCGGCCCGGCCAGGAGTTCCTGGTCGCGGCCGAGGTAGGCGGGCGCCTCGATGGCGTACGTCATCAGGTCCCAGCCGGTGATGTCACCGCGGCCGAGCCCGTACTCGTCCTCCAGGAAGCCGAGCAGGTCGCCCTCGTGGACGTCGTTGCCCAGGCCCCAGATGGGCTGCATGTGGCGCTGCTTGTCGAGCTTGAGCCCGTCCACGTTCACGGAGCGGTCCAGGTGGACGGCGAGCTGCGGGACGCGCAGCAGGGCGCGGTCGATGTTCACGAGCCGCTCGCCGCCGTCGCGCAGCGAGATCCGGCCGGCGAGCCCGAGGTCCCGGTCGAGCCAGGAGTTGAGGAGCGGGCCGCCGTAGATCTCGACGGCGACCTGCCGCCAGCCGTTGCTCCCCATGTCGGGCTGCGGCTTCACCCGCAGGTTCGGGGAGTCGGTGTGGGCGCCGACGATCCGGAACGGGGTGTGGGCGCGCGCGCCCTCCGGCACGAACCAGGCGATGATCGCGCCGCCGCGCGTCACGAACTTCCCGCCGGTGGTCCCGTCCCAGGCGTCCGTCTCCGCGACCTGCTTGAACCCCGCCTTCTCCAGGCGCGCCGCCACGTTCGCCACGGCGTGGTACGGCGTGGGGCTCGCGGCGAGGAAGGTCATCAGGTCGTCGGTGTGCCCACGATCGAAGGGGCGGGAGGGTGTGCGCATGCGGCCAGAGTAGTGCGGGCCGCCGGGCGGCTGCGCGCGCGTGCCGGGGGCGGTGCGACGGCGGCCGCGGGCCGGTGGGGGTGCTCGCGCGGTTGCCCGCGCCCCTGAAATGCGGTCGCTGCGCGCCGTGCTTCCCCGACGGAGGCCGAGCGGCGAAGCCGCGAGCCTCCAGGGGCGCGGGGAACCGCGTGTGACCAGCCCCCACCGGGCCGCATCCGGCGCACACGCCGATGAGGCCCGTCGTCCCCCGGCAGGGGCGACGGGCCTCACGGCATGATCCGGTGCGGCGGAGCCTAGAAGGCCGCCTCGTCCAGCTCCATCACGTCGAGCCCGGACGCGCTCGTGCCCTGGGCCAGCTTGCGCTCGCCCGTCACGCCCGGCAGGACGTTCGCCGCGAAGAACTTCGCCGCGGCGATCTTGCCCTGGTAGAAGGGGACGTCCTTGGCGGACGCGCCCGCCGCCAGCTTCTCGGCCGCCACCGCGGCGCCCTTGAGGAGCAGGTAGCCGACGACCACGTCACCGGAGGCCATCAGCAGCCGGGTCGTGTTCAGGCCCACCTTGTAGATGTTCTTGGGATCCTGTTCGGTGGCGGCCAGGTCCGTCAGCATGATGCCGACGATGGCCTCCAGCTCGACGGCCGCCTTGGCCAGGTGCTCGCGGGCCGCGGACAGCTCCTCGCCGCCCGACTCGATCGCGAGGAACTTCTTGATCTCCTCGGCCAGGCCGTTCAGCGCGGCGCCCTGGTTGCGGACGATCTTCCGGAAGAAGAAGTCCTGGCCCTGGATCGCCGTCGTGCCCTCGTAGAGCGTGTCGATCTTCGAGTCACGGATGTACTGCTCGATCGGGTACTCCTGGAGGAACCCGGAGCCGCCGAACGTCTGGAGCGACTGCGCCAGCTGCTCGTAGCCCTTCTCCGAGCCGTAGCCCTTCACGATCGGCAGGAGCAGGTCGTTCAGCGCGTGGTCGGCGCTCGCGTCCTCGCCCGCGGCCTCCTTGACCTGGATCGTGTCCTGGACCGCGGCCGTGTGGAGGACGAGCGCGCGCATGCCCTCGGCGTACGACTTCTGCGTCAGGAGCGAGCGGCGCACGTCCGGGTGGTGCGTGATGGTGACCTTCGGCGCGGCCTTGTCCATGAACTGGGCGAGGTCCGGGCCCTGCACGCGCTCCTTGGCGTACTCCAGGGCGTTCAGGTAGCCGGTCGACAGCGTCGAGATCGCCTTCGTGCCGACCATCATGCGGGCGAACTCGATGATGCGGAACATCTGGCGGATGCCGTCGTGCTTGTCGCCGATCAGCCAGCCCTTGGCGGGGTGCTGGTCGCCGAACGTCATCTCGCACGTGTTGGACGCCTTGAGGCCCATCTTGTGCTCGACGTTGGTCGCGTACACGCCGTTGCGCTCGCCCAGCTCGCCGGTCTCCCAGTCGAACTCGAACTTCGGGACGAGGAAGAGGGACAGGCCCTTGGTGCCGGGGCCGTGGCCCTCGGGGCGGGCGAGGACGTAGTGGAGGATGTTCTCCGACATGTCGTGCTCACCGGACGTGATGAACCGCTTCACGCCCTCGATGTGCCACGAGCCGTCCTCCTGCTGCACGGCCTTGGTGCGGCCGGCGCCCACGTCCGAACCGGCGTCCGGCTCGGTCAGGACCATCGTCGAGCCCCACTGCTTCTCGACGGCGATCTCGGCGATCTTCTTCTGCGCCTCGTTGCCCTCGTCGAAGAGGATGCCGGCGAACGCCGGGCCCGAGGAGTACATCCACAGGGCCGGGTTCGCGCCGAGGACCAGCTCGCCGAAGGCCCAGATCAGGGAGCGCGGCGCGGTGGTGCCGCCGATCTCCTCGGGCAGGCCCAGACGCCAGTACTCGGCGTCCATGAAGGCCTGGTAGCTCTTCTTGAAGGAGGCCGGGACCGGGGCCGTGTGCGTCTGCGGGTCGAAGACCGGCGGGTTGCGGTCGGCGTCCGCGAAGGACTCGGCCAGGTCGTTCTCGGAGAGGCGGGCGACCTCTTCGAGGATGCTCTTGGCGGTGTCGACGTCCATCTCCCCGAACGGGCCGGTGCCGTACAGCTTGTCGCGGCCGAGCACCTCGAAGAGGTTGAACTCGATGTCGCGGAGATTCGACTTGTAATGCCCCATGGCGACGGCTCCGTTAATTCTGTATCCGGGAGGGGGATCGTCCTCGTACGCGTACCAACTAGTAACAACAGGATGCTACCCGCCGGTAATAAGAATCAACCCCGCAGGGCCAAGTGTGACCAAACCCCGCGCTTCACGGTCCCCTCGCGCCCCTTCTCGCGCAAGGGCTCCGGCAGTCCGCCGGCCCTCGGTACTCTTGCCCCCATGTACGGATACGAGCAGCACGCCGGAGGGGCTGCTGCCGGGCAGCAGTACGCGCCGCCGCAGCAGGGGATGCAGGGCGGGTACGGGCAGCAGGCGCCGCCGCTGTACCCGGAGCCGTCGCCTCCGTCGCTCGCCGACGCGGTCCGCGCGTTCACCACGGGCTCGATGTCCGCCGAGGACTTCCAGCAGATCTTCGCGTCGTCGAAGGTCTACTGCCCGCGCGGTGACAACCCGGGCTTCCTCGCGCTGCACAACACCCAGCAGCCGGTGATCCCGATGTTCACCACGCTCAAGGAGCTGCGGCGGTACGCGGGCAAGGAGTCCAAGTACTTCGTCATCACGGGCGCCGAGGTGATCGACCTGCTGCCCACCGGGTACGGCTTCGTCCTCGACATGGAGGGCGAGCACCGGATGGTCTTCGACGCCAAGGCGGTCGAGCAGATGGTCGACTTCGCCATGCGCCGCATGTACGGCTGACACCGCTGTCCAGGGCCGTACGGCTCCCCGTGCGGACAACCGAACACAGCTCACCGTCGACGCCCGGAGGGAATGCCCTCCGGGCGTTCGGCGTTCCAGGTGGCAGAAAGTTCTACGTTCAACTAAAGTTGAGGCACGAGGACGCCAAGGAGGTCCCCAAAATGCCCGCTGTGACCGTCGAGAACCCGCTGACCCTGCCCCGTGTGGCCGCGCCGGTGGACGCGCTCTCGCGCCCCGTGCTCGCCGTGACGACCGCGCCCAGCGGCTTCGAGGGGGAGGGATTCCCGGTGCGCCGCGCGTTCGCCGGGATCAACTACAAGTACCTCGACCCGTTCATCATGATGGACCAGATGGGTGAGGTGGAGTACGCGCCGGGAGAGCCCAAGGGCACGCCCTGGCACCCGCACCGCGGCTTCGAGACCGTCACGTACATCATCGACGGGACCTTCATCCACCAGGACAGCAACGGTGGCGGCGGCACCATCACCAACGGCGACACCCAGTGGATGACGGCGGGCTCGGGCCTGCTGCACATCGAGGCGCCGCCGGAGTCCCTCGTCATGTCGGGCGGCCTCTTCCACGGCCTCCAGCTGTGGGTGAACCTGCCCGCCAAGGACAAGATGCAGGACCCCCGCTACCAGGACATCCGCGGCGGCCAGGTCAAGCTGCTCACCACCGAGGACGGCGGCGCGCTGCTCCGCGTCATCGCCGGTGAGTTCGACGGCCACGAGGGCCCCGGCATCACGCACACGCCGATCACGATGGTGCACGCCACCATCCGGCCCGGCGCCGAGGCGACGCTGCCCTGGCGCGAGGACTACAACGGCCTCGTGTACGTGCTCGCGGGCAAGGGCACCGTGGGCGCCGACCGGCGTCCCGTGCGCATGGGCCAGACCGCCGTGTTCGGCGCCGGCTCGTCCCTGACCGTGCGCGCCGACGAGTCCCAGGACTCGAACACCCCGGACCTCGAAGTGGTCATCCTGGGCGGGCAGCCGATCCGTGAGCCCATGGCCCACTACGGCCCGTTCGTCATGAACACCAAGGCCGAGCTCCAGCAGGCCTTCGACGACTTCCAGGCCGGCCGCCTGGGCGTCGTCCCGACCGTGGAGCGCCTGCCGCACACGTGACCCGGCCGTGTCCTGCCGGGAGCTGACGGGCCGTCGCCATATGACGGCCCGTCACCCGGCCGGACCCGCCCGGCGGGTGCTCGCCCGTACGTCCATGATCGGATGGCGGTGTGCAGCCTCGCCCTCCGCTCCTCCCCGAACCCGCCCGCCGCGTCGCAGCCTGGAGCGCGGTGGCACTGCTCGTCACGGCCGTGGCCGCCGTCGCGATCGCGCTGGTCATCATCTTCCAGTCGGCGGTCACACCTGTGCTGCTCGCGCTGCTCGGCAGCGCGCTGCTCGCCCCGGTCTTCGACTGGCTCAACGACAAGCTGAAGCTGCCCCGCGCCCTCGCGGCCGGGCTCACCTGCGTCGCGCTCGTCGCCGTTGTCGGCGGGGCCGGTTACATCGTCGTCAGCGCGCTCATCGACACCGGCGACCAGATCGTCGAATCGGTGCGGCAGGCCGGCGACTGGATCAGGGAGCACGTCGGCATCACCGGCGCCGACGACCTCGGCGACGCCGCCGACAACGCCAAGGACCTCGTCAGCAAGTGGGGCGACAACGTGGCCAGCGGGCTGCTCGCCGGGCTCTCCGTGCTCGGCTCGCTGCTCGCCACCAGCGTGCTCGCGCTGCTGCTCACCTTCTTCTTCCTCAAGGACTCCGACCGGGCCGTCGGCCTCGCGCACACCGTCGCGCCGCACCACGCCGAGGTCCTGGAGGCCATGGGGCGCCGCGCCTTCGAGGCCATCTCGGGCTTCATGCGCGGCACCACGTTCATCGCGCTCATCGACGCCCTGTGCATCACCGTCGGACTGCTGATCCTCCAGGTCCCCGGCGCGGTGGGCCTCGGCGCGCTCGTGTTCGTCGGCGCGTACATCCCCTACCTCGGCGCCACCATCTCCGGCGCCGTCGCCGTCCTCGTCGCGCTCGCCGACCGGGGCCTGATCATCGCCCTGTGGGCGCTCGGCGTGATCCTCGCCGTGCAGCAGCTGGAGGGCCACATCCTTCAGCCGATGATCCAGTCCCGCACCGTCCAGATGCACCCGGCGATGGTGATGCTGGCGATCACCGCGGGCGCGTCCGTCGCGGGCATCCTCGGCATGCTGCTCGCGGTGCCCCTGGTGGCGGCGGCGTTCGGCATCCTCGGCGAGCTCAGGAAGCGGTACGGGAGCGAGGACGCCGACGGGGCGGACGGCCCGGCTGTTTCACGTGAAACGTAACGGCTCAGCCCTCGGCCGCGACCGGCTCCGGCGCCGCCGGTTCGTCCAGTTCGAACCAGATGCTCTTGCCCTCGCCCTGCGGGTCGACGCCCCAGCGCTGGGCCAGCAGCTCCATGAGGACGAGGCCGCGCCCGGATGAGGCGAGTTCGCCGGGCCGGCGCCGGTGCGGGAGGTCGTCCGAGGCGTCCGAGACCTGGACGCGCAGCCGGCGCGGGCTCTCGGCGGTGATCTCGGTGACGAGCAGCGCGTCCCCGTCGGTGTGCACCAGGACGTTCGTGACCATCTCGGAGACGAGCAGCACCGCCGAGTCGACCTGGTCGTCGTCGGCCCAGTCGTGCAGCAGCTCGCGCAGCTGCTGGCGGGCGGTGGCGATCCGCTCGGGCTCGGCCTGCGCGATCGTCATGGCCGAGCGGCGGACGACAGGGGCGGCGCTCACCCCGCCGTCGCAGCCGCAGCCGACGCCCGTACGGCAGAGCAGGACCACCGCGATGTCGTCCTCGCGGCGGTCGGCGAGCGGGCCGGTCGCGTAGTGCGAGGAGGGGCCGTGGACGCCCTGGACCAGGGCGTCGGCGAGCGCCTCCAGATCGTCGCCGCGGTACTCCTCCAGGATCGCCCGCAGCCGGGCCCAGCCGGTGTCGAGGTCGTGCCCGCCGGTCTCTATCAGGCCGTCGGTGCACAGCAGCAGGGTTTCGCCGGGCTCCAGGACGAACCGGGTCGTCGGGTAGTCCGCGTCGGGGTCGATGCCGAGCGGCAGGCCGCCGGCCGTGGGCCGCATCAGGACCGTGCCGTCCGGCATGCGTATCGCGGGGTCCGGATGGCCCGCGCGGGCCATCTCCAGGACGCCGGTGACCGGGTCGGTCTCGACGTACAGGCAGGTCGCGAACCGCGGGTCCGTGCCGGGCTCGCCGATGCCGTAGAGGAACCGGGAGGCGCGGGAGAGGACCGCGTCCGGGCGGTGCCCCTCTGAGGCGTACGCGCGCAGGGCGATCCGCAGCTGGCCCATGAGGCCCGCCGCGCGCACGTCGTGGCCCTGCACGTCGCCGATGACCAGGGCGATGCGGCCGTTGGGCAGCGGGATCATGTCGTACCAGTCGCCGCCGACCTGGAGGCCGCCGCCGGTCGGCACATAGCGGGCGGCGAGGGTCATGCCCGGGATCCGCGGGCCGAGGCTGGGCAGCATCGACTTCTGGAGGCCGTCCGTCAGCTCCCGCTCGGACTCGGCGACCCCGGCCCGGGACAGGGCCTGCGCCAGCATCCGCGCGACCGTCGTGAGCACCGAGCGCTCGTCCGGCGAGAACGACACCGGGTAGTCGAAGCCCGCCATCCACGCGCCGATCGTGCGCCCCGCGACGATCAGCGGCAGGAACGCCCACGACTGCCGCGCGAACCGGGACGCGAGGGGCCAGGCCGCCGGGTAGCGGCTCCGGTACTCGTCCGGCGACGACAGGTACACCGCGCGCCCCGTGCGGCAGACCTCCGCCGCCGGATAGTCGGTGGCCAGGTCCATGTCGGTGAAGGGGCCCTCGTCGCCGGGCTGCTGCCCGTGGTGCCCGATGACGGTGAGCCGGTCGCCCGCGACCCCGAAGACCGCGAGGCCGCTCGGCGAGAACCCGGGCATCGACAGGCCCGCGGCGACCCGCAGCACCTCCGCCGTCGAACCGGCCTCCGCGAGGGCCCGGCCCGCGTCCAGCAGGAACGCCTCGCGGGAGCGCCGCCAGTCCCCGGTCACGGGGGTGCGGGACGCGGCCGCCGGCGACGGCTCGGTGACCTCCTGGAGCGTGCCGATCAGCTCGTACGAGCCCGGGGCGTCCCCGTGCACCACGGGCTTGGAGCGGCTGCGCACGGTCCGTACGACGTGGCCCTGCTCGTCCATGATCCGCAGCCGGGCCTCGGCGAGGGTCCCCTCGGCGACGGCGAGCTGCACGACGCCGTCGATCTCGTTCCAGTCGACCGGGTGGAAACGGGACCTGACCCCGGCCTCCGTGAGGGTGACCGGGCCTCCGTCGGGCGAGGGCACCCCGATGAGCCGGGCGGCCTCGGCGTCGAAAGTGACGAGGCCCGCCCGGTTGTCCCAGCGCCACAGGCCGGTCGCGAGAGCGGCGAGGACGTCCTCCACCGGAGGGAGGGGCTCACCAGTGCGCATGGCCCCACTGTAGGAAGAGGTGATCGCGTACTGCCACCGAGAGCGCCCGCCGGGTTATTCGCAGAGCGGGTACGGGGCGGCCGGTACCCTTGGGGAGATCCGGGTTGTCTCCCCGGGAACCCCCAAAGCAAAGGCTGGATGAACGACGATGCATCGGTACAGGTCCCACACCTGCGGCGAGCTCCGCGCCTCTGACGTCGGCACCGACGTCCGGCTGAGCGGCTGGCTGCACAATCGCCGAGACCTGGGCGGCATCCTCTTCATCGATCTGCGCGACCACTACGGCATCACGCAGCTCGTCGCCCGCCCCGGCACGAAGGCCGCCGAGGTCCTCGACAAGCTGACCAAGGAGACGGTCGTCCGCATCGACGGCCAGGTCGTCTCCCGCGGCGCGGACAACGTGAACGCGGAGCTGCCTACCGGCGAGATCGAGATCGAGGCCGCAGAGGTCGAGGTGCTCGGCGCCGCCCAGCAGCTGCCGTTCCAGATCAACCAGGACGACGGGGTCGGCGAGGAGCGCCGCCTGGAGTACCGCTTCCTGGACCTGCGCCGCGAGCGCATGCACCGCAACATCATGCTGCGCTCGTCCGTGATCGCCTCGATCCGCTCGAAGATGGTCGCCCTCGGCTTCAACGAGATGGCGACGCCGATCCTCACCGCGACCTCCCCCGAGGGCGCCCGTGACTTCGTCGTCCCGTCCCGTCTGAACCCGGGCAAGTTCTACGCCCTGCCGCAGGCGCCGCAGCAGTTCAAGCAGCTGCTGATGATCTCCGGCTTCGACCGCTACTTCCAGATCGCGCCGTGCTTCCGCGACGAGGACGCGCGCGCCGACCGCTCGCCGGGCGAGTTCTACCAGCTCGACATCGAGATGAGCTTCGTCGAGCAGGAAGACGTCTTCCAGCCGATCGAGAAGCTCATGACGGAGCTGTTCACGGAGTACGGCGGCGGCCGTGAGGTCACCTCGCCGTTCCCGCGGATCCCGTTCCGCGAGTCGATGCTGAAGTACGGCAACGACAAGCCCGACCTGCGCGCCAAGCTCGAACTCGTCGACATCACCGACGTGTTCGAGGGCTCCGAGTTCAAGGCGTTCGCCGGCAAGCACGTGCGCGCGCTGCCCGTCCCGGACACCGCCTCGCAGTCCCGCAAGTTCTTCGACGGCCTCGGTGACTACGCGGTCGAGCAGGGCGCCAAGGGCCTGGCCTGGATCCGCGTCGGCGAGGACGGCACGTTCGCGGGCCCGATCGCGAAGTTCCTCACCGAGGAGAACGTCAAGGTCCTGACCGAGCGTCTGGGCCTGGCCGCCGGGCACGCCGTGTTCTTCGGCGCCGGCGAGTACGACGAGGTCTCCAAGATCATGGGCGCCGTCCGTGTCGAGGCCGCCAAGCGCGCCGGGCACTTCGAGGAGGGCGTGTTCCGCTTCTGCTGGATCGTCGACTTCCCGATGTACGAGAAGGACGAGGAGACCGGCAAGATCGACTTCTCCCACAACCCGTTCTCCATGCCGCAGGGCGGCATGAAGGACCTGGAGGAGAAGGACCCGCTGGACATCCTGGCCTGGCAGTACGACATCGTCTGCAACGGCATCGAGCTGTCCTCCGGCGCGATCCGGAACCACGAGCCCGACATCATGCTCAAGGCCTTCGAGATCGCGGGCTACGACCGTGACACCGTCGAGCACGAGTTCGCGGGCATGCTCCGCGCATTCCGCTTCGGCGCCCCGCCGCACGGCGGGATCGCCCCGGGCGTCGACCGCATCGTCATGCTCCTCGCCGACGAGCCGAACATCCGGGAGACCATCGGCTTCCCGCTGAACGGCAACGCGCAGGACCTGATGATGGGCGCGCCCACCGAGCTGGACGAGTCGCGCCTGCGCGAGCTCAACATCCAGCTGCGCAAGCCGGTCGAGAAGAAGTAGCGACCCGCCCGCACCCACGGAAGGGCCCGGAACCGTCCCGCACGGTTGTGGGCCCTTCCGCATGCGGTACGAGGGGCGGGCTCAGCCCGAGCGCGGGACGACCAGCCCCGACCCGTACGCCGCGACGATCCGCACCGCCTCGAAAAGGCGCTCCGCCTGCATGTCCTTGAGGAGGGAGCCGCTCGCCCCGGCGGCCGGGGCGCACGAACCTCACCGAGGACACCGTCTACGACCGGGGCGGTGTCACCGGCGGCCTGCTGAAGCTGCGCCACCGCAAGGGCCGCGTCGAGCGCGGCGTGACCGGCACCATCACGGTGGGCGTGGACCCGGACGTGACGAACGAGGGCCAGGACCAGGTGACGTCGACCGCGTCCGCGTCCGCGGCACCGTCCGCCTGAGGCCCCTGACACGAAGGTGGCCCGGGACCGTCCGGTCCCGGGCCACCTTCACGTTCAGCGGTGCGTCACGCGGCCGGCTCGCCGCCGAAGCGCTCCTTGTACGACTCCAGGTCCTCGTCGGTGATCTTCGCGAAGAGGACCGGCGGCACGGTGAAGGCGGTACCCGCCGGAACCGCCGTCAGAGCGCGGGCCTCGTCGCCGGTGATCCACGTACGGGCCTCGTCGCCGGGCAGCTCGAACGCGGCGCGCATCGCGGCCGCGGACGACGGGATGAACGGCTCGGAGACCACCGAGTACAGGTGGATCAGGTTCATCGCCGTACGGAGGGTCAGGGCGGCGCCCTCCGGGTTCGTCTTGATCTCCAGCCAGGGGGCCTTCTCCTCCAGGTAGGAGTTGCCCGCCGACCACAGGGCGCGCAGCGCGGCCGCGGCCTTGCGGAACTGGAGGGCCTCCATCTGCTCCTCGTACTCGGCGAGGAGACGGGAGATCTCGACGCCCAGCTTCGTCTCGGCCTCGCCCGGCTCGCCGCCCGCGGGGACCTCGTCGCCGAAGCGCTTGCGGGAGAAGGACAGGACGCGGTTGACGAAGTTGCCGAGGGTGTCGGCCAGGTCCTTGTTCACCGTCGCCGTGAAGTGCTCCCACGTGAACGACGAGTCGTCCGACTCCGGGGCGTTCGCGATGAGGAAGTAGCGCCAGTAGTCGGCCGGCAGGATCGCGAGGGCCTGGTCGGTGAAGACACCGCGCTTCTGCGACGTGGAGAACTTCCCGCCGTAGTACGTCAGCCAGTTGAAGGCCTTGAGGTAGTCGACCTTCTTCCACGGCTCGCGGACGCCCATCTGCGTCGCCGGGAACATGACGGAGTGGAACGGGACGTTGTCCTTCGCCATGAACTCCGTGTAGCGCACGTCGCCGGCGCCCTCGGGCTCGTACCACCACGACTTCCAGTCGCGGACCTCGCCGTCGGCGGCCTGGTCGGCCCACTCCTTCGTCGACCCGATGTACTCGATCGGGGCGTCGAACCATACGTAGAAGACCTTGCCGTCGGCCGCGAGCTCGGGCCACGTGTCCGCCGGGACGGGGACGCCCCAGTCCAGGTCACGGGTGATCGCGCGGTCGTTCAGGCCCTCGGTCAGCCACTTGCGGGCGATCGACGAGGCGAGCTGCGGCCACTCGCCGGCGACCTCGTCGATCCACGCCTCGACCTCGACCTGCAGCTTCGACTGGAGCAGGAACAGGTGCTTGGTCTCGCGGACCTCCAGCTCGGTGGAGCCGGAGATCGCCGAGCGCGGGTTGATCAGGTCGGTCGGGTCCAGGACGCGCGTGCAGTTCTCGCACTGGTCGCCGCGGGCCTTGTCGTAGCCGCAGTGCGGGCAGGTGCCCTCGACGTAGCGGTCCGGCAGGAAGCGGCCGTCGGCAGGCGAGTACACCTGACGGATGGCGCGCTCCTCGATGAACCCGTTCTCGTTCAGCTTGCGGGCGAAGTGCTGGGTGATCTCCGCGTTCTGCGGCGACGACGAGCGGCCGAAGTGGTCGAAGGCCAGGTCGAAGCCGTCGTAGACCGCCTTCTGCGCGTCGTGCGCCTGCGCGCAGAACTCGGCGACCGGGATGCCCTGCTCCTTCGCGGCGAGCTCGGCGGGCGTGCCGTGCTCGTCGGTCGCGCAGATGTAGAGGACGTCGTGGCCGCGCTGGCGCAGGTACCGCGCGTACACGTCCGCCGGGAGCATGGACCCCACCATGTTGCCCAGGTGCTTGATCCCGTTGATGTACGGAAGGGCGCTGGTGATGAGGTGTCGAGCCATCGGGGGCTGCTCCCGGGTTGTGACGTTCGGCGGCGGGTGGTTTCTCGGCGCCGGTGGAATCCAGAAATCGTATCCGACATGGGGAGGCCGCCCGCGCGGTATTTCGCTGCGCGGACGGCCACCGGTGTTCCGGGCTGTCGGGTGGTGCCGGCTGTGGGCCTACGGGCGCCAGGCCGCCAGGAGCCCCTCGTAGACCTCGGCGTCGGTCAGCTCGCGCGGGGCCGGGCCCGCGTGGAAGAACGCGGCGTTGTCGGCCTTGAGCTTGCGCAGGTAGTCGAAGCCCTTCGCGTCGTGCTCGCCGAACGCCACGAACTGGAAGAACAGCGGGTGCGAGGCGGCCTCGGCGAGCGCCTCGTTCGCCGGGCGCTGCACGTCCGGCGGGCCGTCCGTCTGGAAGATCACCAGGGCCGGGGCCTTCGGGTCCGCGCTCTTGCGGTGATGGGTGACGACCTCCTCGATCGCCCGGTGGTAGCTGGTGCGGCCCATCCGGCCCGCCGCCCCGTGCCAGGCGTCGACCTTGCCCTCGTACGCGTCCAGGGTCAGATCGCCGGTGGCGTCGATGTCCGTCGAGAAGAACACGGTGTGGACGGTGGCGTCCGCGTCGAGGTGCGCGGCGAGCGCGAGCGCCTGCTCGGCGAGCGCCTCGGCGGAACCGTCCTTGTAGTACGGCCGCATCGACCCCGACCGGTCGAGCACGAGGTACACGGTGGCCCGCACCCCGTCCAGCCCCCGCGCCTTGAGCGCGGCCCCGGCGGCCTTGTGCGCGGCGACGAGGCCGGGGGCGCGGGACTTGAGCTTGGCGGGGGTGAGCGCGGACGCCTTGGCGGCGGGCGTCTCGGTGGCGGCCGCGGCGGCGACGGGCTCGGCCTCCGGCTCGGCCTCGGCCTGGGGCTCAGCCTTCGCGGGGCCTTCGCGGCGGCTTTCGTGGCGGTGGCGCGGGCGGTCTTCGGCTTGGCCTTGGCGGGGGTCTTGGGCTCGGCCTTGGCTTCGGGCTCGGGCTTCGCGTCGGCGGTGGGCTCGGCCTCGGGCTTGGCCTCGGCGGCGGGCTCCGGCTTGGCCTTGGCTTCGGCTGCGGGCTTCGCGTCGGCGGTGGGCTCGGGCTTGGCTTCGGGCTCGGGCTTCGCGTCGGCGGTGGGCTCGGGCTTGGCTTCGGGCTCGGGCTTCGCGTCGGCGGCGGGCTCCGGCTTGGCCTCGGGTTCGGGCTTCGCGGCGGTGGGCTCCGGCTTCGGCTCAGCCGCCGTCTCGGGCTCGGGCTCGGCGGCCGGTTCGGGGTTCGCCTCGGCCTCCGGGGCCGCCTCGATGTCGGCCGTCGGGGCGGGAGCGACTGCGGTCTCCGGCTCGGCCTCGGCGACGGCCGGGGTCTCGGCCGGGGCCTGCGCCTCGGTGACAGCCGGTGCCTCGGCCTTGTCCGCGGGGCTCGCCTCGGTGGTCTCCTCGACCTCGACCTCGACCTCGACCTCGACCTCGACCTCGACCTCGACCTCGACCTCGGCCTCCGCCTCCGCCTCGGCCGGTGCCTCGGCGACAGCAGGGGTCTCAGCCTCGGCCGGTGCCTCCACCCGCGGGGTCGCCTCAGCCTCAGCCTCAGCCTTGTCCTCGACCGGTGCCTCGGCCTGCGGAGCCGTCTCGGCCGCCGGGGCTGTCTCCGTATCCGGCGTGCTCCGGGGCTCCGGCGCCGTCGCCGGTTCCACGCGCTCCGACCCGACCGGCCGGGACGGCTTCGGCACCGTCACGTTGTCGAAGGCTGCGGCCACCAGATCGTCCGCCTCGCCCTTCGACGGACCGGGCACCGTCGGCTTCCCGGTGGCGGCCGGCGTCGCCGGAGCCTCCGTGGAGGTGGATGCGGACGGTTCCGGCGCGGTGGCGGTCTCGTCCTTCTTGCGGGACCGCCCGAACGCGTTCCGCAGCAGATCCAGAATGCCCATGTGCGCAACCTTCCGCATGAGTTCGTCCCCGAGATCCCTGGAACCCCTGGCCAGGGCGGACACGTAAGGTTAGCCGCCGTCGCGGGCGATCTTGGGAAGGGTCGGCCCGATCGGCCGAGCGCACGGGAGCAACCCGCCACCAATGCCCGCGCGGGTATGGGCACTTATGCGCGTACGACGGTCAGGGCGTCCCCCGAAGGCGCCCCAACCGTCGTCCCGGACCGGCGAGTTACGTCAGTTGTTGTGCTTGCGGCGGAAGATCGAGAAGCCGAGACCGGCCGCGCCGAGCGCCGCGGCCCCCGCGCCCGCCGCGATCAGCGGTGTCGTGTCGGAGCCGGTCGAGGTGTGCGCGGCGACGTTCTCCGCGCCGGCCTTCACGCCGCCCTGCGGCAGGGTGCGGCCGCCGTCCGTGTGCCGCGGCGTGGCGGGGGTGACGGGACCGACCGGGGCGGCCTTCTTCGCGCCGTGCGCCGTGGCGTGCTTGCCCGAGCCGTCGAGCCAGGACGTGACCGTGCCGTTGGACTTCAGGGCGACGTGCAGGCCGTTGTGCTGCCCGTACGCCGTCCTGTCGTGGGCGTCGAGCGTGTCCAGCTTCTTGCCGTGGGCGTAGACGTCGGCCTGGTAGTGGCAGGTGTCCAGCTTGTAGACCTTGGCGGTGGAGACGCCGTCGGCGAGCCCGACCGTCTTCACGTACTGGCGCTTGTGGTCGGGGGCCGGCTTCGGCGTCACGCTCTTCTTGGCGGTGATCGTGCCGTCGCTGCTCAGCGCGAAGGTGTAGTTGTCGATCTTCAGGGACTTGGCGCCGTTGTAGGCGGTGAGGTGGCCCCTGACCTCGCCGTGGTGCGAGATGTCGGCCTTGGCGGTGCGCGCGGAGGCGTTCACCTGGACCGCGGCGGACCAGCCGTCGCCGAACTTCTTCACTCCCTTGGACTCCCAGCCGCCGGCGACCGGGTCCTTGGCGTCCTTCTTCGACGTGATCGTGCCGTCGCTGGTCAGCGTGAACGTGCGGTCGCCGATGCGCGTCGTCTTGCTGCCGTCGTACGCCTCGACCTTCCCCTTGGACGTGCCGTTCTGGGATATCTCCGCGCGGGCCGACCGCGCCGAGGCGTTGACGTCGACCTTCGCGGACCAGCCGTCGCCGAGGTTCGTGGTGCCCTTGGACTCCCAGCCGCCGGGGACCGGCGGGTCGGTCTTGTCGCCGCTGGAGTCCTGGTCGGCGGTGAGCTGGCCGCTCGGGGTGAGCTGGAAGACGTAACCGCCGGTGGTGGTCTTCGCGGTGGAGCCGTTCGCCTTGAGGGTGGTGACGAGGGCGCCGTCCTTGTAGATGTCGGCCTCGGCGCCGTTGCCGCCGACGCTGTAGACCTTCGCGGAGAAGCCCTCGGCGAGGGTCGGCGAGCTGATCAGCTGCCGGGCGTTCTGGTCCTGGTCGCCTTGGTCCTGCCCCTGGTCCTGCCCCTGGTTCTGGTCCTGGCCGTCGGTGCCGTTCTGGTTCTGGTCGTCCGTGCCGGTGCCCTGACTCTGGTCGTCCGCACCGTTCGCCTGCTGCGGCGCGGGCGTGGTGTCCGCGAAGGCGGCGGTGGCCGGGACGGCCAGGGCGGCGATGGCGCCGGTGGCGACGGCGGCGGTGCGGAAGGTGGCTCGGGTGGCTCGCATCGTGGTGCTTCCCTCGTGGCTCGGGCCGGCCTTACGGCCAGTCGGGGTTGTGGGTTTGTCCCTGTGTGCCCCGTTTGCGGCGGCGACGAGTAAGAAGTTAGGGCCGTGATGTGTGCGTTGCCCGTACGTCGTGTAACAGCCGTGCCCACAGCCGCCCGCGCTCGTGTAACCGGCCCAAAAGCCCAGGTCAGACGCCGTGTGGACCTTGGTCACCAATGCGGCGGGACCAAATGCCACGGCCCGGCCGACCGCCCCGCCGCCCGGGTGCCCGGCCGCCCCCACCACCAGGGTGCCCCGGCCGCCCCCGCTGCCCCTGTCACCGCGGCGCCGCGATCGCCCGCGCCGCCGCCACCTCCTGCCGTACGTGTTCCAGGACCCCGTCCTGCGGTCCGGCGCCGCCGAAGTCCGCCCTGACCTCCTCCAGGATCTCCGAGGCCCGCAGCCCGTCCGCCAGCTCCCGCAGCTGGCCCGCGACATGGGTCACCTCGACGGTGTCCGGCGCGGCCGCCCCGTGCCGTACCCGCACCCGCGCCGCCGTCGTCGCGTCCACGATCCGTTCGACGGCGACGACCAGCGGCCACCACGCCGCCGCCCGCTTCCCGGTGGGCGGCGGCTCGGTCAGCGCCCGCTGGAACTCGGTGCGGATGACGGACAGGTCCCGGTACAGGCGGCGCCGCATCCGGGCCCGCGCGGCGGGGTCCTCCGTGGCGCCGAACGCGCACTCCACGTACCCCGCCGTGTCCGCGACCGCGTCCGCGAGCCGGTCGCCGATCCGGGTGTGCCAGCTCTCCGGCCACAGCAGATAGCCCGCGACGAGCGCGATGGCGCAGCCCATCAGGCTGTCCAGGAGCCGGGGCCACAGCAGGGCCGTGCCCTGGTGGTTGAGGATGTCCGACAGGAGCAGGATCACCGGTGTGATGGCCGCCGTCTGGAAGCCGTAGCCGCGGGGGGTGAGCGCGGGGATGAGCGGCGCGAGCAGCATCATCACCGGCACGTCCCACCAGCCCATGGGCACCTCGGCGAGCACGGCCGCCGCCACGACGAGGCCCGCCGCCGTGCCGAGCGCGCGCAGCACGGCCCGCGAGAACACCGAGCCGAAGTCCGGCTTCATGACGAACGTGATGGTCAGCGCCACCCAGTACGAGCGCGGCACCGGCACGATCGAGACGAGCGCCTGCGCGATGCCGATGCACAGCGCGAGGCGCAGGCCGTAGCGCCAGGAGGCGCCGGACAGCAGGACGTTGCGGGCGCCGCGGCGGGCGCGGACGCGCAGCGCCGCCGGGCGGCCGAGCCGGTCGTCGACGTTGGTGAAGTCGGCGTCCCCGCGCCGCGACGCGACCTCGGCGGCGTGCCGCAGCGCGTGGTCGACGGCGCGCGAGGCGGGGTCCGGCGCCTCCGGCAGATCGAGCGCGGCCTCCTTCGGCACCCGCCCCGAGGCGATGGTGTCGGCGAGGAGGCGTACGGCGTCGGGGACGCCCGGCGGCAGCGGGGCCCCGGCGTGATGGGCGGCGGGGGCGGCCTCCACGATCGGCGTGACCGCGTTCAACTGGCTCACCAGGCGGACCAGTTCGGGGTTGCGGCCGTGCGCGAGGGTGCGCCGGGCGAGCACCAGGTCGTAGGCCTGGTTGAGGGACTGGGTGACGGCGAGGCGGGTCTCCGCGTACGTGAGGGCGTCGGTGCCCGCCGCCTCCAGGAGGTTGGCGACCGCGCGGTACGTCGCCGCGACCGCCGCCCGCTCGGGGACCTTGGAGCGCAGCGGCCAGGCGAGCAGGGCGAGGAGCAGCACGAGGAGGCCGCCGCTCGTCATCAGGAGCGGCGCGAGCCACCAGTCGCCGGGCATCGGCAGGCCCGCGCCCACCACGCAGTTGAGCAGGAGCAGCAGACCGGAGACGGACGCGACCGCGCCGATCGTCGAGATCATCCCGGAGACGAGCGCGACGGCGGTGACGACGATCACCGCGAGCCAGCCCTGCCCGAACACCAGCGAGCCGACCGTCACCCCGACCGCGCCGAACAGTTGCGGCACCGCGATGTTGAAGACCCGCATCCGGTACGCGTCGGCCGTGTCGCCGATGACGCCGGACAGGGCGCCCATCGAGGCGAGCGCGCCGTACGCGAACCGGTCGGTGGCGAGCCCCACGGCCAGCGGGGCGGACATCGCGATCGCGGCCCGGGTCACCGCCGCCCACGGAACACCGGCCGCGCGCTGCGGCTTGAGGGTTCTGACCAGCCAGTCCGGGGGCGTCAGGTGGGGCGGCATAGGCCCAGTATGCGATCAGTGCCCGCCGCCGGCGCACGCCGTACGCGATCTTCGGGCGGCCGGTCTCACGGCGTCCTGTGCAGCGTCAGATCCACGAGCACCGCCCGGTGATCGGTGTCCGCGAGCGTCAGGAACCGTACGTCCTGCACCGAGAACTCCGCGCTCACCAGCACATGGTCGATCTGCGTGCCCAGTTGCCGGGGGGCCGTCGACGGCCAGCTGGCCCTGCGGCTGTCCCCCGTCAGCCGGCTCGCGTCCCGCAGGGACCCCGCGTCGAGGATCCGGCGGAACGCGGCGTGGTCCTGGGTCGCGTTGAAGTCACCGGCCATGATGGCCGGCCCGTCCGCCGCGCCCGCGGCGTCCGCGAGCCGCCCCAGCTCGCGCCGCCACACGCCGACCTGCCGCGGCAACGGCGGCATCGGATGCGCCAGTTGGAGCCGCACCGGATGCCCGAGCACATCGGCCGTCGCGCCCGGCATGCCCATGGTCCCGGTGACGCCCGGCGCGGCCTTCAGCGGGAACTTGCTGAGGATCGTCGACCCCTCGGAGCCGCCCGCGCGCACGGCCCGCCGGTACGGGTACGCGGTCTCCAGGGAGTCGCGGCCCAGCGCGTCCTGGCAGCCGTAGTCGCACTCCTCCACGAAGACGAGGCCCGGCTCGTGCGCGGTGATCGCGTCGATCAGCGCGTCGGTCCCCCGCCCGAACTGCACGTTCGACGCGAGGACACGGACGCCGGAGACGGGCGGCCCGCTCGCCTCGTCGTCCGTCCCGTACGGCTGGACGCACCAGGCGAGGGCGCCGAGCGCGACGGCGCCCCACACCAGGCCGGTGCGCCAGCGGGCGAGGAGCGCGATCAGCAGCGCCGCCGCGGCCGGGGCGACCAGCCACGGCAGGAACGCGAGGAGCTGCGGTACGGGCGTGAACCCGTCGGTGTCGGCGAGGCGGCAGCCGACGACGGCGCTCACCCCGGCCAGCAGCAGCCCCGCGGCCCAGGCGCCCGCCCTGCTCACGCGCCTCCTCGTGGCCCGCCGCCCCTCCACGGAGCTTGGCCGCCCCTTCTTCCGCCCGGCGCCGCGCGGTGCGTACCGCGCGGCGCCGGGCGCCTCGTCGGTGGTGTGCCCCTGGTCCACGTCCCGGCCTCCCGTGCTGGATCCTTGCGGAGATCCCCCTGGAAAGACGGGACGGCGGACCGGGCGGTTGCCGTCAGGCGGCCTTCGCCCTGGGCGGGTCGGACTTCGTGACCACCGGGCCGGGCCGCGTCACCAGCGCCCAGATGACGAAGACGGCGAGGCCGATCGCGATGATCGACCAGATCGGCGCGTACGGCAGGAACATGAAGTACTCGATGATGGTCAGCGCGGCCAGGCCGATGCCCGCGCCGCGCGCCCAGTCCGCGCCCTTCAGGATGCCCCAGCCGGTCAGCGCCACGAGGACGCCGATGATCAGGTGGATCCAGCCCCACGTGGTGAGGTCGAAGGCGTAGACGTAGTCGCCGATCCGCCCGTACACGTCGTCCTCGGCGATACCCGCGATGCCGTTCAGGATGCCGAGGACGCCGGTGACGAGCATCAGGACGCCGGCGAACACGGTTCCGCCCTCGGCCCAGGCGTTGCCGGTGCCCTCGCCGCGCGTCGGGTCGGGCTCGTGGTGCGGCGGAGGCGGCGGCGGGGCGGCGGCGCCGTGTTCGAGGTGGGCGGGATGGGCGGGGTGTTCGGGGTCTCGCTCATGAGGGTCCCTCCTAGCGTCGCGTCACGGGAATGCTCGTCCCGGTGTCGCCGCGCGGCACTCGGTGCGCGGCTGAACGGGTGGCTGTCCGGCGCGGGACGCGGAGCGCCGCCGACCGGCGAACCGTCCGCCGAGCCCGGTCCGGCCGCCGAGCCACGCGCCCGCCGCCACCACCAGGCCGAGCCCCACGATCACCCACGACACCGTCCGCATCGACGAGGTCAGCGCGTCGTACACCGCGCCGGCCGCCGCCCGGTCCGCGTCGTTCGCGAGGTCGCCGAGGGTGAGGGAGCGGGCGACGGTCAGCGCGATCAGGAGGGCCGCCGCGCCCAGCGCCATGCCGATCCCGGTCGCGGCGAGCGCGCGCCCGCGCCGGACGGCGAGCAGCAGGCCCGCGACCGTGAACACGAGAGCGGCGAGGGGCAGCCAGAGGCCCGCGACCTGGAGCATGTGGAGTCCCTTGCGCAACTGGTCGAGGTCGCCGGCGGACAGGATCGTGATCTCGGTGTGGGTGACGGGGATCTGCCCGGCGAACGGCACGTGGTCGGACTCCAGTTGCCGCTTGACCTGCTCGGTGACGGGCGCCAGATCGAGCGTGACGTCGCCGGTGCTGCCGTCGTCGAGCGCCTGCTGCACGGCGTCGTGGGCGGCCCGGTTCGCCGTGTCCCAGGCCTTCCGGTAGGCGGCGGTGTCCGTGAACGAGACGACCGCGTCGTGCAGGTACTGCTCCAGCGTCGACTGGAGCGGGCCGACCTGGATCTGCTCCATGATCCCGGTGGTCACCGCGTCCGCCACGGCGCTCTGTACGTCCGGGTCCGTGGCGAGCGGCGCCATCGTGGCGACGTACCGGTCGCTGTCCCCGATCTCGTACTTCGCCCAGGTGGAGAGCGTGCCGAGGGGGACCAGCAGACAGGCGAGGACCAGCAGGACGGCGGAGGCGGTTCTTCGGATCACCGTTCCAGGCAAGGCCCCGGCCGCGCCGCGCGCGACCGGGGTGCCTGCATACGGACTACCTACTTGCGGTTGTAGAGCCGCATCGTCACCGGCCCGAACACCGCGACGAGCACCGCCGCCCAGCCGAGCGACCACAGCACCTCGTCGACCGGCCAGTCGCCCTCCATCAGGCCGCGCACGGCGGACGCGACATGGGTCACCGGGTTGTTGTTGACGAAGGCCTGGAGCCAGCCCGGCATCGTCTCGGGCTTCACGAAGATGTCGCTGAGGAACGTCAGCGGGAAGATCACCATCATGCTGACGCCCATCACCGACTTCTCGGTGCGCAGCAGCAGCCCGAACATCGTCCAGATCCACGAGAACGCGAACGAGAAGACCAGCAGCAGGGCCACGCCCGCGAGCACCCCGAGGACGCCGCCGTCCGGCCGGAAGCCCATGATCAGGCCGACGGCGAGCATCACGGCGGACGCGATCGTGTAGCGCAGGGCGTCGCCGAGCAGATAGCCGACCATGACCGCCGGGCGCCAGATCGGCAGCGTACGGAAGCGGTCGAAGACGCCCTTCTCGATGTCCGTGTTGACCGAGACACCGGTGTACATCGTGATCATCACGACCGACATCACGAGGATGCCGGGCAGCAGGTACTGGATGTACGCGGACGGCGAGCCGGCCAGCGCGCCCCCGAACAGGTACGTGTACATCAGCACCATCATGATCGGGAACGCCGTGACGTCGAAGAGCTGCTCCGGCACGTGCTTGATCCGCAGGACGGCGCGCCAGCCGAAGGTGAGCGACGCGGCCACGGCGCCGGGGCGCGGCGGGCGCTCGGTGGCGACGAGCAGTTCGGCCAGGGAGTCGGCGCTGACCGGCGTGAGTTCCTGGGCGTCGGTGGGGGTGGTCGCGGTGCTCATGCCGTCGCCTCCTCGAAAGACGGTGCGGGCTGGTCGGTCAGGGCCAGGAACACCTCGTCGAGGCTGGGCTGGCCCAGGGCGAAGTTGTCGACGGTGATGCCCGCGGCGGCCAGTTCGGCCAGGGCCCGCGAGGCCTGCTCGGCGGCGTCGCGGTCGCCGGCCGCGACGCGCGCGGTGAGCGCCACCGGGTCCGGCTCCAGCTGCACCTGCGCGTCGAGCACGGTCGTCAGCAGCCGCTGGGCGTCCGGCCGCCGGTGCGCGTCGCGCAGCCGTACGTGGATGGCGCCCGCGCCGACCGACGCCTTCAGCTCGCCCTTGGTGCCCTCGGCGATGACCCGGCCCTTGTCGATGACGGCGATCCGGCTCGCCAACTGGTCGGCCTCGTCCAGGTACTGGGTGGTGAGCAGCACGGTCGTGCCCTGGGCGACGACGGCGCGCACGATCTCCCACACCTGGTTGCGGCTGCGCGGGTCGAGACCCGTGGTCGGCTCGTCGAGGAAGAGCAGGTCCGGGGTGTTGAGGATGGACGCGGCGATGTCGATGCGGCGCCGCATGCCGCCCGAGTAGTTCTTCACCTGGCGGCCCGCCGCCTCCAACAGGCCGAAGGCGCCGAGGAGTTGATCGGCGCGCGCGGCCGCCGGCTTCCTGCCGTGGCCGGTGAGGCGGGCCAGCAGCACCAGGTTCTCGTGGCCGGTCAGGTCCTCGTCGACGGACGCGTACTGCCCGGTCAGGCTCACCCGCGAGCGGACCGCGTCGGCCTCGCGCACCACGTCGTGGCCGAAGACGTGCGCCTCGCCCGCGTCGGGCCGCAGCAGCGTGGCGAGCATTTTGACGGTGGTGGTCTTGCCCGCGCCGTTCGGCCCGAGCACGCCGTAGACCGTGCCGGCCGGGACGGTCAGGTCCACCCCGTCGACGGCGCGGTTGTCGCCGAAGGTCTTGACGAGCCCCGCTGTCTCGATGGCCAGGCCGTGGGTTCCCGTGTCGCTCATGGTCGATGCCCCTCTCGGTACGTCACAGATGCAGACCGGCGGCGCCTCGGGAACTCATCGGCGCGCGGGGCCCCGGGTGGAGCACTGGGCCGAACGGGTGTTTCCTGGACAGGGGGAGCTAGGAGGCCGATCATGCGCCGGACCAGCCGAAAGACTCCGATCGCCGTGGCCGCGGCGACCGTCCTCGCGGGCGGAGTGCTCGCCGTGACAGCCGCCGCGCCAGCGAGCGCGAACAGCGGCGGCGACGTCGTCTGGGGCACCGTGGTCTCGCACGGCGACCTCAACCTCCGGTCCGGGCCCAGCACGTCGGATCCGGTCGTCTACCGTCTCGCGCCGGGCAGCGTGGACCGCATCGAGTGCGCGACGAGCGGCTCGTACGTCCATGGGGACCCGACCTGGTACTGGTTCACGGGCGCCCACGGCTGGGCCAGCGCCGCCTATGTCGACACCGGCGGCCATTCCGTGCCGCGCTGCGACGGCTCGTCGGTGCCGTGCCCGCCCGACCAGCAGCAGGGCGGCAGCCCGAGCGGCTGGTGGTTCCGCTCGGACTACCGCGTGGAGTTCGGGGTCATCTACTGAGCGCGGGCTACGCGTACTCGTTCGACGAGTAGTAGCGGTAGTAGGTCGCCACGAAGGTGGACGCCGCGACGATCCCGCCGAGCACCACCGACCACAGGATCGCGCCGTTCGCGAGGCTCTGCAGGAAGCCGACGGCGATGCCCGCGAAGACCGCCCAGACCCCGGCCCGCGTGACGAAGTGCCGGCCCGCCTGCTGCCTCGACCACTGATGGATGCCGAGGCACAGGGCCGCGACGATGATGCCGGTGACGAAGCCCAGGGCGATGTTGCCGCCGGTGACCTCGCCGCCGTAGCGCTGGATGTTCGCCGCCCAGAAGCCGTACGCGATGCCGGTGAGGACCGGGACGACGACGGCCGCGCTGGTCGGGGAGAGGGTCGCGCCGCCGGTCCGACGGGGCGCGGGTGCCGCGTGCTGAGCCATGACGGCTCCTTTCTCTGGCCCCCCTGAAGCCCCCCGCCCCCGGCTCTCGGGTGCCCCGCCCCGCCTTCCATTGACCGCTCACGGCGCGTGTTCCGCAACATGCGGGGCGGGGGCCGCCGTGTTTCGCTGAGCCCATGAACATCCTGCTCTTCGGCGCCACCGGCATGGTCGGCAGCCGTATCGCCGCCGAGGCCCTGGCCCGTGGCCACCAGGTCACCGCTGTCAGCCGTTCCGGGGCCGTGCCCGCGCCGGGTGCCACCGCCGTCGCCGCGGACCTCCGCGACCCGGCGAAGGTCGCGGAACTGGTCCCGGGGCACGACGCCGTGGGCTCCGCCGTCTCCCCGCCGCGCGACGGCTCCGACCCCCGGGCCCCGTTCCTCGCGCTGAACGAGTGCCTGGTCGACGGTGTCCGCGGGTCGGAGGTGTCCCGGCTGGTCGTCGTGGGCGGCGCGGGCAGCCTGGAGGTCGCCCCCGGACAGGCCCTCGCCGATCAGCCGGGCTTCCCGGACGCCTTCCTCGGCGAGGCGCTCGCGCAGCGCGACGTCCTGGAGTACCTGCGCACGGTCGACGACCTGGACTGGACGTACATCTCCCCGGCGGCCGACATCGGGCCGGGCGAGCGCACCGGCGACTTCCGCGTCGGCGGCGACCGGCTCATGACGGACGCGGACGGCAACAGCCGGATCAGCGCGGAGGACTACGCGGTCGCCTTCGTGGACGAGATCGAGCGGGACGCGCACTCCAGGGGGCGTATGTCGGTCGCGTACTGATCGGGACGCGCCTCGTACAGCGCGGCGTCCTCGCCGCCCACGAACGCGCTCGCGGGCACCGCCGTGCGCCGGATCACGGTGATCGCCGCGTCGTCGGCGGGCGAGCCGTGCCGGTGCGCGTGCAGGTCCTCGGCGATCAGCCGCAGCAGCTCACCGGGCGGCTCCTGCGCGATCCGCGCCGTGACCAGCTCCGCCATCCGTTCCCGTACGGGGTAGAACACGCCGTCCGCGTCCCGGCACTCGGTGACGCCGTCGGTGAACAGCACCAGGGTGTCCCCGGGCCGCAGCGGCAGCCGGGTCGCCACCGGCGCGTCCACGCCGAGCGTCCCCATGCCGAGCGGCAGGGCGGTCGACAGCTCGGGGGTGCGCACCCGGCCGTCGGGGGTGACGACGAGCGGCGGCTCGTGGCCGAAGTCGACGATGTCGACGTACTCCGCCGCCGGGTCCGTCGGGAAGTGCAGCAGCAGCGCCGTGGAGAAGGCGTCGGAGCGCTCGGCGTCCTGGGTCGTCATCCGGCTCCACGCGTTGTAGCGCTGCATCGCGATCTCCAGGCGGCGGGCCACCTCGGACAGGGGCGCCTCGTGGTACGCGGCCTCACGGAACGCGGCGAGCAGCGCCGACGACGCCGAGACGGCGCTCAGCCCCTTGCCGCTGACGTCGCCGAGCACCGCGCGCAGGCCGTGCGGCGAGGGCTGGAAGTCGTACCAGTCGCCGCCGACCCGGGCCGACCGGGCGGCGGGCTGGTAGAAGTCGGCGATGTGCACGGTCCCGATCCGCTCGGGCAGCACCCGCATCACCGCGCGCTGGGTGGCCTCGGCGATCTCCGTGAGGATCCGCAGCCGGCTCTGCTGCTTCTCCCTGCGGCGCGAGACGAGTACGCCGAGCAGACCGCCGGTGCCCATCATCAACGGGCCGAGCACGGCGATACCGCCCGACGGAGCGGGCTGCCACACGGCGAGGCTGATGTACGAGGCGAAGAGCAGGCCGGTGACCGTCGCCGTCGTCATGACGGACGCGAGCAGCCCCACGACGATCGGCACCAGGCCGAACAGCGCGCGGGCCCGGAAGTCCGTGGGCGTGGCCACGTCGAGGGAGGTGATGCCGATGACCATGAACGCGACGAGCACGACGGTCGTGAGCCAGCCGCCCGTGGGCCGGGCGGCTCCGGGCCGTCCGCCACGGGTCGGGGGCTGGTAGTAGCTGCTGGAGCTGCGAAAAGGCATGACCTAAGCAGAGTGCGGGGCATTCGGCGCCCCGAGTAGGGCCTAAGGTCCGTCCCCGCGCGCACGGCGATGAGAGACGCGTCTCATCGCACGGTGCGGTTGCCCGGCACCGGAGGTCTCAGAGGACCGGCACCGTCACGAACCGTGACGTCACGTGCAGGTCGGCCTCGATCCGCGCCCCGGCCGCCCGCAGCGCGTCCCGCCATCCGGCGTCCCCGCCGCGCCCCTGGTGGGCGGTCACGTCGAGCGCCGACACGATGCGCCCGGCCCGGTCCCGCACCGGCACCGCCATCGACCGCAGCCCGTCCTCGGGTCCGTCCACGACCGCCAGGGCGACGCCGCTCGTGCCGTCCGTGCCGTCCCGCAGCACCCGTCCGGCGGCCGTGACCGCCGCGGGCAGCCGGGAGCCGACGCCGATGTCGACGCTCATCACCCGGCGCGGCGTCACCCGAGCGGTGCAGCGCACGGCGTCCACGTCCCGCACGGAGAGCCCCACGGACTCCCCGAGCCGTTCGGACAGCGCGGCGAGATGGGGCGCGGCGATGCGCGGCAGCGTCGTACGCGACAGCGGGGCGCAGCCCAGGCCGAGGACGCGCGGGGTGAGCCGGTACGCGCCGTCCCGGTGGGTGACGTAGCCGAGGTGCTCGTACGTGAGGAGCGCGCGGCGGGCCGTGGCGCGGGGAGGGCGGTGGCGTCGGCGATCCGGCTGAGCGACAGCGACGGGTGCGCGGCGTCGAAGGCGGTGAGGACGCTGAGGCCGCGCGCGAGGGACACGACGGGCGCGTCCCCGGCGGGCGAGGCGGCGGGGGCGGGTTCCCGCGGCGCGGCGGCGGGCTGGGCCAGCAGCCGCTCCATCTCCCGTACGCACGCCTCCAGGGGCTCTCGTACCGCCTCGCCGAGGCCCTGCGCCGAGTGCCGGCTGGTATGGCTGACGACGCTCACCGCGCAGACCACGGCGCCGTCGGGCCCGTGCACCGGTACCGCGACCGCGATCAGCCCCCGCTCCACCAACTGGTCGTCGACCGCCCAGGGGAGCCCACGCCGGAAGACCAGGCCCGGCGCGGACCCCTCGCCCGGCAGCAGATCGCCCACGCGGAAGCTGATGGACAGGGCGCGGCGGCGCAGCACCTGGTGCACGAAGCGGATGTCGTCCCCGTCCGGGACGGCGAGGGAGACGGACTCGTCGAGCGCGTCGGCGAGCCGGTCGGCGAGCGGGCCCAGCAGCCCGGGGACGCGCAGCGCGTCCAGGCAGGCGTTGGCGACGGCCATCAGCGGCGGGGCGAGGGACGCGTCGCGCCCGTCGAGGCGTACGTACCCGAGGTGGGCCAGCGTCGCGCAGATCCGGTCGACCGTGGAGCGGGCCAGGCCGGTGGCCCTGGCGAGTTCGGCGAGGGCGAGGGTGCCGGCCCCGTTCTCGGCGTCCGTGAGGATCCGCAGGACGTCGAGGCCGCGCATCAGCGGGGCGACGGCCTCGGCGGGCGGCGGGGTCACGGACGCGGACGACACTTCGAGCACGGGGCCACCGTAAGCGACGGCGGGCCCGCTCAGCGGCCGAGCAGTTCCAGGACGCGGTCGAGCGTCGCCGGGGCGAGGTGGCGGCGCAGGGCCTCCACGACCTCCTCCGGGGTGCCCCGGCTGTCGATCCTGATTACGCCGTAATCACGGCCGCGCTTCTCCTTGCGGGCGGAGGGGACCGTCGGGGTGTCCGTCTCGCCGGGCAGCGACTGCTCGTCCCGGGGCAGGCGTGCGATGCGGCGGGCGTCCTCGACGGAGACACGGCCGTCGGCGAGCGCCTCCTGGAGGTCGTCGCGGAGCCTCATCAGGGACAGGCGCTGCGAGACGAACCCCTGGGTCTTGCCGATCCGGGCCGCGACCTGCCGCTGCGAGTAGCCGTACGCGGTGATCAGGCCCTGGATGGCCTGGGCCTGCTCCAGTTCGGTGAGGTCGTCGCGCTGGACGTTCTCGATGAGCGCGTCCTCGTCGGAGCGCGTCGCGTCCTGCCGGACGAGCACGGGCACCTCGTCCAGGCCCGCCATCTTCGCGGCGGCGAGCCGCCGGTGGCCGTGCAGCACGACGTACGGGGCCGCGCCGACGGCCTTCTCGTGGTGCGGGTGGGCGGCGAGGAAGACGGCGGCGGGGACGACGCCGAGGGCCTGGAGGACGCCCCGCTCGCGCACGGTCTCGGCGAGCCCGTCGAGGTCGCGCAGCTCGTGGCGCGGGTTGTCGGGGTTCTCGGTGAGGTCGGCGACGCGGACGGTCAGCGGCTTGCTGTCGCGGGCCGCGCGCGGGGCCGGTGCGGTCTCCTGGCCGTCCGTGGTGGTGGACAGCAGCGACGACAGGTCGGTACGGCGTCCCATCAGGCGGTCACCTTCTTCTTGCTCCCGGCGGCCTTCTTGGTACGCGGCTTGCGCGCGGGCTTCGGGATCGCCGCGAGCCCCACCTCGAGGGCGAGCCGGAAGAAGTCCTCGCGGGCCTGGAGGGCGACCTTGTTGGCGCCGTACTGCGTGACGACGAGGCCGTCGGCGCTGGCGCGGGTGTGCAGCTTGTAGTGGCGCACGACGGTACGGGCCAGCGGCCAGCCCTGGCCCTGGACGAACGCGCGGGTCTGTTCCAGGTCGGACTTGCCGTCGCGCGGGTCCCAGTTGTTGATGACGACGCGGAAGGGCAGCCCGCGCGGCTTCACGACCCGCTCCACCGTGCGCTGCGTCGGCTGGAAGCCGAGCGGCTCCGGCTCGACGGGGACGATGACGTCGGTGGCGTTGGAGAGCACGGCGCGCAGCGCGTCGGCCGCCGCGCCCTTGCCGAGGGGGTCCGCGCCGTCGTCCTCGGCGAGGTCGAGCCAGCCCGGGGTGTCGACGAAGACGTGCTGCGCGGACGGGATGCGGGACAGGGCGGCCAGGCCCGCGAGGTCGTCGTGGGCCTGCACGAAGTCGAAGGGCAGGCCGTCGCCGACGCGCTCCGACCACCACACGGCGGAGCCCTGCGGGTCGATGGAGACGGCGACGACGGGCGGTTGTCCGTCCCCGTCCTGTCGGCCCCCGCCGAGGACGTCCGCGGTGACGGCGGCGAGGTTCACGGCGAGCGTGGACTTTCCGACGCCGCCCTTCTGATTGAGGATCACGTGTACGTGTGCCACGAATGCTCCCTGACAGGAGTAAAGGGGTGTTTGGGGCGAGTGTTCGTGGTCACTGTGGCAGCGCCGCCGGGGCGACGCGGGGTGTACACGCCGTCACGCGGCCGGGGAGATGCCCCAGATGTCCGGCGGGACGAAGCCCTCGCGCAGCCCGTCCGCGCCCAGCACGTGCGCGTTGACCTTGTGCACGCGCAGCGCGAGCACCGTGTCGGCGACCCGCAGGCCGGGCGCCTTGTGGGTCAGCTTCTGCGTGTACTCGGGGAGTTGCTCGACGCGGCCGAGCCGGCCGCTGATGAACAGGTTGTGCGGCCCGGTCACCGCGGTGACCGTCCGGGTCTCGCGCAGCCGGGCGATGGACGCCGCCGCCGACGCCACCTGCTCCGGCGGCACCTCGGCGCAGACCAGGCACCACACGGGACGTCCCGAGGTGTGCGGCGCCACCTCGGTGCGGAAGAGCAGCGCGCCGGTCGCCTCCATCCGGGTCAGGCGCCGGCGCACGGTCGACTCGCTGGAGCCGACCTGCTTGGCGAGCGCCGCGACGCCGGCGCGGCCGTCGGCGCCGAGGGCGAGCAGCAGCCGCTGGTCGAGCGCGTCGGGCGGCCCGGACGGCGGCGCGGCCCTGCCCGAGCGAGCGGCGCGAGGGTGCAACTCCCTTACGCGGCGCAGCTGTTGAGGGGTGAGCTGGTTGAGGGGCGGCGGGTGCGCGGAGCCGTAGACCCCCGTGACGACGTGGGTGCGGGTGGCGCGGACGCCGGGCAGCCGGTGCAGCCGCTCGACGAGGTAGCGGTCGAGGGCGGTCGCGTCCGGGCAGGCCAGGAAGGCGACGAGGTCGGCGCCGCCGGTGATGTGCTGCACCGTCAGGACGCCCGGGTCGCCGACGAGCGCCGCCGCCGTGTCGAGGACCGTGCCGGCCGCGCACTCGATCCGTATCCACGCGCTGGTCACCGCCGGGCTGCCGCTGATCAGCGCCCCGGGAGCACCCCCGCCCAGGCGTGGCCGCGCGCGGTGAGGCGGCTCCAGCGCCGGGCGAGCGTCTCGGCGGAGGGGCCCAGCGTCGCCGCCAGCTGCGCCCAGCTGGCGCGCGGGGCGATCTGCAATGCGTGGATCAGCGTGAGGTCCGCCTCCGAAACGGCGGATTCCCGTGTGCGCACGAACTCTCCTCGGTGGTTGTCCCGACTACGCCGGGCAAGTCCGCTGCGCGGTACGAACATGAGCCTCAGGCATATGCATTCAATAGGGCACGCCGCCCCACCGACCATTAAGCGTGCCTTAAATCCGGAATCGGGGGATCAGCTTCATGGAACGGGACGAAACCGTGCACCGACATCTCGTCGGGCGGAGCCGAGAGCTGGCCGCCGTCCTGGCCCGCCTCGCCACCGCCCGCCTGGTGTCCCTGACCGGACTGCCGGGGGTCGGCCGCACCCGTTTCGCCCGCGAGGCCGCCGCGCAGACGCGGGGCGACGTGGTCACGGAGTCGGGCCGCGACCACGACCCCGAGCTGCTCGACGGCGTCGCCGGGCGGCTGCGGCACCGGCTCGCGGACCGGCCCGGCGCGCTCCTGGTCCTCGACGACTGGGAACTGCTCGGCGGCGCTGGCACCGCGTTCGTCGCGTCGCTGCTGCTCGAACTGCCCGAGCTGACGATCCTGGTCGTCGCCGACCGCCCCCGCCATCTGCGCGGCGAGTCCGTGGTGGTCGTGCCACCCCTGACGGTGCCGCCCGCCGGATGCGCCGTCGAGGACATCGGCCGGTACGAGGCCGTGCAACTGGTCGCGGGCGAGCTCGGGGAGGCGGCCGTGGCCCGCGACCCGCAGGGCGTGGCGGCCCTGTGCCGCCGGTTCGCCGGGGTGCCCGGCCCGCTCCTCGAAGCCGCCCGGGAGTGGGCCGTGGGCGCCGATCCGCAGGGCATCCCGCCGGGGAGGCCCAGCTCGGCGCCGCCGCCGACGCCTACGCGCGCTGCTCCCGGGTGGAACGGCTGCTGTGGCGCAGGCTCGCCGTCTTCGCGGCGTCGGACGACGGCTTCGACCGCCCTTCCGTACGCGAGGTCTGCGGGTCCGGGGCGCTGCCCGCGGCCGAGGTGCTCGCGGTGTTCGACCGGCTCGCGCCGCAGCTCCTCGTCGGCGCGGCCGACGGTCACCGCTACCGCATGCCGCCCGCTCAACAGGCTCTGGGAGCAAGGGAGTTGGGCCTCAACGGCGAGCGGTGGATCGCCGTCCTGCACCACCGCAGGTGGGCGCTCGGCGTCGCCCGGCAGGCCTGCGAGTGGTGGGGCGCGGGCCGCCAGGACGAGGCCCGCGCGCTGGCCCTGCGTGAACTCCCCGACCTGCGGGCCGCGATGGACCCGGCGACCGGACCCCTGTCCCCGCACGCCGAAGCGGGCACCTCCCTGGAGATCGTGGTCGCCCTGTGGTTCCTGTGGACCGCGTGCGGCCGGGCCGCGGAGGGCCGCGGCCTGCTGCGCCACGCCCTCGCCCTGCACCGCGATCCCCGCCGGCCCGCGCGCTGTGGCTCGCCGCGTGGCTGGAGCTCGACCTCGGCGCGCCCGAGGCCGCCGACCCGCTGCTCGGCACGGCGTGGGCGGCGGCGGTGCGGGCCGGCGACGACCACTGCCTCGGCCTCCTCGCGCACCTGCGGGGTCGCTGGCGCTGCGGCAGGGGCGCACGGACGCGGCGGTCGCCGAGTACCGCGCCGCGCTCGAACTGATCGGTGACGTGACGGACTTCGGCCCCGGACCCGCCCTGTGCCGGGCGGCCCTCGCCCTGGCCCTCGCCCGGACCGACCCGGAGGCCGCCCTGGAGGCGGCGCAGCCCGAGGCGCCCGGCCCCGGCCGCGCCAGGGACGAATGGGCGGACGCCTGGCTGCGCTACGCGCGGGCCGAGGTGCTGCGCTGGGAGGGCGACGTGTCCACGGCCCGCACCCTGGTGGCGTCGGCGCTGCGTACGCACCTCGCGTACGGCAGCGTGGTCGGCGCCCTGTGCGCGGCGGAACTCCTCGCCGACGCGGCGGCCCTGTCCGGCGACCCGGTTCTCGCGGCCCGGCTGCACGGCGCGGCCGACGCGTCGCGCTCCGGTACGGGGACGCTCGACCCGTACGTGGAGCCGGTCCGCCGCCGCTGCGAGGCGGCCCTCGCGGCCGGCCTCACCGCCGAGCGCAGGGCGCAGGCGTACGCGGAAGGGGCGAGCGCGGGGCTGCGGGGCCTGATGTCGTGAGGAGGCGCGCTCGACGGCGCCTCAAGGGCACCGGGCTTTCTGAGGCCGGCCTCTCGAACACACCTCAAGACATCTCAGGGCGCCTCAAGGATTCGCACGGCGTCGCCAAGTGTCTCGCGGCGTCTCAAGGCGTTCCGAAGACGGAAGGTGTCGCCTCCGTCGGTGTCGCGTCGTCCGCCAGCAGCGCGTTGCCGCCCCACCCCAGCAGCCCCGCCGCCACGAACGCCCCGAGAAGCACCTTCGCCGTCCCGCCGAGGAACAGCGGCCGGGTCGCGGAGGAGCCCCGTACCGTGCCGAGGACCGCGTCCGGCGCCGCCTGGTCGCCGAAGAGCCGCTTCGGGTACGAGGACGTCAGGAGCAGCACGTACGCCGCGACCCGCATCCGGTACCGCAGGACCGCCGCCGTCGCCTCGAACAGCGGCTGCGGCATCCGGCCCAGGACCAGCACGACCAGCCACGTCACGCACGACACCGCCCACCATCCGGCGAGGGCCAGCGCGCCGAGCACCAGGGCGGGCAGGGCGAGCGGCAGCCGGAACAGGACGGCGAGCCGGTTCTGCGCGGTCGAGCGGAGCCGCACCTGCACCGGGTAGCCGGGCGTCGCCGTGAGCTGGAACGGCGGGTAGCGGTCGGTCAGGAGCATCGCGGCGGCGTTGACCCGGGTCTCGTACCCCAGGTACTCGGCGAGCAGCCGCTCCAGCGGATCGGGGACCCGGCCGAACAGCAGCGCCGTGCACCAGGCGGCCGCCGTCACGAAGAGCATCGCGGCGGACAGCAGCGCGAGGATCACCGCGTGCGGCAGCAGCAGGAGCAGCCGCACGAGGACGGTGAACCGGCTCTGCCGTCCGGGCGGCGGCACGTCGAGCTCGGGCAGCGGTTCGGCACCGGGAACCAGGGGGACGGCGCCGTAGGGGGAGGAGGAGGCGGCCATGCCGTCACTCTGCACAGGGCGGGGGCGGGCGGCATCCGCTGAGGACTGTTCAGGTGGCGGGGAGTTGGGGCTCGGGGACCTGGGCGTCGACCGGCTCCGCGCGGCGCAGTGGCAGCAGTAGGAGAGGCGTCGCGAGGATCAGCAGTCCGGCGGCGGCGATCGCCTCGCGGGTCCCGGCGAGGACGCCGACGGCACCCCACAGCGCGGTCGTCGCGGCGGTCACCGCGCTGTTGGTGACCGACCACGCGGACAGCATCCGGGCCACTCGCTCCGGCTCGGTCCGCCGCAGCCGGTACGTCGCGTAGACCGGGTTGAACAGGCCGCAGCACGTGACGAGCCCGAACTCGACGAGCACGGCGACGGTGAGTCCCGCCGGACCGGGACCGATGAAGGCGAGGCCGACGGGCCAGACGGCGCGCGCGGTCCCGGAGGCCACGATCAGGCGGCGTGCGCCGAAGCGCGCGGCCAGCGGCCGGGACAGGCGGGCCCCGAGCAGGCCGCCGAGGCACGGCAGACCGCCGAAGGCGAGCCCGTACTGCCACGGCGCGAACCCCAGGTCGCCCACCAGGAGCACGGTGAGCAGCGGCGCGCCCGCCATGACGAGCCCGTTGAACAGCACGGTATTGAGGAACAGTCCGCGCAGCCGCGCGTCGCCCCAGATGCGGCGCCACCCTCGGCGATGTCCGCGGCGCCGATCCGCTCCCGCGCCCGGCGCGGCGGCGGGGGTTCCGGCGCCCTGATGGCCCGGACGCCGAGCGCCGACAACAGATAGCTGACCGCGTCCGCGACGACCGTCGTCAGCGGCCCGAAGACGCCGATCGCCGCGCCGCCGAGCGGCGGGCCGAGCGCGGTGGCCGTCCACATCGTGCTCTCGAAGCGGGAGTTGGCGGCCATCAGGCTCCCCGCCGGGACGAGCGCCTTCAGGTGCGCGCCGCTCGCCGCCTTGAAGACGATGTCGGCGCCCGCGACCACCACGGAGACGAGCACGAGCTGCGCGAACGTGAGCGAACCGAGCGCGTACGCGGCGGGCAGGCTGAGCAGCGCCGCGCACCGCGCCAGATCCGCCCCGATCATCACCGGCCGCTTGTGCCGGAACTCCACCCACGGGCCGAGCGGCACCGCCGCCACCGCCCCCACCGCGAGCCCGGCCGCCGCCAGGAACGACACCTGCGCCGGTGAACTGTCGAGCGCGAGGACGGCGATCAGCTGGAACGCGCCGAGCGCGAGCGCCGACCCGGCCGTGCTCGCCGCGTACGCGGCCCACAGCCACCCGAAGTCCCGCCCCGGACCGTCGTCCCTCTTACCCGTCATGACCTGCGATCCAAGCGGTGCGGGCGGGGTCCGATCAAACAACCGACGCGCCCTCGCCATACAACCCGTGGTTGTATGGCGAGGTGGATGTCGAGGCCGTACGCACCTTTGTCGCCGTCGCCGAGCACGGGCAGATACAGATCGCCGCGCAGGAGCTCGGGGTGAGCCAGCAGGCCGCCTCCAAGCGGATCGCCGCCCTGGAGCGGCGGCTCGGGGTGCGGCTGTTCACGCGCACCCCGCGCGGCGCCCGCCTCACCCTCGACGGCCAGGCCTTCCTGCCGCACGCGAAGACCGTCCTGCGGGCCGTGGACAAGGCCGCCGCGTCCGTGCGGCCGGGCCGGCGGCCGCTGCGCGTGGACGTGATGGGCACCCGGGTCAGCGTCGCGGGCCTGGTCCAGGACTTCCACCGGGAGCACCCCGACGTCCCGCTCGACGTGGTGGCGACCAAGGGGGACGGGCGGGCCGTGCTCGCCGCCGTGCGGGAGGGCGGTGTGGACGCCGGATTCTGGGCGCGGCGCGTGCCCGAGGACCGGCTGCCGCCCGGCGTGCGCAGCGCCCGCGTCTACGACGAGCCGATGCTCCTGGTCACGGGGGCCGGGCATCCCCTGGCCGACGCGGACGCGGTCACCCCGGCGGACCTCGCCGGGCGGCGCATCCTCATGCCGGGGCTCGCCGAGGGGAGCGAATGGGCTGCCTACTACGCCGAGTTGGCGCGGGTGTTCCGCCTCGACATCGACACGTCGGGTCCGTCGTTCGGCGCGGACTACCTGTTGCGGACGGTGGCCGAGTCCACGACGGCCGCCACGTTCATGGGGCCGCGCACCCCGCCGGCGTACCCAGCGGGCCTGGACCTGCGTACGGTCCCGGTGCACGGCCCGACGCCGGTGTACCCGCACTCCCTGCTCTGGCGCGACGACAACCCGCACCCGGGACTGGCCGCGCTGCGCGCGTATCTGACGGACGCGTACGACGGCCGGCCGGGCGACGACAGCCGCTGGACACCGGCCTGGGACTAGGTGTATTGATCACGAGCGTTGTTGACACTGGCGGGTCTTGATCATGGCGAAGACCTCCGGTGTGGTGGAGCTGTCTAGGACTGCACCACACGGAGGTCTTCGTGTCCCACCGTAATGCCCGGCTGACCGTGCACGGCAGGCGCCTGCTGGTCGAACGTGTCGCGTCCGGCCGTCCCGTCGCCCATGTCGCCGCCGAGATGGGCATCTCGCGGGCGACCGCCCATAAATGGCTCCGGCGGTGGCGAGCCGAGGGCGGGGCGGGCCTGGCCGACCGCTCCAGCAGGCCTTTGACGACACCGCATCGGACCCCGGCGAGTATCGAGGCCGACGTCTGCCGGCTGCGGACCGACCGCAAGCTCGGGCCGGCCCGGATCGGCCCGATCCTGGGACTGCCCGCCTCGACCGTGCACCGCGTTCTGACCCGCCACCGGCTGAACCGGCTGTCCTGGATCGACCGGCCGACCGGCACCGTGATCCGCCGTTACGAACGCGACCGGCCCGGCGAACTGATCCACATCGACGTGAAGAAACTCGGCCGGATTCCCGACGGCGGCGGCCACAAGGCCCTGGGCCGCCAGGCCGGCCGCGTCACCCGCAACAACATGGGTTACGACTACATCCACTCGGCCGTCGACGACCACTCCCGCCTCGCCTACAGCGAGATCCACCCGGACGAGAAGGCCGCGACCTGCGCGGCCTTCCTCACCCGCGCGGCCGCGTTCTTCGCCGAGATGGGCATCACCCGCATCGAACGCGTGCTGACGGACAACGCCTGGGCCTACCGCAAGGGCCTGGCCTGGAAGAACGTCCTGGCCGAACTCGGCGCGAGTGGCAAGCTCACCCGCGCCTACCGGCCCCAGACCAACGGCAAGGTCGAACGCTTCAACCGCACCCTGCTCGAGGAATGGGCCTACCTGCGGCTCTACACCTCAAACGACGAACGCACCGCGGCCCTGGCAGACTTCCTGCACACCTACAACCACCACCGCAGCCACACCGCACTCGGCGGCCAGCCACCCATCACCCGCGTCAACAACCCTGCGGGTCAATACAACTAGGGCCTGTCCGGCGGGTCGTGGCGCGGACCCGGGCGGGCCGCCCGGGTAGCCCACCCGGCCCGCCCCCACATGCGTGACGCCGTCCCCGCCCCCAGGCTCGAACCATGCGCATCCGTACTCCGTTCGTCGCCGCGACCGTCGCCACCCTCCTCCTCGCCACCGCCTGCGGGGACGACAGCAAGCCCGATCCCATGCGGGACGACCAATGGGCCCTGGACGCGATCGCGTTGCCGGACGCCTGGGACACGTCGAAGGGCGACGACACCGTCATCGCGGTCGTCGACACCGGCGCCGACCTCGACCACCCGGACCTCAAGGGCCGCTTCGTCGACGGCTACGACTTCGTGGACAACGACGACGAGCCCAAGGACCTGAACGGCCACGGCACGCACGTCTCCGGCATCGCCGCCGCCCACACCGACAACGGCGTCGGCATCGCGGGCGGCGCCCCCGGCGCGAAGATCATGCCGGTCCGCGTGCTCGGCGCCGACGGCTCGGGCTCCAACGGCAACATCACCAAGGGCATCGTCTGGGCCGCCGACCACGGCGCCGACGTCATCAACCTCTCCCTCGGCGAGGGCGAACTGATGACGAAGCTGCTCCAGGGCGGCATCCTCAACCAGGCCATCCAGCACGCCCACGACAAGGGCGCGGTCGTCGTCGCGGCCGCGGGCAACGACGGCGCCGACACCCAGCCGTACAAGGTCGAGACGCCGGTCCTCGTGGTCGGCGCGAGCACCCGGCAGGGCACGGCGGCGAGCTTCTCCAACTTCGGTGCGGAGCAGGCGGTCTCGGCCCCCGGCGACGGCATCCTCTCGACGCTCCCCACGTACCGGACGAAGGAGACGCTGAAGGACACCTCCGGGTACGGCGAGCTGTCCGGCACCTCGATGGCCGCGCCCTACGTGTCCGCGCTCGCCGCGCTCCTGCACGACGAGGGCCTGAACCCGGACGACATCATGGCGACGATCCGCGAGACCGCCACCAACCCGAAGAAGCTCTCCAAGCTGGGCCTGGGCATCGTGGACGCCGAAGCGGCCGTGAAGAAGGCGGACGACAAGGACGACTAGGCCACCAAGGACGGCCGAGACGGCCGAGACGACCAAGGACGGCGGAGGACGGTCGAGACGGCCGAGGACGGCCGAGACGACCAGGGCACCCAAGGACGGCCGAGACGACCAGGGCACCCGAGGACGGCCGAGACGACCAGGGTGCCCGAGGTGCCGAGGACGACTGAACGACGTCACTCCTGCGGGGGCTCCTCGGGCCCCCGCCGCCTGCGCACCCGCCGCATCCGGAACGCGGCCGCCAGCACGATCAGTCCGACCCCCGCCGCCACCACCGCGATCGCCCCGGACGACACCGACGTGACGTCGACCTCGAACGTCATCGGGTCGCCCCACGGCTTCCCGTCGCTCGTCGTGTAGAGCTGCGCCGTGAGCTCCGCCTTGCCGTTGGCCTTGGCGGTGACGCCGATGGGGGCGGTGTGGCTCGCGGACCCGGCCGCCTCCACGGAGAGCTCCGGGTCGTTGACCTTCAGGCGCTCCGAGTCGCTGGAGGTGAGCCGCAGTTCGAGGCCGGAGACCTGCTGCTGGAGGCCGTTGTCGACGGTCACCGGGATCGTCGCGTCGCCCGAGGTGAGGGTGACGGTCGTCTTCGGGACGAGCCGCAGCGACTCCATGGACGTGTCCAGGAAGTCGGTCGTGCGCTCCTGGAACGCCTCCTGCGCCGCGTCGTCCCGGCTCCGCCAGGCCGTCGACAGGGCGCGCGCCATCGCCGCGTGCACGGACGCCGTGGTCGTCTTCGGGTCGGCGAGCACCTTCGAGAGGGTCGCGAGTCCGTCCAGACTCCCGGCCACGTCCGTGAGCTGGGCGGAGGTCAGTTCCGTGGAGCGCAGGCGCGCCGGAGAGGCGGAGGCCGCGCCGGCCTCGCCCGCCACCGGGTCGTTGTCGGCGGTCCTGATGCCCTCCAGGTCCAGCCAGCCCTCCTCGGTGCCGGAGTCGAGCGCGGCGCCGAGCGCGTTCGCCGCGGTGCCGGACAGGTCGCGGGGCGGTACGAGGACGGGGCGGGTGGTGTCCTTGAGGAGGGTGGCGAGCCGGGTCACGGTGTCGGGGTCGGGGGTGTCGTCGGGGTCCGCGTCACCGGAGCCGCTCGGGGACGGCGACGGGGAGGCCGTGGCGGACCCGGTGGCGGAGGCCGACGCCGACGGGGACGCCGTCTCGTCCGGGTCCTCGATCCGGGCCAGCGCCGTCGTGAGGTCCGCGTCGTACGGCAGCGCGGTCAGCGGCGCGTCGTCGCCGCCCAGCGTCACCGGGTCGCCGTCGGCCGGAGTGAGCCCCGGCCCCGAGGCGAGGACCCGCGTCATGCCCAACTTCGCTCCCAGCGCCGTCACCCGGGAGTCGAGCGCGCCGTCCGCCGGCCAGCCGAGCCCGGTCCGGGTGCCGGTGCCGAGGATCCGGTCGACCCGTTCCTTCGCCCCGTCCGCGAGCCCCGCGACGACCTCCGTCAGATCGTCGGTGTCGCCGGAGGGGTGGTGGGCGAGCGAGGCGATGTCCGTGTCCGCGTACGGGAGCAGCCAGACGTCACGGCCCTCGACGGCGTCCTTGAGGGCGGCGAGCCAGGACCGCGCCGCGCTCTGCCCGGTGCCCTGGGTGCTGTTCTGCGGGTTGCTGGAGCCGTCGCCGCCGGCGACGCGGTAGCCGTTCGCCATGGCCTGCGCGGTGATCACCAGATCCGGGTCGAGGACCCAGCTGACCTCGCGGCCCTTGCCCGCGTCGACGACCTCGCGCAGCCGCCCGCCGTCCGCGAACAGATCGGCGAGCGTGTCGTCGTCGAGGACCGCCTGCGCGCCGGACCCCGAGCCGAGGGCCGCCGCCGTCATGTGCGGGGTCGCGGTCACCGGCCACACGACGGCCGCGTGCACGGGGTCGCCGTCCGCCGCCCGAGCCCCCGTGCCCGGCAGCGCCGACGCCCCCAGCACCATGGCGGACACGACCCAGGCCCGCGCCGCCCTGTATCCCGTCATGTCGTCCCGTACCTTCCGATCCGATCGGTGTCACCCGCCTTTGAGGTAACACCGTGCGGGCGGCCGCCGAGGGGACCGCGCGGCCCGGCGGCGCGTCGGCGTCACCCCTCGACGGCCTCCAGGACCGATCCGACCCGCAGCAGGTTCCCGTCGGGGTCGACGAGCGCGAACTCCCGCATCCCGTACACCGTGTCGTCGGGTTCGACGAGCCGCGGCGTCGCGTACGGGTCCTCGCTCAGGCCGGTGCCGAGCCACTCGGCGTGCACGGCGTCGACGACGTGCGCCCCGCCGTCCAGGTGCAGGTACACGGCGTGCGCGGTGCTCAGGGGGTCGGTGCCGGGAGCCTGGAAGAAGTGCAGTTCGGCCTCGTCGCGTACGAGGATCAGATAGCCGTCGCCCGGATAGTGACCGTCGACGGTGAAGCCGAGGCCGGCGTAGAAGGAGATCGTGCTCGCCAGGTCGCGGCTCGGCATGATCGGGGCGAGGCGGCCGGTGAGAGGGGTGCGGGGCATCGGCGCTCCAGGGGCGTCGGCGGGGGAGCCGATGTCGCCCGATAGAGTGCGGCTCCCGTGACTTCACGTAACCCTCCCGAGCATGACGCACCACGTACGAGGTACCAGGCAGTGACTCCCGAGAACACGCCCGTGGTGTCCGTCGTCGGGATCGGCGCGGACGGCTGGCCGGGGCTGCCGGAGTCCTCCCGTACGGTCCTCGTCGCCGCGGACGTCGTGCTCGGCGGACCGCGCCAGCTCGCGCTGCTGCCCGCGGACTGCGCGGGCGCACGCGTCCCGTGGCCGACGCCGCTGCGCCCCGCCGTACCGGGCCTGCTCGCCGCGCACGCGGGACGCCGGATCGCGGTCCTGGCCAGCGGCGACCCGATGTTCTACGGCATCGGCCGCACCCTCGTCGAGACGGCGGGCGCCGACGTGGTCCACGTCCTGCCCCACCCCTCCTCCGTCTCCTACGCCTGCGCCCGTCTCGGCTGGCCCCTGGAGGACACCGAGGTCGTCACGGCGGTCGGCCGGCCCGTGGACCGGCTCGCCGCCGCGCTGCACGACGGCCGCCGGGTCCTCGTCCTGTCGGCGGGCGCGGACACCCCCGCCGAGATCGCGGCGCTGCTCACCGACCGCGGCTTCGGGCCCAGCCGGATGACGGTCCTCGAACAGCTCGGCGCGGAGGCCGAAGCGGCGTACGACGGGGTGGCGCGGGACTGGAAGGCCGCCCCCGGCGACCCCCTGAACGTCGTCGCGGTCGACTGCCGCCGCGCCCCCGACGCCCTGCGCCTGGGCGCCGTCCCCGGCCTGCCCGACGCCGCGTACGAGCACGACGGCCAGCTCACCAAGCGTCACATCCGCGCCGCGACCCTCGCCGCGCTCGCACCCGCCCCCGGCGAACTCCTGTGGGACGTGGGCGGCGGCTCGGGCTCGATCGGCGTCGAGTGGATGCGCACGCACCCGTCGTGCCGCGCCGTTGCCGTCGAGCGGTCCCCGGAGCGCGCGGACCGCATCGCGCGCAACGCGGCGCGCCTCGGCGTCCCCGGCCTCACCGTGGTGACCGGCGCGGCCCCCGCCGCACTGGCCCGACTCCCCTCCCCCGACGCGGTGTTCATCGGCGGCGGGCTCACGGTCCCCGGTCTCCTGGACGCCTGCTGGGACGCGCTGGCTCCGGGCGGCCGCCTGGTCGCCAACACCGTCACGCTCGAATCCGAGGCGCTGCTCACCACCTGGTACCGCCGCCACGGCGGCGACCTGACGAAGCTCTCCGTCGCGCACGCGGTGCCGGTCGGCGGCTTCACGGGATGGCGGCAGGCGATGCCGGTCACGCAATGGTCCGTAACGAGAACTGAGGCTGAGGAACGATGACCGTCCACTTCATCGGAGCGGGCCCCGGCGCCGCCGACCTGATCACCGTGCGCGGCGCGCGCACCCTCGCGTCCTGCCAGGTGTGCCTCTACGCGGGTTCGCTCGTCCCGCGCGAGCTCCTCGCCGAGTGCCCGCCGGACGCCCGCCTGATCGACACGGCGAACCTGGACCTGGACGCCATCGAGCGCGAGCTGGTCGCGGCGCACGAGGCGGGTCTCGACGTGGCGCGCCTGCACTCCGGCGACCCGTCCGTCTTCTCCGCCGTCGCGGAACAGATGCGCCGCCTCGACGCGCACGGCATCCCGTACGAGGTCGTCCCCGGCGTCCCCGCGTTCGCGGCGGCGGCGGCGGCCCTCAAGCGCGAACTGACGATCCCGACGGTCGGCCAGACGGTCATCCTCACCCGCATCGCCCAGCAGGCCACGCCCATGCCGCCCGGCGAGGACCTCGCCACGCTCGGCGCGAGCGGCGCCCTCCTGGTCCTGCACCTCGGCGCGCGCTACGTCGACCGGATCGTGGCGGAGCTGACCCCGCACTACGGCGCGGACTGCCCGGCGGCGGTCGTCGCGTACGCCAGCCGCGAGGACGAACTCGTCCTGCGCGGCACGCTCGGCGACATCGCGGACCAGGTCAAAGCGGCCGGGGTGCTCCGCACGGCGGTGATCCTGGTCGGCCGCACCCTGGCGGCGTCCCAGTTCCGCGACAGTCACTTGTACTCGACGGAACGGGACCGGCACGCCTGTTGAACCGACCGGTCCTCAGGTGTCGTCGACGGTCGACCGGTGTCCGGCGTGCACCACCCACATGACTCCTCGGCGACGAAGGAGCCCTTGCCGCGCACGGTGACGATGAGGCCGCGTTCGCGGAGCTCCTGTGCGGCACGTCGGGCCGTCCGCCGGGCCACGCCGTACTCCTCAGCCGTGGCGTTCTCGCAGGGGATGTTGAGGCCGTCTCACCGGATCCCGCTGCGCCCCACCACATCCCCCGCCCGGTCGATGCAGATCACGTCCACCGCCACCGGCGCCCCGCGCAGGACGAGGAGGGCCTGGTCGCGGGCCTCCTCGGCCACCAGGTCGCCGAGGGGGACACCGGCCGCGGTGCACAACTGGAGTGCCGCGAGGCCCGTGTTGGCCGCCGCGACCTCGGCAGCCAGCTCCCGCGACGCACCGCCCCTGCGGGCCAGTTCGGCGAGGAAGGTCTTGTCGACCTGGGAGCGGCCGGAGTGGAGGTCGAGGTGGCCCGCCGCCAGTTTGGAGAGTTTCGCGAAGCCGCCGCAGAGCGTGAGGCGGTCGACGGGGTGGCGGCGGATGTACTTGAGGACGGCCCCCGCGAAGTCGCCCATGTCGAGCAACGCGTCCTCGGGCAGGGCGTGTTCGCGCACGACCGTCTTCTCGGACGTCGATCCGGTGCAGCCCGCCACATGGGTGCGGCCCGCCGCCCGTGCCACGTCGACGCCCCGGCGGATCGAGTCGATCCACGCCGAGCACGAATAGGGGACGACGATGCCCGTCGTGCCGAGGACGGAGAGGCCGCCGAGGATGCCCAGGCGGGGGTTCCAGGTGGAGCGGGCGATCTCCTCGCCGTGGTCGATGGAGAGCGTCACCTCGACGTCGCCGCTGCCGCCGTGCGCCGCCGCGACCCGCGCCACGTGTGCGCGGATCATCTCGCGCGGGACCGGGTTGATCGCCGGTTCGCCGACCGGGAGGGGCAGGCCCGGACGGGTGACCGTGCCGACGCCGGGCCCCGCGCGGAACACCACCCCCGAGCCGGGCGGCAGCGCGCGCACCGTGGACCGGACGAGCGCGCCGTGCGTGACGTCCGGGTCGTCGCCCGCGTCCTTGACCACCCCGGCCGTGGCGGACCCCGCGTCCCGCGACTCGACCGCGAGCGCGAACGACGGGGTCTGCCCCTTGGGCAGCGTGATGGTCACCGGGTCGGGGAAGTCGCCGGTCAGGAGCGCCGTGTACGCGGCCGTCGTCGCGGCCGTCGCACAGGCGCCGGTCGTCCAGCCGGGGCGCAGACCGGTGTGCTTGAGTTGGGCGCCGCGCCCCCCTTTCGGCTCACTCGTGGAAGTCATGGAGCACTCCGATGCACGTTCTCGTTCTCGGCGGTACCACCGAGGCCCGGCGGCTCGCCGAGGTGCTGCATCCCCGCGTCCGGGTGACGAGTTCCCTCGCGGGCCGCGTCGCCGCGCCCCGGCTGCCGCCCGGCGAGGTGCGGATCGGCGGGTTCGGCGGGGCCGAGGGGATGGCGGCGTGGGTGCGTGAGCACGCGGTGGACGCGGTCATCGATGCCACCCATCCCTTCGCGGAGACGATCAGTTTCAACGCGGCGCGGGCCGCCGCCACCGCCCATGTTCCCCTGCTGGCGCTGCGCCGGCCCGGCTGGGTGCCGGGGGACGGCGACGACTGGCGGGAGGTGGCGTCCCTGGACGAGGCGGCGCGGGCCGTGTCCGGCGCCGGGCGGGTCTTCCTGACGACCGGGCGGATGGGCCTCGCCGCGTTCGCCGGGGTCGACGACGCCTTCTTCCTCGTCCGGTCCGTCGACGCGCCGGAGCCGCCGTTCCCGCCGCGCATGGCGGTGCTCCTCGACCGGGGCCCGTTCACGCTGGACGGAGAGCGGGAGGTCATCGCCCGGCACCGGATCGATGTGCTGGTGACGAAGGACAGCGGGGGCGCGGCCACCGCCCCGAAGCTGACCGCCGCCCGGGAGGCGGGCCTCCCGGTGGTCGTGGTGCGGCGGCCGCCGGTGCCGGAGGGCGTGCCCGTGGCCGCCACCGTCGAGGAGGCGGTGGCCTGGGTTCAGGAGCCGGTCGTCTCCGGGTAGCGGCGCGACGTCCACGCGATCGTCCGCCCGTCGCCCCGCGCCACGGCCCGCGTCTGCGACGAGCCCACGATCAGGAGCGTGCGCATGTCGACGACGGCCGGGTCGAGGTCGGCCAGCTTCACCACACGCACCGACTCCTCGGGCCCGCCGACGTCGCGGGCCAGGACGACCGGGGTGTCGGGCAGCCGCAGTTCGAGGAGGAGTTCGCGGGCCTTGCCGACCTGCCAGGTGCGGCTGCGCGACCCCGGGTTGTACAGCGCGAGGACCAGGTCCGCCGCCGCGGCCGCGCGCAGCCGCTCCGCGATGACCTCCCACGGCTTGAGCCGGTCGGAGAGGGAGATCGTGGCGTAGTCGTGGCCGAGCGGGGCGCCCGCCTTCGCCGCCGCCGCGTTGGCGGCGGTCACGCCCGGCAGGACCCGTACGGGAAGGTCCGTGTACCGGTCCTCGCAGGCCACTTCGAGGACGGCCGTCGCCATCGCGAAGACGCCCGGGTCGCCGCCGGAGACCACCGCGACGCGGTGACCGCGCCGGGCCAGGTCGAGGGCGAACTCGGCGCGCTCCGACTCGACCTTGTTGTCCGAGCCGTGGCGCACCTGGCCGGGCCGGACCGGCACCCGGTCGAGGTAGGTGGTGTAGCCGACGAGGACGTCGGCGTTGGCGAGGGCGCCGCGCGACTCCGGCGTCAGCCACGGCGCGCCCGCGGGCCCGGTGCCGACGACCACGACCTCCCCGCGGCCGGGCGCCTGCGCCGGTGCCGCGTCGATCCGCGACGGCAGGACGGCGACCGAGAAGTACGGGACCGAGTCCGGGTCGACGTCGGCGAGAGCGCCGGTGCGCTCGCCCGCCATGAAGGCCCGCTCGACGTACCGCGCGTCGTCCAGCCGGCCCGAACGCTCCAGCGCCGCGCGGACCTTGGGGAACGTACGGCCCATCTTCATGACGACCGCGGAGTCGGCGGCGGCGATCCGCGCCGTCAGCTCGTCCTCGGGCAGCGTGCCCGGGATGATCGTCAGCGTCTCCTTGTCCTCGCAGAGCGGCTCTCCGAGCCGGGCCGCCGCCGCGCTGATCGAGGTGACGCCGGGGATGACCGTGGTGTCGTAGCGGTCCGCGAGGCGCTTGTGCATGTGCTGGTACGAGCCGTAGAACAGCGGGTCGCCCTCGGCGAGGACGGCGACCGTGCGGCCCGCGTCGAGGTGCGCGGCGAGCGTCGCGGCGGCCTCGGCGTAGAAGTCGTCGAGCGCCCCGCGGTAGCCGCCGGGGTGATCCGTGGTCTCGACGGTGAGCGGGTACATCAGCCGCTCCTCGATCTGCTCCTCGCGGATGTGCTCCGCGGCGATCGAGCGGGCGATGGACCGGCCGTGCCGGGCGCAGTGGTACGCGATCACGTCCGCCTCGGCGATGGCCTTCACCGCGGCGACCGTCATCAGGTTCGGGTCGCCGGGGCCGAGCCCGACCCCGTACAGCTTGCCGCTCATGCGCGGTCCTCCAGGATCTCGGCCTCGGTGGCGATGGCGTTGAGGGCGGCCGCCGTGATGGCGCTGCCGCCGCGCCGGCCCCGTACGACGAGGTACTCCAGGCCCAGCTCGGCCGCGTCCGCGGCCAGGGCGTCCTTGGACTCGGCCGCGCCGACGAAGCCGACGGGTATGCCGAGGACGGCCGCCGGACGCGGGGCGCCCTTGCGGATCATCTCCAGGAGGTGGAACAGGGCGGTGGGCGCGTTGCCGATGGCGACGACGGAACCGTCGAGGCGCTCGCGCCAGAGTTCGAGCGCGGCGGCACTGCGGGTCGTCCCCAACTCGGCTGCCAGCGCCGGTACATGGGGATCGCGCAGGGTGCACACGACGTCGTTGTCGGCGGGCAGCCGCTTGCGCGTGACGCCGCTCGCGACCATGTGGGCGTCGCAGAGGATCGGGGCGCCCGCGCGCAGGGCGGCGCGGGCCGCGGCCACGACGCCGGACGAGTGGCCGATGTCCTGGACGAGATCCACCTGGCCGCAGGCGTGGATCATGCGGACCGCGACCTGGGCGACGTCGGCCGGCAGACCGGCGAGGCCGTCCGCCGCCTCGGCGCGGATGGTGGCAAAGGACTCGCGGTAGATCGCCGCGCCGTCCTTCTCGTATGCATACACGGGGATCGGCTCTCTCACGGGGTGCTCAGGGGCTGGTGGTGTCTGGTGTGGTTCCACAGAGGTCGGCGGCCGGGTCGGCGAAGAAGACGACAACGGCCCGCCGTCGTACGTCAGTCGGTCCGCCGCACGTCGTACGTCCCGTCCTCCCGTGCCACGAGGTCGGTGTGCGGGCCCTTCGGGCGGCCGCAGCGGCGCTCGCACCCCGACCAGTACCAAGGGCTTCCGGACGAGGGGAGTTCGCCGGTGCGGACCGCGTCGGCGGCGTGAGCGCGCACGTCCGTACGGGACTTGGCGCACCCCGGGCTGCCGACGCAGGCGCTCACCCGCGTCCAGGGCGAGGCGTCGTCGGTGGCCAGGCCCGCGCGGGCGAGCTGTCCCCGCCGCGCGGCGGTCGCGCCGGGCAGGACGACCCCGCGCCACGGGGTGAGGCGCAACTCCCCGTCGGCCGCGGCGAGCAGCGCCGCCCACGCGTCGGCGGACACGGCACCGAACGGCGCCAGCACGGACCAGGCGCGCACGGCGCCGGAGCCGTCGGTCACGGGACCGAGGGAAGGAGGCCCGGTGATCGGGGACGTGGAGCACGGTTCGACGGGGAGACCCAGGCGGTGCGCCACCCGGCGCGTCAACTCGCCCGGCGGCGCGTCGAGTTCGGCGACCCGCCAGCCACGCCCCGTGTCGTGCCCGGCCGCCTCGACGAACTCCTCCGCCGCGCTCACCGCGGCCCGCGCGGCATCCTCGTACGCGATCCGCAGCGCGTACGGTTCGGCGCCGAGCCGCAGCATCGCGGAGCCGTCGGACGCGCCGCGCAGGAGCACATCGGCGCCGAGGGCCGCGACGTCGCCGCGGCCGTCGTCGAGGGCGAAGAGGAACTTGCCGCTGAGCGCGGGTGTCCGCGGGCTCGCGCACAGCAGCCGGTCGAGGTCGCGCAGCCAGTGCCGTACGTCCACGGCGCCGCGGTCGTCGAGGCCCGACAGGGGCGACGCGAGGATGTTGCGCACGCGCTCGTGCGCGGCCGACGGCAGCAGTCCCGCCTCCTGGAGCGCGGCCGCGAACGCGCCGCCGCACGCCGGGTCGAGCCCGCGCACCTCCACGTTGCCGCGCGACGTGATGCGCACCACGCCGTCCCCGAACCGGGCCGCCGCGGCACCGAGCGCCCGCGCCCGGCCGACCGGAAGCACCCCGCCCGGGACCCGGATCCGGGCAAGTCCCCCGTCGTCGGCGGCGTGCAGCCGCAGCGCACCGGGACAGGCGTCGCCGGAGGCGGCCGGACCAGGGGATCGGTCGGATATGGGGGCGGGGGACATGCCGGGGAGCATACCCATGGGGGCCTGCCCGGCCTCCGTGACGCAGACCACGGTCCGGGCCGGGGCGCGGGCCCGGCCCCGTGACCCCGGCCACCGTCCCGTACCGCCCTCGCACCCCGACCCGTACGATGAACGCGCGGCGGCCCGAGCCCGGGTCGCCACATCGCCAGCGACGGCGACAGGGGAGGAAGCCGGTGCGAATCCGGCGCGGTCCCGCCACTGTGAACTCCGTGGACACCACCACGGGGTGAGTCAGGAACTCCTGCCGTCCAGACCACCCGGGGCGCGGACACCCCGAGGAAGGCCAGACGACGCATGCCTGAGCAGCCCCAGCAGTCGCAGCCCACGCCCCACGGTGAGCTCCTGCTCCTGTCGACCTCCGACACCGACCTGCTGAGCGCCCGCGCCGCGAACGCCGCGGGCGCCGAGGTCGGTTACCGCTTCGCGAACCCCTCCCGGATCGACGTCGACACCGAACTTCCCGCGCTCCTCGACGGCGTCGCGCTCGTCGTCGTCCGCCTCCTCGGCGGCGTCCGCGCCTGGCAGGACGGCATCGACCGGCTGACCGCCGCCGGGATCCCGCTGGTCGTCCTCACCGGTGAACAGGCCCCCGACGCCCAGCTGATGGCGACGTCGACCGTGCCGATCGGTATCGCCGCCGAGGCGCACGCCTACCTCGCGCACGGCGGCCCCGCCAACCTGGAGCAGCTGGCCCGCTTCCTCTCCGACACCGTGCTGCTCACCGGCCACGGCTTCGAGCCCCCGGCGCCCGCGCCGAGCTGGGGCGCCCTGGAGCGCACACCCGTCGAGGCCGCGGGCCCGACCGTCGCCGTGCTCTACTACCGCGCCCACCACATGAGCGGCAACACCGCCTTCGTGCACGCCCTGTGCGACGCGATCGAGCGCGCCGGGGCCCGCCCGCTCCCGCTGTACGTGGCGTCGCTGCGGGCCCCGAGCCCGAGCTGGTCGAGGCGCTGCGGCCCGCCGACGCCATCGTCACGACCGTGCTCGCGGCCGGCGGCACCCGCCCGGCCGAGGCGAGCGCCGGCGGGGACGACGAGTCGTGGGACGCGGGCGCCCTCACCCAGCTCGACGTGCCGATCCTCCAGGCCCTGTGCCTGACGTCGTCGCGGGCCGCCTGGGAGGAGAACGACGAGGGCGTCTCGCCGCTGGACGCCGCGAGCCAGATCGCCGTGCCCGAGTTCGACGGGCGGCTCATCACCGTCCCGTTCTCCTTCAAGGAGATCGACGAGGACGGGCTGCCCGCGTACGTCGCCGACCCCGAGCGCGCCGCCCGCGTCGCCGGGATCGCCGTCCGGCACGCGCGGCTGCGGCACATCCCGGCCGCCGGGAAGAGGATCGCGCTCGTCCTGTCCGCGTACCCGACCAAGCACTCGCGCATCGGCAACGCGGTCGGCCTGGACACCCCCGCCTCCGCCGTCGCGCTGCTCGACCGCCTCATCGACGAGGGCTACGACTTCGGCGACCGCGCCGACATCCCCGGTCTTGTCTCCGGGGACGGCGACGAGCTGATCCGCGCGCTCATCGAGGCCGGCGGTCACGACCAGGAGTGGCTGACCGAGGAGCAGCTCGCCAGGAACCCGGTGCGCATCCCGGCCGCCGACTACCGCCGCTGGTACGCGACGCTGCCCGCCGCGCTGCGGGAGAGCGTCGAGCGGCACTGGGGCCCGCCGCCCGGCGAGATGTTCGTGGACCGCTCCCGCAACCCGGAGGGCGACATCGTGCTCGCCGCCCTGCGCCGCGGGAACCTCCTCATCCTCATCCAGCCGCCGCGCGGCTTCGGCGAGAACCCGATCGCGATCTATCACGACCCCGATCTGCCGCCGTCCCACCACTACTTGGCGGCCTACCGGTGGATCGCCGCGGCCGCCGACGACCAGGGCTTCGGCGCCGACGCGATGATCCACCTCGGCAAGCACGGCAACCTGGAGTGGCTGCCCGGCAAGAACGCGGGCCTGTCGGCGGCGTGCGCGCCGGACGCGGCGCTCGGCGACCTGCCGCTGATCTACCCGTTCCTCGTCAACGACCCGGGCGAGGGCACCCAGGCCAAGCGGCGCGTCCACGCCACGCTCGTCGACCACCTCGTGCCGCCGATGGCGCGCGCCGACTCGTACGGCGACATCGCGCGCCTGGAGCAGCTCCTCGACGAGTACGCGCAGATCGCGTCGATGGACCCGGCGAAGCTCCCGGCGATCCGCGCCCAGATCTGGACGCTGATCCAGGCCGCGAAGCTCGACCACGACCTCGGGCTCGCGGACCGCCCGGACGACGACGGCTTCGACGACTTCCTGCTGCACGTCGACGGCTGGCTGTGCGAGGTCAAGGACGCCCAGATCCGGGACGGCCTGCATGTCCTCGGGCAGGCGCCGGCGGGCGCCGACCGGGTCAATCTGGTCCTCGCGATTCTGCGGGCGCGGCAGATCTGGGGCGGCAACCAGGCGTTGCCGGGGCTGCGGGAGGCGCTGGGGCTGGACGAGTCGGCGGCCACCCGTACGGACGCGGACGCGGCGGAGGCGGCGGCGCGGGCGCTGGTCGAGGGGATGGAGGCGGCCGGCTGGGACCCGGATGCGGTGCGCGGAGTCGTCGACTCCACGTCGCGGGGCTCTGCCCCGGACCCCGCTCCTCAATCGCCGGAGGAGCTTGAGGCGGTTCGCGCCATTCTTGACTTCGCCGCTCGTGAAGTCGTGCCGCGGCTCGACGCCACCGGCGACGAACTCGGCAACGCCGTACGGGCGTTGGAGGGACGCTTCGTGCCCGCCGGCCCGTCCGGATCGCCGCTGCGCGGCCTCGTCAACGTCCTGCCGACCGGGCGGAACTTCTACTCGGTCGACCCGAAGGCCGTCCCGTCCCGCCTCGCGTGGGAGACCGGCCAGGCCCTCGCCGAGTCCCTCCTGACCCGCTACAAGGACGACAACGGCGACTACCCCACCTCCGTCGGCCTGTCCCTGTGGGGCACCAGCGCCATGCGCACGGCGGGCGACGACGTCGCCGAGGCGATGGCGCTGCTCGGCGTGCGCCCCGTCTGGGACGACGCCTCGCGCCGCGTCACCGGCCTGGAGCCGATCCCGTACGAGGAGCTGGGCCGCCCCCGGATCGACGTCACCCTGCGCATCTCCGGGTTCTTCCGCGACGCGTTCCCGCACACCATCGGGCTGCTCGATGACGCCGTCCGGCTCGCCGCGTCGCTCGACGAGCCCGCCGACGTCAACCACGTACGGGCCCACGCCCAGGCCGACCTCGCCGAGCACGGCGACGAACGCCGGGCCACCACCCGCATCTTCGGATCGCGTCCGGGCACGTACGGCGCGGGCCTGCTCCAGCTGATCGACTCCAAGGACTGGCGCACCGACGCCGACCTCGCCGAGGTCTACACGGTGTGGGGCGGCTACGCGTACGGCCGCGGTCTGGACGGCCGCCAGGCCCGTACGGAGATGGAGACGGCCTACAAGCGCATCGCGGTCGCCGCCAAGAACACGGACACCCGCGAGCACGACATCGCCGACTCCGACGACTACTTCCAGTACCACGGCGGCATGGTCGCGACCGTCCGCGCGCTGCGCGGCACCGCCCCCGAGGCGTACATCGGCGACTCCACCCGCCCGGAGACGGTCCGCACCCGCACCCTCGTCGAGGAGACGTCCCGCGTCTTCCGCGCCCGCGTCGTCAACCCCAAGTGGATCGAGGCGATGCGCCGCCACGGCTACAAGGGGGCCTTCGAACTGGCGGCCACCGTGGACTACCTGTTCGGCTACGACGCGACGACCGGGGTCATCGCCGACTGGATGTACGACAAGCTGACCGAGACGTACGTGCTCGACGAGACGAACCGGCAGTTCCTCTCCGAGGCCAACCCGTGGGCCCTGCACGGCATCGCGGAGCGCTTGCTGGAGGCCGAGTCGCGCGGCATGTGGGAGAAGCCGGACCCGCAGGTCCTGGAAGCCCTGCGCCAGGTGTACCTGGAGACCGAGGGCGACCTGGAGGAGGAGGCGTAGCCGCTCCGACCCGGTCACCGGCGCCGATGAGGGCCGGTTGACCGGTACGAGTGGTTTGCGGGTGCATCCGCCGGTGCACGCTCCCCCGCTTCGCTACGCTCGCCCGCGTTCCCGTCGACACCGGGCCGGGCGGGGCATCGGCACCAGGGGGTCCAGGCCATGCAAGGCCCTCGGATCAGGCACTGCACGACGGGGCGGAGCGCACCGTCGTGCCCCGGTCTGAGCATCGACGTGTACGCGCGGGCGGCGGACCAGGCGGCGCCGGACGACGGCGGCGCCCCGCCCAGCGGCGACTTCTGGGACGCGGTGCCGACCCGTACCGGCGTACGGATGATCGTCGGGGACGTACGGGGCTGCGGCCCCGCGGCGGCGCGCACCGCGCGGCGGGTCGTCGAGGACTGGCGGCAGATCAGCCGCCGCGAGTCCACGCTGCGCGGCATCGCCCTGCGCCTCGACCGCCGCGTCGACGACCTCGCCGGCTCCGAGGACCCCGAACTCTTCGTCTCCGCCGTCCTCCTGACGTTCCGTCATGACGGCGGCTGCGAGATCGTGCGCTGCGGCCATCCACCGGTGATGGTCCTCGGCCCCGGCAGCGCCGCGTGGGCGGACGCCATCCCGCCCGAGCCGCCGCTCGGCCTCGGGCAACTGGCCCGCTCCTGGGCGGAGTCCACGTATCTGCCGTTCCCGCCGGGCGCCCGGATCCTGCTGATGACCGACGGGGTCACCGAGTGCAGGGACCCGGCCGGCCGCTTCTTCCCGGTGGCCGAGGAGGCGGCGTCCCTCACGGACCTGACGGGCGCCGCCCTCGTCTCGGAACTGGGCCACCGGATGCGGTCCCACGCGGGCGGCGCACCGGCCGACGACACCCTGCTCGTCCTGGTCGGCCGCCCGCCCGCGTGAGCGGGATTCCCGCGACACAACTCCCTACCCGTGGGCCCCTTGCGTGACTTACGATGCAGCCGTCTTCCAGCCCGCGTTGACCAGGGGATTTCCCGGTGGGGGGTACCTCCGGGGCCCGGACGTCCGCGTGCTTCCACCGCAGTACCGGCCGCCCGGCTGCCGGTCCTCCCAGGGGGTTCCACACCTTTGCGCAGACGCGCTCTCACCATCGCGACCGCTTTCGCGGTCTTCGCCGGGTCGGCCGCGCTCAGCGTCGCCGTGTCCGGCACCGCCGTGGCCGACTCGGCCGCGGCGCTCCATGTCACGTCCGTCGCCGACATGGCTGTCGACGGGGCGCACCAGCGGGTCTACCTCTCGGACCCGGAGAACGACGCGATCGTCGTCACCGACTACTCGGGCAACGAGGTCCAGCGCATCACCGGTCTCGACTGGGTCACCGGCCTCGCGCTGTCCGCCGACTCCAGCAGGCTGTACGCGGCTGTCACGGAGAAGGACAGCATCGTCGCGATCGACACCGCGAACAACGCTCAGGTCGCCACCTACGATCTCGGCGAGGGCAAGGCCCCGTTCGACCTCGCGGTCGCCGGTTCCACGGTGTGGTTCAGCTACAACGACAGCGGGGGCCACCTCGGTGCGATCGATCCCGCACAGGAGCAGCCGACGCCCGCCGTCGGCCAGGCCGGCGGCTTCTTCTCCGCGGCGCCGAGGATCGCTGTGTCACCGGACGGCAAGCAGCTGGCTGCGGGCGAGATGGTCACCACCAACGCCGCCCTCATGCTGTACGACCTGTCGGGGACGACGGCTACGCGGCGCGTGTTCGGCGACCCGCAGGTCGGCGGCCTCTACGACCAGCTCGCCTTCTCCCCCGACGGCACGCAACTGGTCACGGCCAGCGGATCCCCGTACGAACTCCCGGTGTACTCGACCACCGACCTCAGCCGGGTGCACACCTATCCGACGGCGGGCGACGGCGGCGCGGGCGTGGCCGTTTCCTCCTCCGGCACGGTCGCCGCGGGCACCTCGGGGAGCAGGGCCGACCTGTTTCTCTACCGGCCGGGCGGTACCGAACCGATCCGTACCTACGAGTTCGGCAACACCTCCTCCACCACCACCGGCGACACGCTCGACGACGGGGTGCTGGCCTGGTCCCCGGACGGCGCGCTGCTGTTCGCGGTCTCCAAGAACTACGACGGGGAGTTCCGGCTCCACACCTACACGGAACCGAACCTCGTCGCCCCCGTCCTCACGGTGAACGCCCCGTCCACCGCGACCCGCGCCGCCTCCCTCAAGGTCACCGGAAGAATCAGCAGCCCCGTGGCGCCGCTGACCGCCCCCGTCCAGCTCACCGTCAGCAAGACGGACCTGGAGAACCCCAACGGCAAGGTCCTCAAGACCGTCACCACCGCGGCCGACGGCACGTACTCCTTCACCGACACCCCGGCCGTCGGCGGCAAGGTCGCCTACAAGGTCGCCTACGCCGGAGACGCCGAGCGCGCCGCCGTCAGTGCCACCGACACCGTCGAGGTCTCCCGGAGCAGCACCACGCTGACGCTCAACAAGAACAAGAGCGTCTACGACTACGGCTCCGACGTCACGTTCACCGCCCACCTGGGCACCACGTACAAGAACCGCAAGGTCGAGATCTGGTCCGACCCGTACGGGGGAGACAAGCCGAAGACGCTGGTGAAGTCCGGCACGGTCAACTCCAGCGGCAACCTCTCCGTGACCCTCGACCTGACCCGCGACGTCAACCTCTCCGCCGTTTTCGCGGGCGACGCCCGCTACAAGCCGAAGACGGTCAGCAACACCGTCTACACCCGGGCGCGCGCCTCGATCGCACCCTCGAACCACTACAAGACGGGGACCATCGGCTCGCACACGTACTACTACTTCCACAAGAGCTCGACGGTCTACGCGACCGGGTCGATGAACTACTACAAGGGCCGCAAGTTCCGCCTCGACCTCCAGGTCTACGCGGGCGGCGCCTGGCGCTCGTCGGACAGCCAGTACTTCACGCTCGAGAGCGACGGCACGACCAAGGTGAACATGGGGGCGATCGGCAGCGCGGGCTACAAGTTCCGCATCCGCGCCGACTACATCAACGGCACCTCCGGCGACAACGTCAACACGACGAAGTACGGCAGCTGGAAGTACCTGTACTCGACGAACTGAGCGGACGGGCGCGGCTACCGCAGGCTGACCTGGTGGCTGCGCCCGTAACCGTGCCGCGTGGCGACCTCGACCCGCGTCCCGCCGGGGACGGGGCTCACCCGGACCGTGTCGTCGCCGGACACCCTGCGCAGGGTCCGCCCGCGCAGCACGACGGAGACGGTGTCCCGTTCGGTCGTCGGATCGGACACCGCGACCGTCGTGACGCCGTCGCGCTCGCGGACGAGGGCGGAGGCCGGGCCGTCGACGCTGAGCCCCGCGACGTGGTGGTCGCCGGACGTGAAGGTGTTCAGGGCCGTCAGGCCGAGGCCCTGGTGCCGGACGGCCTGACGGCGCGGGGTGTTGACGAGGACGCGCACGGCGGCGGGCGCGCGCACGGCCGCGTCCGTCGCGTTCGGCAGCAACGCCCAGGCGAACGCCGCGAGTTCGGCTCCCGCCTCCTGTTCGACGGTGACCGAGAACACCTGCCGGGTCACGGACGTGTCGGGGTTCGCGGTGCGTACGAAACGGCGGCTGCGCGTGACCGTGTCGAGCCGCACCTGCGGCGCGGGCCCGTCGAGCCGTACGTATCCGACGGCGGCGCCGCGCGTGACGTTCGCGTACCGCACCCAGCCCTCGCCCTCGGTGACGTCGACCCGGTCGTCGGCGGCGGCCGTGCGCGCGTCCACCGTCGTCGTCACGGCCCGGCCGCCGCCCGGAGCGTCCCCGACCCCGGCCGAGAGCACCACGATCTCGTCGTCGAGGAGGAACCACGACCGGGTGGCGCGGGCGCCCCGGTACGCGACGAAGTCGTCCGGCAGGACCCCGGCCCGCTTGTCCCGCCAGGGCACGTCGTCGGAGGCCACCCAGCCGACGGCCCCGTACGCGCCGAGCACCGCGCCGCCCGAGTACGCCTGGGTGGCGGTCGGGAAGTACACGTACGTGTTCTGCGACTCGGAGGACGCGGTGAAGTTCAGCGGGTGGGTGGGGTTGTCGTAGTAGGGGAGTCCGTACAACTCCGTTACGGTGCGCCGGAGTTCGACCGGCGCGGTGACCCCGGCGAGCCCGTACGGCGACACCGTGGTGAAGTAGTCGACGCCGTACGCCTGCGTCTGGTCCTGCCCCGACAGGTAGAGGTAGTGGGCGCCGTCGCCCTGGAACCAGGGCCGCAGATTCTCGCCGCTCATGTACTCGTACCGGCTGATCCGCCGCGAGCTGCGGGCCAGCGTGAACGCGTAACCGGGCCGCCGGTGCACGGTGCGCTCCATCGCGTTGAAGGCGACGGACCGGGCGGGCGGGTTGAGGTCGGCGGCCGGGACGGAGGCGTCGGCGAGGATGTCGGCGTAGCGGACGATGCTGACGGGCGACACGAAGGCGGTCGGATCGAGCGCGGCCCGTGACGTCGAACGCACGTGTTTCACATAGGACGTGAGGGCGGCTGCCGCCTTTCTTGTGGCCGGTTCGGCGTCGGCGAGGGAGGCGAGGTCCACGGCCGCTTCGACGATGACGGCGACGTCGGCGTACCCGGTGCCGGTGCGCGACACCGCCCGCCCCTTCACCGCCTCCATCATCCAGCCCTCGAAGATCAGCGGCGCGAACCCGTCCCGCACCCACCCGAACACGGTCGGCACCAGCTCCCCGCCGTGCGCGAACCCGGTCCCGTCGAGGATCTTCAGCGTCTGCACGACCCGCGTCAGCAGCCCCTTCCCGTACGAGCCCGTGTACGCGACGGAGGCGTGCTGGATGAACGAACCGTCGGCGTAGTACCCGTCCGTCACGCCGTGGACCAGGTGGTAGGGGTCGACCGCCGCGAACACTGTCAGCTGGTCGGTGAGCGCCTTGCGGATACGCGGCTCGTCGGCGGTAAGGGCGCCCTGGAGGATGCGGTTCGTCGTGATGTCCGCGAGGTTGGCGCCGGTGTGGAACCGGGAGTCGAGGTCGACGTCACCGTCCCTGCCGTTGCGCAGATACGCGTCCATGGAGGCGATGTACGTGCGCACCAGCTCGGCGGGCGCGCGCTCGGCGAGCAGCACGAGCGTCTTGCTGACGTACTGCGATATGCCTATCTCCCAGGTGAACCAGTTGCCGTAGTAGCCCTTCGCCTGGTCCCCGTAGTACTGCGCGTGCAGCCACGCCAGGCCGTCGAACACCCGGTCCTGCACGGCCGCGCTCCCGTACAGATCGGGGGCGACGCCCGGCGTCCGCGTCGCGAGCGCCACCTCGTAGAGGCGCTGGAAGGAGGCGCTGAGGTTCGGGTCGCTGGTGCCGAGCGGCACGCCCGCGAACAGCTCGCCGTCGCCGCTCGCCGCGTCCAGCGCGGCCAGGTTCGTACGGGCGGTCCTCTCGATCGCGGCGATCTTGGCGGCCGTCTCCGCCCGGGAGTTGGACGCGGTGTCCCCCGCGAACACCGTCACCGTGTTCCGGACGAGCCGGGCGACCCCCGCGTCGACCTCGGCGGCGCTCGCCCACCCGGTGGGGACGGTCGCCAGGACGCCGGTCGCGGCGAGGGCGGTGAGCAGACGTCTGCGGGTGATCTCGTGGCTCTCCATCGGACTGCCTCCGCGTGATCGGTGGTGGGACCGGCGCGCCCGGAGTCAAGCAGACGGGGTGGTGGGGGACAAGGGTGCGCGTACCGACCTCAGTTGAGCCCGAGCTTGTCAACTTTCTGGGTCCCGAGCTATATAAGAAAGCAGACACCTCCCAGGGCATCGCACCTAGCCGAACGGAAGGAGTGACTGTGATGCTCATGCGTACCGACGCATTCCGTGAACTGGACCGACTGACCCAGCAGATGCTGGGCACCCCCGCCCGCCCCGCGATGGCGCCGATGGACGCCTACCGCACGGGCGACGAGTTCGTGGTGCAGTTCGACCTGCCGGGGATCGACCCGGAGACCATCGACCTGGACATCGAGCGGAACGTGCTGACCGTCAGGGCCGAGCGGCCCGCCGCGGCGCCCGACGGCGCCGAGGTGCTCATGTCCGAGCGGCCCACGGGGTCGTTCTCACGCCAGCTGCTGCTGGGCGACACCCTCGACACCGAGCGGATCGACGCCTCGTACGACGCGGGCGTGCTGACGCTGCGGCTGCCGGTGTCGGAGCACGCCAAGCCGCGGAAGATCTCGATCACCGGCGGCCGGGACGACCGGCGCCAGATCACCGCGTGAGCCGCCCGGCCTACGGCGACTTCGTCGAAGCCGCCCGCGTGGACGGCCTCTACCCGTCCCGGTCCCGGGCCGACGCCACCGTCCGCCGGGTCCTGGCGGAGTTCGGACGGCAGGTCACCGGACCCGAGCGGGTGGCGCTGGCGGGTGCGCTGCCGCGGGAGGCGGCCGTGGCGTTCGTCTCCGACGTCCCGCACCGGCAACCGCGTACCGGGGCCGAGTTCGTGGAGGATCTCGCCGCCCGATCCTCCGGAGCGACCGCGGCGACGGCCCGCTGGGACGCGGGAACCGTCCTGACGGCCCTGGCCCGGACCGTCCCGGACGACGTCATGGACGACGTCCTGGCCCGACTCCCCACCGGCTACGCCCTGTTGTTCGGGCGGGCGGAGCTGGCGCCCCGCGCGGCGGCCTGAGCGGCGCGGGACACGGCGAGCGGCCGGGGGCCGGTCCCCGAAGGACCGGCCCCCGGCCGCTACGGTCGCAGCGCCCCGCTCAGATGGTCGTACGCCACCTGCGCGTGCAGGCGCACCCCCGTGACCAGGGTCGCGTCGTCGGCGTAGAAGCGCGGGTTGTGGTTGGGGACGAGGCCGCGCCCGCCGGGGGTGGGGACCGGAGCGCCGTCCGCGGTCAACTCCGCGTCCTGGACGCCGAACATCACGTACAGGCCGCCGAAGCGGTTCACGAACTCGGAGACGTCGTCGTAGCCGAGGGTCGCGGCCGAGCGGACCACCTTGTCGTCGCCGACGACCCGGCGGAAGGTCGGCAGCCCGGCCGTCACCCACTCCTCGGAGTTGTGCACGGCCGGCACGTCCTGGAGGAAGTCGGTCGTCGCGGTGCAGCCGTACGCCCGCGCCGAGTGCTCGGCGAGCGTGGCCAGCCGCTTGCGCGCGTCGGTCATGTCGGCCTCGACCGCGCAGCGGATGGTGCCCCACAGCGTCACCGTCTCGCCGATGATGTTGAACCGGCCGACGTCCTCGACGTGCCCGATGGAGACCGTGACCGGGGCGAACGCGTCGATCTGCCGGTAGAGCTGGCCGATGCCGGTGAGCACGGCGCCGACGGCGGGCATCGGGTCCACGCCGAGCCAGGGGGTCGAACCGTGCACCTGCTTGCCGTGCACCGTGATCCTGACCAGGCAGGAGGCGCCGTACTGGTTGCCGACGCGGTAGCCGACACAGCCCTTCGGATACGGCGTCACGTGCATTCCGAACGCCATGGTCGGCACCGGGTCGAGCGCGCCCTCGGCCAGCATCTGCCGCGCGCCGCCCGACTCGTCGACCGGCGGCCCCTCCTCGGCGGGCTGGAACACGAACAGCACGGTGCCGGGCAGCCGGTCGCGCGCCCCCGCCAGGACCGTCGCCGCGCCGAGCAGCATCGCCGTGTGGCAGTCGTGGCCGCAGGCGTGCGAGACGGGGAACGGGCCGCCCGGATAGTCCTCGTCGACCACCGTCGAGGCGAAGTCGGCGCCGCACCGGTCCGGCACGGGCAGCGCGTCGATGTCCGCGCGCAGGGCGACGACCCGGCCCTCGTCCGGCGCCCCACCGTGCAGCACCCCGACGACCCCGTGCCCGGCGATGCCGGTCCGCACCTCGTCCAGGCCGAGGGAGCGCAGGTGGTCGGCGATCAGCTCGGCCGTCCGTGCCTCCCGGTTGGAGAGCTCCGGGTTGCGGTGGAGGTGACGGCGCCAGGCGACGACCTGGTCGGCGACGTCGGCCGCGCGCCGGTCGAGCTCGGCGTGGATGTCGGTCATGGGACGGGCCGCCCTTCTGCGTCATGAGCACCGCTCGCCTGCACTGCTCACCGTAGGAACGAATGCCGCACAACGGCCACCTGGGCGCCGCCCGCCGCGCGCGCGGCCCCCCGCCCGCGTACGTTCGAAAGGGGGCGTACGAGGTACACGGCACGGCACGAGCCCCCGCGTGAAAGGTCCGGACGACGATGACCAGCGCACCCCGCGACCACGACCCCGACGCACCCACGCCCGCCGGTGGCTACGGCCCCTCCGGCGGCGAGCCCTCCCGGGAGCCCTACGAGCACCCCACCGCGGGCTGGGGCGCGGCGAAGTCCGTCGGCAAGGTGCTCGCCCGCGCCAAGGAGCCGGTCAGCAGCACCCGCCTGATGACGGTGATGAACCACGAGGACGGCGGCTTCGACTGCCCGGGATGCGCCTGGCCCGACGATCTGCACGGCCTGAAGCTCGACCTGTGCGAGAACGGCATCAAGCACGCCACCTGGGAGATGACGCCCGACCGCGCCGGCAAGGAGTTCTTCGCCGCGCACACCGTCTCCGAGCTGGCGACATGGCCGGACCACGACCTGGAGCGCGCGGGCCGCCTCGTCGGACCGCTCTCCTACGACCCGGAGACCGACCACTACGTGCCCGTCTCCTGGCAGCGGGCCTTCGCCCTGGTCGGCGAGACCCTGCGCGGCCTCGGCTCCCCGCACGAGGCGCTGTTCTACACGTCGGGGCGGCTCAGCAACGAGGCGACGTTCCTCTACCAGCTCTTCGTCCGCGAATACGGCACGAACAACCTCCCCGACTGCTCCAACATGTGCCACGAGGCGAGCGGCCGCGCCCTGACGGCCGCGATCGGCACCGGCAAGGGCACCGTCGACCTCAACGACATCGACACCGCCGACGCCCTCTTCGTCATGGGCGTGAACGCCGCTTCGAACGCCCCGCGCATGATCACCGCCCTCGCCGACGCGTACCGCCGCGGCGCCCAGGTCGTGCACGTCAACCCGCTGGTCGAGGCCGCGGCCGGGCGCACGATCGTGCCGCACGAGTTCGGCGCGATGGCCACCTTCAAGGCGACCCCGACCGGCACCCTCAACCTCCAGCCGCGCATCGGCGGCGACCTCGCCCTGCTGCGCGGTATCGCCAAGCACGTCCTGGAGGCGGCCGAGAAGGACCCGAAGGCGATCGACGAGGAGTTCCTCGCCCGCTTCACCGAGGGCTTCGACGCCTACCGCGACCTGTGCGCGGCGACCCCGTGGGAGGACCTGGAGGCGGCGAGCGGACTGACCCGCGAGGAGATCCGCGCGGCCGGCGACATCTATCTCGGCTCCTTCCGCACGATCATCAGCTGGTGCCTCGGCATCACCCAGCAGGAGCACGGCGTCGACACGGTCCGCGAGATCGTCAACGTCCTCCTGCTGCGCGGCAACATCGGCCGCGAGGGCGCGGGCCCCTGCCCCATCCGCGGCCACAGCAACGTCCAGGGTAACCGCACCTGCGGCGTCGACCACCGCCCGAACAAGGAGTTCCTCGACCGGCTCGCCGAGGCGTGCGGCATCGACCCGCCGCGCGAGCCCGGCCTCGACACCGTGCACGCCATCTCCGCGATGGCGAGCGGCGAGGCGAAGGTCTTCGTCGGCATGGGCGGCAACTTCGTGCGGGCGGCCCCCGACACCGAGTTCACCGAACAGGCCATGCGGAACTGCGCGTTGACGGTCCAGGTGTCGACGAAACTGAACCGCTCGCACATCGTCCACGGCCGCCGCGCCCTCATCCTGCCCTGCCTCGGCCGCACCGAACGCGACCTCCAGGAGGCGGGCGAGCAGTCCGTGTCCGTCGAGGACTCGATGAGCATGGTCCACCTGTCGCGCGGCATGAAGCGCCCCGCGTCGCCGCACCTGCTCTCCGAGCCCGCGATCATCGCCGCGATGGCGCGGGCCACGCTCCCCGGCTCGGCGACGCCCTGGGAGTCGTACGTCGGCGACTACGACCGGATCCGCGACACGATGGAGCACGCCCTCGCCGGGTTCGAGGCGTTCAACCGGCGGGTGCGCGGCCCGCACGGCTTCCGGCTGCGCCAGCCGGCCCGCGAGCGCATCTTCCAGACCCCGTCGGGGCGCGCCGAGTTCAGCCTCGCGGCGCTGCCCGACCCGACCCCGGGCGCGGGCCTGCTCACCCTCGCCACGGTCCGCTCGCACGACCAGTGGAACACCACGATCTACTCGTCGGACGACCGCTACCGCGGTGTGCGCAACCTGCGCACCCTGGTCTTCCTCAACGCCGACGACATGCGCGAGCGCGGCCTGTCCGACCTGGACCACGTCGACATCACGAGCCTCGCCAAGGACGGCACGCGCCGCTCCGTGCGCGACTACCGCGTCCTCGCCTACGACCTGCCGCGCGGCTGCGCCATCGGCTACATGCCGGAGCTCAACTCCCTGTGTCCGCTGGGTGATTACAGCGCGCAGAGCGATCAGCCGCTGATGAAGCATCTGACGGTCGAGGTGGCCGCCTGCGCGCGGTGAGAGGCGCTCGGACGGCGTGGAGCCCCGGGCGCGGGGCCCGGGGCTCCACCGGCGTGCGGGGCTAGAGGGTCACGGTCCTCCCGCCCAGGGTCACCACGAGCTTGCCGTCCGAGGCGAACGACCAGCCCAGGGCGCCGCTGTACGAGCCGCAGCGGGACCCGTTCGTACCGGTCCAGAACTGGTTCGTGGAGTCCGCGGTGCCGATGGTCTTGTCGTTGGAACCGGAGACGGCGAACCGGCACGACGTGTTGCCGCTGAACACCGAAGTGCCCGCGTCGAACGAGTAGTTGCGCTCGGCGTTGTCGACGCTCAGGTTGTTCGAGAGGGCCATCGAGCCCGGGTTGGAGTTGTACGTGAACCCGTGGTGGCCGTTCTTGAACGCGATGGAGCGCTTGACGATGTGGTCGACGGCGATGTCGTCGCCGCCGAGCTTGTAGCCGTTGCGGTCGCCGTTGGTGTTCACGGTGCCGTCGGAGAGGGTGCCGTTGTTGTACGACAGCGAGTCCTCGATGGTGACCGGGCCGATCGCCCCGGTGTCGGTCTTCGTGTACAGGTCCCAGCCGTCGTCGATGTTGTGGTGGGAGACGGCGTAGCGGAAGACGTTGCCGGTGCCGGTGGTGAGCTTCGCGGCGAAGCCGTCGGCGTCCTCGCCGTCCGAGTCGGCGTTGTCGTGCGACTCGGCGCTCACGATCAGGTTGTCGGCGGGCCAGGAGGAGGCGGGCGAGGTGGAGGCGATGCGGCCGAGTTGCAGGCCGGTGTCGCGGTTGTAGCGGGTGACGGTCTTCTCGACGATGTTGTCGCTGCCGCCGATGTAGATGCCGTTGTCGCCCGCGCGCTCGACGGTGATGCCGTTGATGTGCCAGTACGAGGCGAAGAGCTGGATGCCGCGGTTGGTCGAAGCCTCGCTCTGCGCGGAGAAGTTGAGGACCGGCTTCTCGCCCGGGTAGGCGGCGAGCGTGGTGCGGGCGGCGGCGGTGCCGTCGGCGCTGTCCGGGATGGTGACGGTCGAGGACTGGGCGTAGGTGCCGCCGCGCAGGTAGATCGTGCCCCCGGCGGTGACGCGGCTGATCGCCGCGGTGAGCGTGGTCGGGGCGGACTGGGTGCCCGCGGCGGAGTCGGTGCCCGTCGGGGAGGCGTAGATCGCGCCGCCGGCGGGCGGGGTGGTGGTGTCGCCGGTCGTCGTGGCGTCCAGGGAGTCGACGTTGGGCAGGCCGTTCGCGGTGGTCGGGGTGAGCCGGACGGTGTTGCTGCCCGCCGTCACCGGCACGGTGATCGTCTTCGTGGACCAGGTCGTCCAGGCGCCCGTGCCCTCGAAGGAGGCGGTGGTGACGGTCGAGCCGTTCACCACGACCGTCGCGGGGCGGGCGGTCGTGGTGCCGTTGGCGAAGCGGACGGCCACGGTCGCCGTGCCCGATGCGGGTGCGGTCACGGTGAACTGGGCGTATCCGGAGGTCGAGTTGGTGGCGTTGCAGTAGCCGCCGCCGGAGTAGCCGGACCATTCGGTCTCGACGACTCCGGTGCAGACCGCGGGGGAGGTCTCGGCCTCGTAGCGGGTGGTCGCGGCCTGCGCGGGGGCGCCGGTCAGGGCGATCAGGGCGCCGGCCACGACGGTGGCGGACGCGGTCGCCACGAGGGGCTTCAGGGCGGGGGGTCTGAGTTCCATCGTTCGTTCGGCTCCAGGTGAGGGTCAGGAAGGGTCTCGTCCGACGGGCGGTACGCAGGATGGCCGATTCGGGTACGTGAACTCGCGCGGTCATCCGTGCACCATGAGAGGGAGATGGAAAGCGCTGTCTGCCGGGACCGTAGGGACTTTGAGGAGAGCACGTCAAGAGTCACGTATGTGTTACACGTTCATTTACCTGAACTTGGCGCCTGCGGAGACGAGTCGCCGGACCACCACGACGCCCGTGCGGGCGGTGGGACGCGCGGTGCCGTGACCGGCGCGGCGGGACCGCTGTCCGTACACCCCTTGACCTGCTGAGATCCGCCGTGTTTCGCTCGGGAGCTGAGCCTGGGGGAGGCGTGCGGGGTGGAGCAGCGTCAGTACGGTGGAACGTGGTCGTCGGTGAGCGGGCGGACGCGGGTGGTGCTCGGGGTCGTGGCGGCCGTCGTCACCCTCGGGTTCCTCGCGGCCCTCGAATACGCGTCCCGCAGCCACGGACAGGCCGGGCCGCTCACGAACCAGCTGCGCGAGCTGGTCATGCCGCCCGACTCCGGCGGCATGCTCTACGCGGCCCTGGCCCTGACGATGCTGGTCCTCACCTGGCGGCAGCGGTGGCTCACGCTGGCCGCCGCGGTCGGCATCGACCTCGCGTTCCTCCTCGTCCGCTGGGCGGCCGGCACCGGGACGCACGGCGGCCACCCGTTCGGCAACGGCGCCCTGTGGGCGTTGATCGGCTGGGCGGTCATCGCCCTCACCCGCCGCACCGGCGGTGAGCGGACGCTGCTGCTCAAGGGCGTGGCCCTCGGCCTGCTCCTGATGGCCGGGCGCAAGACGGGCGACACCTGGCTCTTCCTCACCTCGCAGACCCGCCCCACCGTGCTCGACGAGTACGTCGCCACCGCCGACCACGCGCTCGGCAACCCGTCCTGGCTGGTGGGCCGTCTCGTCACCGCGACCGGCTCCGTCGGTTTCAACATCCTCGACACGGTCTACGGACAGCTCGCCGTCGCCGCGGTCGTCGTGGCGCTCTACCAACTCCGCCACGTCGCGGCCGAGCGCCGCTTCCCGCGCCACCACCTGGTGCGTACGTTCCTGGTGATCGGCCTCGTCGGACCGGCCTTCTACATGATCTTCCCCGTGGTCGGGCCGCTCTTCGCCTTCGGCTCCGGCACCGAGCACTGGGCGCCGATCGCCCTGTGGGCCCCGGACATCCACGCCGCCGGGAACTGGGCGGTGGCCGACATCTGGCCGACGACCGCACCCCCGCTCACCACCCCGCACCCCATCCCCTTCGACGGGGTCACCCCGCGCAACTGCATGCCCAGCCTCCACACGGCCTGGGCCACCGCGATCTTCATCCACTCCCGGCGGGGCCCGCGCGCGCTGCGCTGGGCGGGCACGTTCTGGCTGATCGCCACGCTCACCGCGACACTCGGCTTCGGCTACCACTACGGCGTGGACCTCATCGCCGGCGTCGTCTTCACCCTCACCGTCGAGGCGGGCCTGCGCGCCTACGACGCCGGCTGGAACCGCCCCGCCCTGCGCACGACCGCGTACGGCGCGATGGTCTTCGCCGCCCTCCTGCTCACCTACCGCTACCTGCCGGTCCCGATGGCCCACCACCCCTGGCTCGCCGGACCGCTCCTGATCCTGGCCATGCTCTCGGTCATCCACGCCTACCTCCGCACGGCCGCCCGCCTGCGCCCACCAGCCGTCCCGGCCCAGCGACAGCCCGGACGCGGTGCCACGGTCCGGCCTCCGGTGACGTCCGACGTGGCGTGAGACCACGTCCGGCCGCACCGTGTGGGCCGAACGAACCAACTGTATGACGGATCATCAGCTTTTCGGCGTGGACCGCCGCTCGGGCCGCGCCGCGCCTCCTACGGTCGCCGTGACCTCGTACGACGGAGACGAAGGACGGCTGCCCCATGTCCAGACATCGGTACGGCCCCATGCGGTGGCCGGTGGCCGCCGCGGCCGCGATGAGCCTGCTGTTCGGCTCACAGGCGGCCGCGGTCCCCCTGGCACCGGTCGCGGACGACCCCATGAGCTCGGTCGGTATCACCAAGACGAACAACGCGAGCGGGCCGCTGGAGCCGGGCGACGAGTTCATCTACACGCTCACCGGCCAGTGCTCGGGGCTGACCGTGGACTGCGTGGACTTCACCGTCACGGACACGCTGCCGGCCGAGTTCGAGGTCACGAGCCTGCCGCAGAGCACGACCACACGAACGGTCACGTACGACGAGAGCACACGGCTGCTGACGGTCGTCTACAAGCAGAACCTGCAGAACCCGGCCGGCAAGACCGGTCTGCGGGCCGGGCAGGCCGGCTCCGTGGAGATCGGGATGCGGGTGCCGACCGACACCCAGCTGGAGGACGGCGCCACCGTCACCAACACCGCCACGGTCGACGCCGAGAACGCCGATCCCAAGGACTCCTCCACCGACGTCACCGTCGAGATCCCCCGTGTGGTCAAGCCGGTGACGACCAAGACGTGGGAGGACGGCTCCGCCGTCGCGCTCAGCGACGAGGAGTCCACGATCACGCTGAACGTACGGAACAACTCCTCGTCGTCGGCCGAGGTCACCGAGCTGTCGGTGTCCGACACCACCGAGGACACCTTCGAGCACTTCGACTTCGAGTCGGCGACGGTGACCGCGTTCCCCAAGGGCGCCGACCAGGCCCACCTGGTGGTCACCACGGCGGACGGGCAGACGCACACCGGCGCGGACATCACCTCGCCGGGCGAGCTGCCGATGCCCGCCGGGGTCGACCCGGGCGACGTGGTCGGGTTCGAGGTCGTCTTCACCAACAGCAACGGTGATCCGCTGCCGTACGACAGCGACGGCGGCACCGTCGAAGTCACGATGAAGCTGCGCGACACCTACCGCTCCAGCGGCGACAAGCTGGAGCCCACCGACAAGATCACCGTCAACAACTGCGCTGTGCCGTCGGCCAAGGAGAAGACGGACGGCGACGTCGACGGGGACCAGGCCTGCGACACGTACGACATCCTCCCGGACATCCTGGTGCTCCAGCCGACCAAGCGGTTCTACCCGGACACCAACGGCAACTTCAGCCAGGACACCGGTGAACACGCGGTGCTCGACGAGAACTCGCCGGTCAGCACCGAGGTCGACGTGAAGAACGCCTCTCCGTTCCCGGTGAAGTCGATCACCATCACGGAGCCGTCCGCGGAGACGACCAGCGAGTTCGACAAGCTCGACGTCACCAAGGTGCGGCTGCGCTTCCCCGAGGGGGCCACCGAGGCGAAGCTGACCGTCACCTGCGCCGACGGGTCCACCGAGGAAGAGACCTACACGCAGAACGCGACCTACGACGTTCCCGGGGCCTGCCAACAGGTCACCAAGGTCGAGGTCACCTACACGGGCATGGACGCGGACGGGAACCCGACCATCACGGAGAGCGCCACCGCGGGACTCGACCTGCACGGCACGCTGACGGACGATGTCACCGCGGAGGACCTGCCCAGCGGCACCAGCCCGGGCGTCGACAACTGCGCCGGGTACAAGGGTGACGCGGGCCGCACCGACGGCAGCGGCACCGCCTCCGGCAACGCCTGCAAGAACCTGCCGATCGAGGCACCGAACACCTCGGGCAGCGGCACGAAGGACTCCTCGCAGAACGACATCCCGGCCGACCAGCCGGTCACGATGAACCTCAAGGTCACCAACAACGGCAACAAGCCGCTGGTGTCCCCGGTGATCACCGACCCGACGGCCAACCCGGACGGCTCACCCTCGACGACGAACAACCCGTTCGACGTCGTACAGATCACGTCCGTGACCGTCAGTCCGTCCGACGCCCCGGTGAAGCTGGAGCTGTGGGACCCGGACGCGAACGGCGGCAGCGGTTCCTGGGTGCCGTACGACGCGAACGACGCCGCCCTGCTGGAGCGGGCCACCGGTGTGCGCGGCTCCTACGACGGGGAGATGTCCCCGCAGACCTCGTTCACCATCACGGTCGTCGCCGAGCGGCGTCCCGGGGTGCCCGACGGTACGACCCTGCAGAACTGCTACTCGATCGACGCGGGCGGCGACTACACGCCGGGCGCCCCGGTCTGCGGTCCCTCGATGGACACCGCCCCCGCCTCCGACTCGGCGTCGCTGAACAAGTCGATCAGCCCGGGCACACTGCCCGAGTACGTGCCGGGGCTGCCGCGCCAGCACGCCGACATGTCGCTGACCGTCGCCAACACCGGCAACATGTCGGCGAAGTACCTGCAGATGACGGACAAGGACGACGACTTCTTCGACGCCGTCGACCTCGTCTCCATCAAGTCCAACCAGATGCCGGCCGGCGCCAACCGCGTACAGATCGACGCCTACGTCGACGGGGCCTGGGTGAACGGCACGCCCTCCTCCAGCGCCGCACTCCCCTCGGGAGTCAGCGCCGGTGACGTCGTCGGGCTCCGCGTCACCTACTCCTCGACCGACACCGCCAACGACGGCTACGTCATCAAGCCCGAGTGCACCACGTCGAGCTGCTACGGCATCCTCGTCCTCGACGTCAGCCCGCGTCCGGCGCTGCGCAGCAACGGCGAGCCCGTGCCCAGCCATCTGGAGGACACGGTCAGCGGCGAATTCCTCACCAAGCTGGAGGACCCGGACAAGCCGAAGGCCATCGACCCCGTCAGCGCCACCCTCGACCTGGTCAAGGGCGACCCGAAGCTGGCCGTGGACAAGACCCCGAACACCGCCCTGGCGCCCGGCGAGGACGCCCCGTTCTATCTGAAGGTCACCAACACCGGCACCGCCAACATCCCGAACCTGGTCGTCAAGGACGAACTGCCCCAGGGCATCAAGTTCCTCGACACCTTCCAGGGCGACGACGGCCGACCGTACAAGATCATCGACGAGAGCGTGCCGAACGGGACACCCGCCGTACCGACCCCGGTCTTCAACCAGGTCAACAGCGGTGACCGGGTCTCCGGCCTCACCTGGGACTTCTCCAAGGACGCCGACGGCAAGGCCTGGGTGCTCGCGCCCGGCGCCACCTTCACCATCGAGATCCACGTGACGCTGGAGCCCGGCATCAACGCCGACGACGTCGTCACCAACACCATGGGCGCGACCTCCTCCGACCCCGACTTCGCCTGCGACGGCGGCACCCCGGAGACGGGCGGCCGCTTCGGCTCCGGTCTCTACTGCACCGACCCGGCCACGCTGACGGCCAAGTCCGGCGCCGCCTTCCAGGCCCGTAAGTGGGTCTCGGGCAACGACAGCCTCGGCTGGTACAACCAGAACAGCGGCAAGGTCGTGCCCGTGGGCGACGACTCCTGCCTGTCCACCACGGACGCGGCGGGGCAGCGGTACACCACCAACCCGTGCATCGCCCTGGTCAACCCGGGCGACCGCTACAAGTACCTGATGCGCATCCAGAACGCCGGCACCGAGTCCGGTACGGCCATGCGCATCGTCGACCGCTTCCCCGTCCAGGGCGACAAGGGCGTCATCCTCGACCAGGACCGCGGAACCGCCTGGGACAAGCGCCCCACGCTCGCCACGCCGCCGGTCCTCGACGGGCCCGGCACGATGGACGTCGCCTACGAGAACGACGAGCCGCTGTGCACCGACGACCTCGACATGGGCGGCGCCGGATCCAGCGACCCCGAGTGCGGCTCCGGCACCTGGGACGACGCCTTCAGCGACGACGCGCGCGGCATGCGGCTGCGGCTCACCTTCGCCCCCGCGCTCGCGCCGGGCGGCACGGTGAACATCGGCTGGTCCATGGACGCCCCGCTCGACGTCACCAAGAACGGTGACCCGACCATCGCCTGGAACTCCTACGCCCACAACGAGACCACCGAACGCGCCGGTTCGCCGCGCGTGCTCCAGCCCAACGAGCCGATCCAGGTCGGTGTCGCCCTGGCCTACGGCGACCTGAAGCTGGTCAAGCGGCTCGGCGCCCACCCCGACGCGCTGGACAGCGCGCTGAAGAAGGTGCCGTTCCCGTTCCACGTCACCTGTGTCATCCACCCGCAGGGACGGCCGCCGAAGGTCGTCGTCAACGAGGACTACCGGGTCTCCGTGGACAAGCCCGTCACCGTCGAGGGCATTCCGGCCGGCGCCGAGTGCACCGTGTGGGAGACCTCGGCCCGCGGCGGGGCGAGTGACCACCCCGAGAGCGACCCGGTGAAGTTCACCGTCGAGCCGGGCTACGGCAAGAACACCGTGGAGACGACGCGGATCACCAACTCCTTCGAGTTCGGTGCCCTGCAGCTGGTCAAGTCGGTGGACGGCGATGCCGCGCAGTACGCGGACGGCCGCGCCTTCGGCGTCCAGGTCTCCTGCGCCCTGCCGAACGCCGCGGGCAAGCCCACCGACCGCATCCTGCGCAAGACGTACCAGGTCACCGCGGACGAGCCGGTCACCATCAAGCCGCTTCCGGTCAACTCCCAGTGCTGGGCCGAGGAGGTGGACACCGGCGGCGCCGAGAAGGCGGTCGTCGACCACGGCTCGGCGGACAACCCGGCGGTGATCACGGCCGACGGCAGCGGTGACACGGCGACCATCTCCGTCACCAACACCTTCCCGGCCGCCGAACTGACCGTCACCAAGCACGTGGTGAACGGCGACGCGGGTCCCTACGACTTCGCCCTCAACTGCACCACCGAGCAGGGCGACGTGCCGCTGGCCCCCGAGGACAGCGCGTTCGAGCTGAGCGACGGCGAGAGCCGCACGATCAGCGTCCCGAAGGGAGCCGCCTGCACGGTGACCGAGACGGACGTCCCGACCGGGGACACTGTCACGTACACCACGTCCGAGGGCGGTGACGACGGCGAGGTCACGGTCGACGGCGCCACCTCGGTCGACATCACCAACACCTTCGACGAGCCCGTCCCCACCCCGGACGAGCCCTCCGACCACGGCAAGGGCCACCTGGCCGACACCGGCTCCTCCTGGAACTGGACGGTCTTCGCGGTCCTGATGGCGGCCCTGACCCTGATCGGCGGAGCCTTCGCCCGCCGCGCGTCCCGCAGGCCGTAACCGCACCCCGCTCACCCACCCACCCGAGCCCCCGGTCCTCCCCGACCCGGGGGCTCGGCCACGTCACGACGCACCTGGAAGAGGACAGCGAAAAGGCCCCGGTCGATGACCTGGGGCCTTGGCTGTGCGACACACTCTGGAGCGGGTGACGAGAATCGAACTCGCGCTCTAAGCTTGGGAAGCTTATGTTCTACCATTAAACTACACCCGCGTGGTACGGCCGTTGAAGCGATCCGTACTGCCGGACACTGTACCTCATGCCGGGTCCCGAGCGCTGGAGCGCCGGGGCCCGGCTGCGTTGTGTGGGGGCGGAAGTGACTGCGGGTGAAGGGAGTTGGGGCGTACGGTGGGGGCACCGCGAGAGGGCTGTCCAGGGTCGGGGAGTCGCCTGGCTCGGCGTCCCTTTCATCCCGTAATGTGACCCCTCGTCGTCGGTCAGGAAACTGGCCCAATGGCTTCGTGGGGAAGGGACTCCGGGACTTGATGGACTCGATGGAACGCACCGTCGTCCGTTGTGCCGAAGGGCACGTTTTCAGCACCGCTACGTTCCCGATGCAGCAGGCGGACCGCCTCGGTCCCGGCCGGCTCATTCGGTGTCCGCGGTGCGCCCGACTGCGGCACGCCGTTCCTGTGGGATCGCATAAGCCGTAGTCGTACGGACCAGGTGAAGCGCGCGGGCCCGCCGATTGTGGTGGGCCCGCGCGCTCTGCGTATCCTCGCTACGTGCTTCTCTCAGACAAGGACATCCGGGCCGAGATCGACGCCGGGCGGGTCCGGATCGATCCCTATGACGAATCCATGGTTCAGCCGTCGAGCATCGATGTGCGGCTCGACCGCTACTTCCGGGTGTTCGAGAACCACAAGTACCCGCACATCGACCCGAGCGTGGAGCAGGCCGACCTGACGCGCACGGTGGAGCCGGAGGGTGACGAGCCGTTCATCCTGCACCCCGGGGAGTTCGTGCTCGCCTCTACGTACGAGGTCATCACACTGCCCGACGACCTCGCCTCGCGCCTGGAGGGCAAGAGCTCGCTGGGCCGCCTCGGGCTCGTCACGCACTCCACGGCCGGGTTCATCGACCCGGGCTTCAGCGGGCACGTCACGCTGGAGCTGTCGAACCTCGCGACGCTCCCCATCAAGCTCTGGCCGGGCATGAAGATCGGGCAGCTGTGCATGTTCCGGCTGTCCTCGCCCGCCGAGCACCCGTACGGCAGCGAGCGCTACGGATCGCGGTACCAGGGGCAGCGCGGACCGACCGCCTCCCGTTCCTTCCTCAATTTCCATCGGACCCAGGTGTGAGCAGCAGCGACATGAGTGACGTCAGCCCCGTGCGCGAGAACCTTACGTACGAGAAGTTCGGGGTCGCGGTGCGCGAACTCGCGCAGACCATCGCCGACGACGGCTACGAGCCCGACATCGTGCTGAGCATCGCGCGCGGCGGTGTGTTCGTCGCGGGCGGGCTCGCGTATGCGCTGGACTGCAAGAACATTCACCTTGTCAACGTGGAGTTCTACGAAGGTGTCGGGCGGACGCTGCCCATGCCGGTGATGCTCGCGCCGGTGCCGAATGTCGTCGACTTCAAGGACAAGAAAGTCCTCATCACGGACGACGTCGCGGACACCGGCAAGACGCTCAAGCTGGTCCATGACTTCTGCCTCGACGAGGTGGCGGAGGTGCGCTCCGCAGTCATCTACGAGAAGTCCCACTCCCTCGTGAAGTGCGAGTACGTCTGGAAGCGCACAGAGGATTGGATCAACTTCCCGTGGTCGGTTCTGCCTCCCGTCGTGCGACGTGACGGCCAGGTCCTGGACGCCTGAAGCCGGTGAAACGGACGAGGCCCCGCACGCGCCAGGCGTGCGGGGCCTCGGGTTTCTCTTGCGGCTCTTCACCGTCGAGTCTGGCGCGGCGGAGGGCCGAACGGCTGCTCCTTCGCCAACGAGACCCCGCCATCGGCGATGAACGTTCCCAGGCCCTTGACGCGCCGGATCAGCCCCGCCTCCTTCAGGCGGGCCATGACCTTGTCGGCAGTGGACGTTGCGATGCCGAACTCTGCCGCGAGTTCGGCCACGGACGGGAGTCGGTCTGCCGAGGTGTACCGGCCCAGGGCGATCCGATGCGCGACCGCCGCGGCCACCTGCTGCCACACCAAGTGGGTCCGGTCGATGTCGTAGGTCACGCCAGAAATCCTAATCGGCCTCCATGCTGCGCGCACCCTTACTAATCTCTGGGTACGTGCGGGTACGTGCGGGTACGCGCAGGTATGGAGAGGTGAGATCGCATGGTGGACGACGGCTCGATGGCGTCGGTGAACCCCCTGGTCGACAACGGTTGGGCGCTGCCGACGGAGCGCAGCTTCGCGGACTGCTGGGAGGAGTGGATGGGGTTCGGAACCCGGGAAAAGTCCTCACTCATCCAGTACCGGAGCATCTACAAGCATCACTTCGCGGGATGGTTCGGCTGGAAGCCCGTCGCCGCCATCACCGCGCAGGACATCGGACTCTGGGAGGACGACCAACGGCGGCGGGGCTACGCGGAGTCGGGAATCAGGGGGAGAGCGGTCGTGCTGAAGTCCTTCCTCCGATACTGCTGTGAGACCGGAGCGATCACCTCGTACCCAGGGAAGTCCCCCAAGGTGGGTGGCCGGAAGGACGCGGCCTATCGCGCCGTGAGCCCCACCGAGGTGCCGACCACGTCCGAGGTGATGGCCATCTACGGCGCGATGTGGCCGCATTACAAGTCGACGGTGTGGATTCAGGCGGGATGCGGACACCGGGTCGGCGAAGCACTCGCGTTCTCGGAGTCACACGCTGGTCTGCGCGAAGGCTGGTACTTCATTCAGAACCAACTGACGACCTTTGGTCTGAACGACGGCGCGGGCCGCAGCATTGAGATCAAGAACGAGCCCAAGTGGAGCCGCAGCGGCCGCTGGGTTCCGGTGCCGCCGTCGGTGGCCGAAGTGCTGGATCTCCATCGCCAGACCTGGACGCCCTGGGGGGAGGAGGGGTGGTTCTACGAGTCTCCGGTCTATGCGGGGAGGCACCCGTCGCGCACCCACTACTCGGACAAGTGGCAGGCGGCGGTGGACAAAGCAGGGCTTGTGGCGCGCGGCTATACGCCGAAGAGTCTGCGGCACTACTTCGCCTCGATGGCGCTTGCCGCGGGGGTTCCGCTGTACGAGGTCTCCCGATGGCTCGGACACAGTTCCACCAAGGTGACCGAGAGGTGTATGCGCACCTGGTGGAAGGGGCTGGGGCGCGGATCAGCGACGCGTTTGAGGGTGCGCTGGCTGGTTCGCTCAGGGCGAGGCTGCGGGTGGTGTCTTGAGGGAGCGCGCGCCTGACGGTCCGATTCCGATAAGGAAGGGGCCCGACACTGTCGAACGGTGCCGGGCCCCTTTCGCGTCGGTGCGGGTCGTGCGGGTCAGAACGTGCCGAGCTTGATGATCGAGAGCAGCGCGATCAGCTGGATCGCCGATGCCGCCAGCGCCTTCGGCCACGGCAGGTCGTGGGACTTGGAGACCATCGTGGTGAGCAGCGCGCCGGCCGCGAGCCAGGTCGCCCAGCCGAGGAGTTGCACGAACATCTCGTCGCCGCCGAGGAACATGCCGACGAGCAGGCGGGGCGCGTCCGTCAGGCACGCGATCAGCATCGACATGCCGACCGTGGGCTGCCACGCGCCGTCGCCGCCGAGCTGGCGGGCCAGCGTGTGGGTGACCACGCCGAGGATGAAGAAGCTGATCGTGACGGCGACGCCGGTCGTCAGGACGTACGGGATCGCCGACGACAGGGTGGCGTTGATCACGTCCTCGCGGGCGCCGTCGAAGCCGAAGATCGCGAGCAGTCCGTAGAGGAACGTCACGATGAGGGCCGGGGCCCACATCGCGTAGTCGCGCATCTGGAGGTAGGTGGGCGCCGGGCGCAGCACGATCCCGCTCAGGAGCTGCTTCCAGTGCAGGCGGGGGCCGATCGGCCCGGCCGGGGCCGAGCCCGCCTGGTAGGTGGAGCCCTGGGTGTAGGGGTCGGGGTCGTCGGGGTTCACCGAGAACGCCTGGGTGTGGCCGGGGTTGTTCGCCGCGTACGGGTCGTAGCCGCCCTGGGGGTGGGGTGTGTGCGGGTCGCCGAAGTACTCGGGCTCGCCGTGTCCGCCGTGTCCCCCCTGGGCCCCGTACGCGCCGTGGGCGTTGCCGCCGTTGTTCTGGGGCCACTGCTGCTGGCCCCCGTAGTACTGCGGGGGCGCTTCGCGGTTGTCCCGGCCGCGTCCGTTCCTGAATCCAGCCACGTACTCGAACGTACCTGGTTTTACGGGGGCCGATGCCGGGCCCGGGGGATCGGGCCCGGCATTGCGGCTGAGCTGTGACATCCCTTACGGGGTGGGCCTTAGGGGGCGAGTCACCCGAGGAAGGGGGCGGTGCCGGGCCCGGGGAGCGGGCACGGCACCGGTGGTGCGGGGGGAACTGCTGCTCGGGGAGCGTCAGTTGGCGGCGTTGCCGCCGAAGATCGGCTGGCCCGCGGTGTCGACGCCGACGGCGGACGGGGCGATGCCGCGGGAACCGGTGGTGGTGATCTGCGTGCCGTCGGACGGCAGGTAGGTCAGCGCGCCGTTCCCGGTGTTCTCGTAGTACGCGGCGACGGTGAGGTCGGCCTTGCCGTCGTTGTTGACGTCGGTGAGCTTGACCTCGCTGCCGAAGGAGTCGTCCGTCTCGTCCGAGCCGGGGACGCCGGGCGTGGACTGGGCCAGGAACTGGGTGCCGGACGTGGTGTTGAGGCCGGTGGCGGAGCCGTAGAGGACGGTGACGGAACCGGCGTTGCTGATGCCGTTCAGGTCCTCGCCCATGGCGCCCACGGCGAGGTCGGCGTAGCCGTCGCCGTTGATGTCGCCGAGGGAGAGTTCGCCGCCGAATCCGTCGCCGCGCTCGGAGCCGCCGGGGACGTTCCCGGTGTTCTGGGTGACGTTGGCGAAGGCGCCGGGGCCCGTGGTGGAGCCGTAGCTGACGTGGACCTGGCCGCCGATGACGGACTCGGGGACGGAGGGCTCGGAGTCGCCGGACTTGGCGGGGTCCCAGTCCTGGCCGGTGACGATGTCGCCGAAGCCGTCGCCGTTGATGTCGCCGATGCCGGTGATGACGCCGCGCTTGAGCTCCTTGGCGCCGGTCATGGTCAGGCCGGAGGCGGAGCCGGGGACGTAGTAGTTCGTGTTCCAGCCGTAGTCGCTGTCGGTCTCGTAGCCGTCGACGACGAGGTCGGTCTTGTTGTCGCCGTTGACGTCACCGGCGAACAGCATGAGGGGGCCGGTGGGCACGCCGCTCTGGATGTTCGGCTTGATCGTGTACCGGCCGCCCGCCGTGCCGGACTTGGAGATCCCGCCCTTGAAGACGTAGACCGTGCTGGCGGACGAGCCGACGGCGAGGTCCTCGACGCCGTCGCCGTCGAAGTCGCCCGCGGCGAGGGTCCGGCCCCACCGGTCGTGCGAGGAGACCGCCGGGTCGGCGAGGGTGGTGCCGCTGGTCAGGCCGGAGGCGGAGCCCCACAGGATGGCGACGGTGCCGCCGTCGGCGTCGGTGCCGACCTTCTCGTGCTCGGCGGAGACGGCGAGGTCGTCGTAGCCGTCGTGGTTGAAGTCGCCGTAGGCGCTGACCCAGCCGAACGCGTCGTTGGTCTCGGAGGTGCCCGGGATGCCCGTGGTGTTCTGGCTGATGGTGGCGCGCTTGGTGGAGGTGATGCCGCTCGCCGAGCCGTAGAGGGCGACGATCTGGCCGGCGCCCTTCTGTCCGGCCACGGTGGCGTTCCCGGCGGAGAAGGCGACGTCGCCGTAGCCGTCCCCGTTGAAGTCGGCCTCCTGGTGCGTCATCGAGTCGGCCGCGCCGGCGCTGCCCGCGGAGGCGGCGAGCAGGCCGCCGGTGACGGCGGCTGCGGTGGCCGTCGCGGTGGCGAGGCGGATGCGGGTCGGGGAGGGGGTGGGGAGGCGTCTGTGCTTGCCCATGTGGTGGCTCCTGCGGGAAGAGGGGGATGTCTGGCGGACATCCCGTCGGCGGAGTGCCGTTTGGCACGCGTTTGCCGGGAGTTGTCCCGGACGCAGCCCGCCGGTTGGCGAACAGGAGACACCTGGTGTGACGCGATGGTTGTACGGGGCAGGTGAGTTTTGCGCGGTCTTGGTGATGGGGTCAGCGGGGTGTGAACTGCGTGGTGCTGAAGGTGAGTTGCGGGGCGGCTGCCAGCAGGGTGGATGTGGCGCTGCCGGGCAGGACCACCACGGAGTCCTTGCCGGGTGAGGCGTCGGAGGTGCGCTGGAGGACCACGTCGTCCCGGCCGTCGCCGTCGAAGTCCGCCACCGCGACGACGCGGCCCGTGCCCGGTGATCCGGCGACCGGGCGGGTGCCGCCGCCGACCAGGCGGATGTCGGTGCCGTCGCCCGAGACGACGAGGTCGGTGCGGCCGTCGCCGTCGAGGTCGCCCGTGTCGAGCGCGCTGCCGTCGACCCGTACCGTGCGGGCGGCGGCGCCCTGGCCCGCGTAGACCTTGAGGCCGCTCGGGGTCAGGACGGCCGTGCCGAAGTCGCCGAACGCCGCGTCGGTGCCCGCCGGGTAGGCCGCGCCGGGGCGGCCGGGTCCGGTGGGGCCGCCGAGGACGACGGCCGAGCGGGCGGTGCCGTTGTGGGCGCGGACCAGGACGTCGTCGGCGCCGTCCGCGTTCACGTCGGCGGCGACTGCCGGAACGTTTCCTGAGGACTGTGCGACGCGGGGCGTCCCGCGCGACGCGCCCGCGCGCGTGAACGGGCCCGGGAGGTACGTCAGTCGGCCGCCGCTCGCGTGGACGACGAGGTCGTCCTTGCCGTCGCCGTCGAAGTCGCCGCACACCGGCTGGTCCGGCCAGTCGTTGCCGAAACGTGCCTGCGCGGGGATGCGGAGCTTCACGCCCTGCCCGGCGATCCCCTTCGGCGAGCCGAACAGGAGCTGGAGCGGGACCGGGGGCATGCCCTGGCCGTCGTAGGGCGGGTCCGTGGAGACGACCAGGTCGGAGAAGCCGTCCGCGTTCAGGTCGCAGGCCGCCTCGGAGCCGAACGCCGCCGGGGTCTGCCCCTTCGTCGGCGCCGCGTACTTCGCCGGGGACAGCAACTGCCGTGCCGCGGGCACCAGTCCGTGCTTCTTCTTCCCGTAGACGATGCCGATGCCGGGGTCGTCGCCGCCGTCGTCGTGCGCGAGGTCGTCGAGGACGAGGTCGGGGGCGCCGTCGCCGTTGAAGTCCGGGGTGCCGGCCGGGGGCGTGGCGCCGGTGCCGCGCGGGATCGGCTGCGCGGCGGCGACGGCGTCCTTGTTCGCCAGTGCGACGGGGCTGTGCGAGGCGGCGGCGTCCGGCGGGGAGGCGCCGCCGCAGGCGGTGAGCGTGGCGGCGAGCAGCGCGGCGCCCAGTGCCCCGGCTCGGCAGCCGTGTCTGTGTGTGCCCGTTGTCGCCATGTCCCGCCCCGCCCCGCCGTCAGCCGTATTCCGTATGCGAACTGTGTCCTGCGGTTCATGATGCCGACGGGGCGGGGGATCGTTAAGGGGCGGGAGGTGCCGGGTTGGTCACGTTCACCGCCCGCCGCCCGGTCCGGCCGCTCAGCGCAGGGTGGTGCCGAACCGGATGCCCGCGCTCGGGAGTCCGAAGTCCGCGCCGTTGAAGGACGTCGCCGACGTCGTCGTCAGGTACGGGGAGCTGCCGCGCAGCACGGTGACGGCGCCCGCGTCGGCCTTGGTGCCGATGTCCTCGCCGGACGCGCCGATCGCGAGTTCCGCGCGGCCGCCGCCGTTGATGTCCTTGAAACGCAGCGACGAGCCGAACGCGTCGCCGGTCTCGGCGGTGCCGGGTACCCCGGTGGTCGCCTGGTGGTAGGCGCGGCCCGTGGTGAGGGAGCCGGTCCTGCCCTTGAGGACGACGACGGAGCCGGTGCCCTTGATGCCGTCGACGGTCTCGCCGGGCGCGCCGACGGCGACGTCGTCGCAGCCGTCGTTGTCGAGGTCGCCGACGGCGACGGACGCGCCGAAGCGGTCCTCGGTCTCCGTCGCGCCGGGCACGTCACCGCTGTCCTGGGTGACCTTGTCCATGCCCTCCATCTCGTCGCCGAAGATGGTGGAGCCGCCCCAGAACACCCAGATCGAGTTCTCGTCGGCCTGTCCGGTGACCAGGTCGGGGTAGCCGTCGCAGTTGACGTCGCCGGTGGCGGCGGCCTCCGTGGTGGAGCCGGTGTAGTTGCCGTCGATCTGCCCGGAGTAGTAACCGATGTCGCCGGCGCCGCCGTTGACCCAGCCGGTGTACGGGCTGCCGTCGGCGTGTTTGCCGTAGAGGACGTACGTGTACGTCTCGCCGACGCCGACGCCGTGGAACTGCGCGGCCGTCTGCCCCTCCAGGGTCACGTCGTCGGGGACGAACTCGACCTCGGGCGCGTACGCGGTCGCCGGTGTGCCGTCCCCGTACCACCACCACTTCTTGGCGCTCACGACGGACAGCTGGGCCCAGTCGTCGCCGTCGAGGTCGACGAAGACGGTGCCCTCGCCGAACCGTTCGTCGTCGGCGGTCGGCGCGTGGTAGACCTGCGCGCCGTGGGTGAGGCCGCCGGAGCCGCCCCACATGACGGTGACGGCGCCGGACGCCCAGTCGGCGACCTGCTCGCCGGGGGCGCCGATGATCAGGTCGGCGTAGCCGTCGTGGTTCACGTCGCCGCTGGAGACGTTCTCGCCGAACTCGTCCTCGGGCTCGGTGACACCGGGGACGCCGGCGCTCTCCTGCGTGACGGTGACGGACCTGGCGGGACCGGCGCCGGAGGCCGAACCGTAGGTGATCGTCACGGAGTTGGCCTTGGGCGTGCCGATGGCGAGGTCCCGGTACCCGTCGCCGTTGTAGTCGTCCTTGAGGGTGCTCGCGGCGGACGCGGTCCCCGCGAGGGGGAGGGTGAGGCCGCCTGCGGCGAGGGCGGCCACACCTATGGCGACGGCCAGCTTCCTGATGCGCACGGTCAACTCCAGGGGGAAGAACGGATGTTGCGTCGGTTCACTGGTGTGACGCGTGGGGCTGGGCTGGTGGTTGTACGCAGGACGCCGCGAGTTCACCGTCCGTCGGCCGGGGTGCGGCTCACCCCCACGTCCGTGGTCGCGAAGGGGGCGGTCCGGGAGGCGGACGGGCCGTCGGCGCCGCCGTGCAGCACCAGGTACATGTCTGTGCGGCGCTCGTGCGGGGGCAGGAAGAGGGCCACGTCGTCGCGGCCGTCGCCGTCGCTGTCCTTGACGAGGAGATCGGCCAGGCCGTCGCCGTCGCCGTCGGCGTCGCCCGCGTCCGGGGAGTGGCGGCCGTCGGTGATCGGCCCGTTGGCGAAGTCGTGGGTGTCCGGGACGGGCGCCTCGGCGAGCTGTCCCTCGGCGGTTTCCTCGCGGCTGAGCAGCGCGGCGCACGGGGGCGTCGTCTCGTCCTCGTGGTCGACGCAGTGGTTCGACAGGAACACCCGCGCGCCCGTCCCCGTCGAAGTCGGCGGTGGTGGCGGACTCCGGAGCGACGTGCCCGTCCTCGCCGGGGTCCAGGCCGACCGTGCGCGCAGCCGCGTGTTCCGTACGGGATCGCGGCTTTGTGTGGCCGATTCGTGGCCGGTTCCCCCGTGGCGGACGACGGACCCCGCCCTCCGCGCGGTGCGGAGGACGGGGTCCGTGGGTGGGACGGGGGCCGGACTACTTCACCGGCTCCGGCTCCGGGGCGTCCGCCGACTCCTCGTCGCCCGCCGGGTCGACCGGCGTCCTGACGGAGTCGAGCAGCAGCTGCGCGACGTCGACGACCTGGATGGACTCCTTGGCCTTGCCGTCGTTCTTCTTGCCGTTGACCGAGTCGGTCAGCATGACGAGGCAGAACGGGCAGGCGGTGGAGACGATGTCCGGGTTGAGGGAGAGGGCCTCGTCGACGCGCTCGTTGTTGATGCGCTTGCCGATCCGCTCCTCCATCCACATCCGCGCGCCACCGGCGCCGCAGCAGAAGCCCCGCTCCTTGTGGCGGTGCATCTCCTCGTTGCGCAGGCCCGGGACCTTGCCGATGATCTCGCGCGGCGGCGTGTAGATCTTGTTGTGGCGGCCCAGGTAGCACGGGTCGTGGTACGTGATGATGCCCTCGACCGGCGTGACGGGGACGAGCTTGCCCTCGTCGACGAGGTGCTGGAGCAGCTGGGTGTGGTGGATTACTTCGTAATCACCGCCGAGCTGCGGGTACTCGTTGCCGATGGTGTTGAGGCAGTGCGGGCAGGTCGCGACGATCTTCTTCGCCGACTTCGGCTTGGCCGACTCGGGGACGACCTTGCCGTCGTCGTCGAGCTCCTCGCCGAACGCCATGTTGAGCGCCATGACGTTCTCCTGGCCGAGCTGCTGGAACAGCGGCTCGTTGCCGAGGCGGCGGGCGGAGTCACCGGTGCACTTCTCGTCGCCGCCCATGATCGCGAACTTGACGCCCGCGATGTTGAGCAGCTCGGCGAAGGCCTTGGTGGTCTTCTTCGCGCGGTCCTCCAGGGCGCCGGCGCAGCCGACCCAGTAGAGGTACTCGACCTCGGTGAGGTCCTCGATGTCCTTGCCGACGACCGGCACCTCGAAGTCGAGCTCCTTGAGCCACTCCAGGCGCTGCTTCTTCGCCAGGCCCCAGGGGTTGCCCTTCTTCTCCAGGTTCTTGAGCATCGTGCCCGCCTCCGACGGGAACGCGCTCTCGATCATCACCTGGTAGCGGCGCATGTCGACGATGTGGTCGATGTGCTCGATGTCGACCGGGCACTGCTCGACGCAGGCGCCGCAGGTGGTGCAGGACCACAGGACGTCGGGGTCGATGACGCCGTTCTCCTCGGCGGTGCCGATGAGGGGGCGCTCGGCCTCGGCGAGGGCCGCCGCGGGGACGTCCTTGAGCTGCTCCTCGGTCGCCTTCTCCTCGCCCTCCATGGACTTGCCGCCACCGGCGAGCAGGTACGGGGCCTTGGCGTGCGCGTGGTCGCGCAGCGACATGATGAGGAGCTTCGGGGAGAGCGGCTTGCCGGTGTTCCACGCGGGGCACTGCGACTGGCAGCGGCCGCACTCGGTGCAGGTGGAGAAGTCGAGCAGGCCCTTCCAGCTGAACTGCTCGATCTGGCTGACGCCGAAGGTGTCGTCCTCGCCCGGGTCCTCGAAGTCGATCTCCTTGCCGCCCGAGGTCATCGGCAGCAGGGCGCCCAGCGACACGTCGCCCCGCGCGTTCCGCTTGAACCAGATGTTCGGGAAGGCGAGGAAGCGGTGCCAGGCGACACCCATGTCGGTCTTCAGGGCGACCGTGATCATCCAGATGAAGGAGGTCGCGATCTTCAGGCCGGCGAAGAAGTACGTGAGGTTCTGGAGCGTGGAGGTGTCCATGCCCTCGAACCAGGAGACCACCGGGTACGAGATGAAGAACGACGCCTCGTAGCTGTCCACGTGGTGCTGGGCGCCTTCGAGGGCGTGCAGCAGGAAGATGCAGACGCCGACGATGAGGATGACGGCCTCGACGAAGTACGCCTGGCCGAAGTTGGAGCCGGCGAACCGGGACTTGCGGCCCGGCTTGCGCGGGTGGGACAGCTGGCGGACGACGATCAGGACCGCGATCCCGATGACCGTCAGGGTGCCGATCAGCTCCACGAACATGTTGTACGGGGCCCACTCGCCGACGATCGGCAGCAGCCAGTCGGCCTGGAAGAGCTGGCCGATGGCGTTGACGATCGTCAGCAGCAGCGAGAAGAAGCCCACCGCCACGAACCAGTGCGCGACACCGACGATGCCCCAGCGGTTCATCCGGGTGTGGCCGAGGAATTCCTTGGCCACCGTGACGGTGCGCTGCACCGGCTCGTCGGTGCGGGTGCCCGCGGGCACGTTCTGGCCGAGCCGCATGAAGTTGTAGATCTGAAGGAGGGCGCGGACGAACAGGGCCGCGCCGACCACGATCGTAACCAGCGACACGATGATCGCGGCGAGTTGCATTTGAGGGCTCCTCGGGCCTGCGAGGGGAGTCTTTGAGGACGGCTGATGAGGGGTCGGGATTCCCATCAGCCTGATTACTAAGCGGTAACTTATGTAGTCCGTCTGAGACTACCCACTTACGGAGACGCAATGTAGTCGTCGCGTTCGTGATCTGCGTCGCTGAGGCAACCCTCACGGCGCCGCGCGCGGCTGATCAGGGTCGTTCCGGGGTGCGGTCCGGTGGGTCCGACGCCAAAGCAGATCGTGTTATTCGCTCCATATTTGGACATAACGGAATAGCTTATGTAGGGCTCCGGACGGGCGTGCCCCACCGGTGTCACCCCGATACCGCAACTTCACCGAGGGGCCCACGATGACCGCACCCCTGACGTACCTGGTCACCGGAGGCGCGGGCTTCATCGGCTCGCACCTCGCCGACGCGCTGCTCGCGCACGGCCACACCGCCGTCGTGCTCGACGACCTCTCCACCGGCGACCGCACCAACCTGGCCACCGCCTGGCCCGACCCGAAGCTCCGCTTCGTGCGCGGCTCGGTCCTCGACGCGCGGCTCGTCGACGAACTCATGGGCCGCTGCGACCGGGTCGTGCACCTGGCCGCCGCCGTCGGCGCACGGCTCGTCGCCGAACAGCCGCTGAAGTCGTTCACCACGAACGTGCGCGGCACCGAGACCGTCGTCGAGGCCGCGCACCGGCACGGCCGCCCGCTGCTGCTCGCCTCGTCCTGCGAGATCTACGGCGGCAACGGCGCGGGCCCGGTCGCCGAGGCCGCCGACCGCGTCCTCGGCCCGACGACGGTCGCCCGCTGGTCGTACGCCACCGCGAAGGCCGCCGACGAGATCCTCGCCCTCGGCTTCCACCGCGAGCACGGCCTGCCGGTGACGATCGCCCGCCTCTTCGACACCGCCGGCCCGCGCCAGTCGCCCGCCCACGGCGCGCTCGTCCCGCGGCTCGCCGCGCAGGCCGTCGCGGGCCTGCCGCTCACGATCCACGGCGACGGCACCCAGCGGCGCTGCCTCACGCACGTCGCGGACGTCGTCGACGCGCTGCTGCGCCTGCTCGACCACCCCGGCGCCGTCGGCGAGGTCTTCGACGTCGGCAGCGCCGAGGAGACCAGCGTCGGCGACCTCGCGGGCCTGATCGTCGAGCGCGCGGGCTCACCGTCGCCGCTGCGGTTCGTCCCGTACGAGGAGGTGGCCGCGGCCGGCCACGGGTTCGAGGACCCGGAGCGGCGCGTCCCCGACACCCGCAAGCTGCGCGCGCTCACCGGATGGGAACCCCGGTCGGGACTGACCGACATCGTCGACGCGGCGCTCGTCGACGCCGGAGGCGGCTTCCCCGGACCCGGCGCCCCGCTGTCCTTCCCGCCCGCCCCGGCCCGGGTATGAGCGTGCTGTACGGGATCGCGGCCGCCGCGACCGCCCTGCTGCTCGCCGCCGCCCTCACCGCCGCGCTGCGCGTCCTCGCGCTGCGCACGTCCTTCGGTGTCGTACGGCCCGGCGCCCGCACGCCGCACACCAGGCCCGTCCCGCACCTCGGCGGGCTCGCCGTGACGCTCACGACCGGCGGCGTCTCGGCGGCCGGCGCCCTCACCGGGCTCGCCCCGCTCGGCTCCACCACCGCCACCCTGCTGCTCGCCACCGGCGCCGTCGCCCTGCTCGGGCTGCTGCACGACCTGCGGCCGGTGGGCGCGCGGGCGCGGATCATCGTGCAGGCGGGAGCGGCGACCGTCGTCGTGCACGGCACCCAACTCGGCCTGTTCGTCGGTGCGTTGACGGTCCTGTGGATCGTCTTCGTGACGAACGCCTTCCACGTGCTCGACACCTGCGACGGGGCCGTGGGCACCGTCGGCGTCGTCACCTCGCTCGGCCTGTGCGTGTGCGCGGGGGCGGAGGGGACCGGCTCGCTCGCCGTGCTCCTCGGGCTGCTCGCCGCCGCGCTGACCGGGTTCCTGACGTACAACTGGCATCCGGCGCGAATGCTCCTGGGCGGCTGCGGGGCGCTGTCCACCGGGTTCCTGATCGCGTGCGCGGCGCTGCTCGTGAACGCCGGGCACGACGCGCCCGCCTCACCGGCCGCGCTGTTCGCCCTGACCGTCGTGGTCAGCGCCGACGCCGTGCTCGTCCTGGTGTCCCGGCGCAGGGCCGGGCGCGGGCTGCTGCGCGGCGGCTCGGACCACATCGCGCACCGGCTGCGGCGGCTCGGCCTGACCGTGCCCGGGGTCGCGGTCGTGCTCGGCGCCGCCGCCGGGCTCGGCACGGTCACCGGCGTGCTGCTGCACCGGGGCACGGTCGGCGCCTCGGTGGTGTGGTGGCTGGGCGGGGCCGCCGCGGTGGCGGTGGGCCTGCTGCTGCGGGTGCCGGTGTACGCGGCGCGGCGACGGGTGCGCGCCGCCGAGGCGCCCCACTCCGTCGATCTGGTGCGGGGTTGAGAGAGGTGACCGCCACGGCCCGGACCGTGGCCGGCACCGCGGTGAGCGGCCACGGGCGGCCGCACATGTCGTACGCGCGAGGGAGAACGAAGATGATCGGCATCGGCCGGACCGCTGAACTGGTGCGCCAGCTCACCCATTACGAGATCGACCTGGTGCTCGACTCCGGAGCGCACCACGGCCGCTTCGGGCGCGGCCTGCGCCGGGCCGGGTACCGGGGACGGATCGTCTCCTTCCAGCCGTTCGGCGGGCCGCGCGCCAAAGTGCGCCGTCTCGCCGCGCGGGACCTGGAGTGGAGCGTGCTCCCGTACGCGCTCGGCGAGCGGGACCGCCAGTGGACCCGGCGGCTCGACGGGGTGTGGGAGGACGTCGTGGCGCCGGGCGAGCGGGTGCTGCTCCAGGTCGACCACGTGCCGGAACTGCCCGAAGTCCTCGCCGGCGCAGGGGAGTTCGGGGACGACCTGACCCTCGTACGGTCGGGGGAGGTGTTCGCGTGAGGATCGCGTTCGTGCACCGTCGCGGCGGCGACGACGAGGCCGTGCTCGGCCAGGCCGCCGCCCTCGGCCGCGCGGGCCACGACGTGCACCTCGTCGCCGCCGACGCCGACGACCTGCGCCGCACGCCCGGATACGCGACCGCCCGCCGTACCGTCACCGTGACGACCGGGCACGGCGGAGACCCGGTGGCGGCGCTGCGCGCGCTGCGCCCCGACGTGGTGCACGTCCACCACGTCTCCGCCGACCCCGGCCGCTCCTGGGTCGCCGACTGGACCGGGCCGCTCGTCGCCACGCTGCACGACCACCACCCGCCGTGCGCCTCCGCCGGCCTGCACCGGGACGGCCGCTACGGCGGCTCACGGGGCGCGAGACTGCCCCTCGCGTGGGCGTCGCGGGGCGGGACCGCCGACGACCCGCTGCTGCGACGGGCCGACCGGCTGATCGTGCTGTCCGAGACGAGCCGCGCCCGGTACACGCGGGCCGGTGTCGCGCCGGAGCGGCTCGCGCTCGTGCCGCACTTCGTGCCCGACGGCACCCGCGGCGCCATGCGCCCCGAGCCGGTCTGGGTCTACGCGGGGCGGCTGGCCCAGGAGCAGGGCATCACCGAACTCCTGCGGCGCTGGCCCGCCGGGCAGCGCCTCGACGTGTTCGGCGGCGGGCCCCGGGAACGCGAGTGCCGGGCCGCGGCCCCGGACTCCGTGACGTTCCGCGGGGTCGTGGAGCACGCCGGCCTCGTCCGGCGCCTCGGCCGCTACCAGGGCCTCGTGCTGCCCGGCCGCTTCGACGACGGCCTCCCGCTCGTCTACTCCGAGGCGCTCGCCGCGGGCCTGCCCGTCCTCGCCTTCGACGGCTCCCCGACGGCCCGCACGGTCCGCGCCGAGGGCACCGGCACGGTCGCCTCCTGGGACGCCTCGCTCCCCGCGGCCCTGCGCGCCGCGTCCCTCGTGTTCCCCACCCTGCGCGCGCACTGCCGTGCGCGGTACGAGGAGACGTACGGCGAGACCCAGTGGGTGACCGGCACCGAGCGGCTGTACGCCGCCGTGGTGCGGGCCGGTGCGCGGGAGTTCGCGTGAGGGGCGCGCGGGGCACCGTCCCCCACGACCGCCTGGGCGCCCGCGCCCTGGCGGCCGCCCGCGACGCCGTCACCGCCGAGCAGGTGCGGGAGCTGCGGACCCGGCACGGGCTCACCCCCGGCCTCACCGGCCTCTACGTCGGCGGCCTCGACGCCGCACAGCGCGTCCCGTTCCTGCTGGCCGCCGCCGACGCCGTGGCGGACCGGCTGCCCGGGTTCCGGCTGCTCGTCGCCGGTGACGGGGAGCGGCGCGCGGCGGTCGAGCGGCACGGGCCGCACGTCGTGTCCGTGGGCCCGGTCGACGGGCCGGACAAGGCGCTGCTCGGCGCGGCGGCCGACGTGATGCTGATGCCGGGCCTCGTGGGGCCGTGCGCGGCCGACGCGTTCGCGCTGCGCACGCCGCTGGTCACGACGCGGTGGCCGGTCCACGCCCCCGAGTTCGGCTGTCTGGATGACGGCCGCAACGCCGTCGTCACCCCCGACGACCGGGGCGCCTACGCCGACGCGGTCGCCGAACTCCTCACCCGGCCACGCCGGTTGGCGTGTCTGCGCCGGGCCTGCCGCGCCGACGCGCAGCGGTTACCGGCCGAGGACGCGGCGGCTCGGTCCGGGCACGGCGTGGAAGGGGTCCTGCATGGCACTACGTGATCTTGTCCCGTCCCGGCCCTGGGTGCGGCGCACCCTCCTCGGCGTCTGTCTGCTCCTGACGGTCGCGCTCGGCGCGGGCGCCTGGGCCTACGCCCGCCTCGACGGCAACATCCGCACCGACGAGGCCACCGACCAGGCCCTCGACGCCGACCACGGCAGACGGCCCGCCGCGCTCAGGTCCGGTGCGCAGAACATCCTGATCATGGGCTCGGACATCGAGGCCACGAAGGACAGCCAGCGCTCCGACACGACGATGCTGCTGCACCTGTCGGCCGACCGGAAGCGGGCGGCCCTGGTGAGCGTGCCGCGCGACCTGATGGTCGACATCCCGGCCTGCCGGCTGCCGGACGGGGAGCGCAGCGAGCCCGAGTACGCCCAGTTCAACTGGGCGTTCGAGCGCGGCGGCGCGGCCTGCGCGATCCGTACCTTCGAGGACCTGACGGACGTCCGCGTCGACCACCACCTGGTCCTGGACTTCACCGGGTTCAAGACGGTCGTGGACGCGCTCGGCGGCGTCGACGTGAAGGTGCCCGAACGGATGAAGGTGCCCCACGGCGACCTCGTCCTGCACAAGGGCGAGCAGCACCTGAACGGCGCCGAGGCCCTCGTCTTCGTACGCGGCCGTACCGGCGTCGGCGACGGCAGCGACCTGCAACGCATCGAGCGGCAGAAGGAGTTCGTGCGGGATCTGCTCGGGCAGGTGCGGGAGGCCGGGCTGCTCGACCACACGACCCGGCTCTACCCCGTCCTGCACGCCGTCACGTCGGCGCTCACCGCCGACAAGGGGCTCGACTCGCTGAGCGAGCTGTACGGGCTCGCGGAGGGCGCGGGCCAGGTGCCCGAGGGGCGGACGGCCATCGTCACCGTTCCGAGCGTGGAGCACCCCGACTACTGGGGGCGCTACACACCGGTCGAGGACCAGGCCGAGGCGCTGTTCGACGCGCTGCGCGAGGACGAGCCGCTGCCCGCGCACCTCTACAACGCGTACGACCCGGACAACGACGAGCTGTGACAGGGGAGTCGGCGGTCCTTCACGGTGACGTGCGGCTCGCCGCGAGAGCGCGGGCCACCGTCACCACGTACGGGGACACCATCAGGACCGGCGCCCGCACCCCCGCGTGCCGCCCGCAGTAGACCCACCACTGCCGCACCGGCAGCTCGCGCTGCGACACCCTGCGGCGCAGCGCCTCGCGCACCCCGATGCCGGGCTCCCGCGAGCCGCGCAGCAGCGGGTCGGGCGGGCAGTCGCCGACGTGCCGCGGCGCGACGTACGCGGCGATGCCCGCGTGGCGGGCCCGCAGCCCGTGGTCGTGGTCGCCCATGCCGTGCCGGAACACCTTGTCGATGTCGCCGACCCGCTCGCGCACCGCCCACGGCAGCAGCACCACGCGGCCGTCGTACGTGTCGCAGGGCTCGGGCCGCCCGGTCGGCTCGACGAGGACGAGGGCGCGGCCGCGCAGCCGGCGCCCGGAGTGCGTGGTGACGCCGTCGTGCCGGACGGCGCCCACGACGACGGCCGTGTCCTCGAAGCCGCGGGACGCGCGCAGGAGGTGGGCCAGCGCGTCGGGCGCGAGCCGCACGTCGTGGCCGAGCCACAGCTGGTGCGTCGGCTCGTGGATGCCGGCGGCCCGGCTGTTGCGGCTCGCGAGGCGCATGCCGTGGCCCCAGAACACGTCGGGTCCGACGACGGTCACCTGCGCGCCGGGGTGGGCGCGGCGCACCGCGTCCGGGGTGCCGTCCGTCGAGCCCGCGTCGACCAGATGGACGCGGACGGACGTGCCGCGCGGCAGTCCGCGCTGCGCCGCGAGGGCGTCGAGGGCGGCGAGCGTGGTCGCGCACCGGTTGTGGCTGGTCATCAGGACGGCGATGCGGGGCGGTCTCGGCGGCTCCACGGGAGGCTCCTTCCTCGTAAAAGAGCTGGTCAGAGCCTTTTGATCATCAAACTGCACATAAGCGCAGGATAAAAGTTGAGTGCAGGTGACTCAGGTCTGTTGACGGGGAGGGGGGTGGTGTTGCAGTCTTGAGTCAGTTCCACTCAAGTATTAGCTGGAGGATTTGAAATGGCACGTGCGGTCGGCATCGACCTGGGCACGACTAACTCCGTCGTCAGCGTTCTGGAAGGCGGCGAGCCCACCGTCATCACCAACGCCGAGGGCGCCAGGACCACGCCGTCCGTCGTCGCCTTCGCGAAGAACGGCGAGGTGCTGGTCGGCGAGGTCGCCAAGCGCCAGGCGGTCACGAACGTGGACCGTACGGTCCGCTCGGTCAAGCGCCACATGGGCACTGACTGGAAGATCAACCTGGACGGCAAGGACTTCAACCCGCAGCAGATGAGCGCCTTCATCCTGCAGAAGCTGAAGCGCGACGCCGAGTCCTACCTGGGCGAGAAGGTCACGGACGCGGTCATCACCGTCCCGGCGTACTTCAACGACTCGGAGCGTCAGGCGACGAAGGAGGCCGGCGAGATCGCGGGCCTGAACGTCCTGCGCATCGTCAACGAGCCGACGGCCGCCGCTCTCGCGTACGGCCTCGACAAGGACGACCAGACGATCCTCGTCTTCGACCTCGGTGGCGGCACCTTCGACGTCTCGCTGCTGGAGATCGGCGACGGCGTCGTCGAGGTGAAGGCCACCAACGGTGACAACCACCTCGGTGGTGACGACTGGGACCAGCGCGTCGTCGACTACCTGGTCAAGCAGTTCAACAACGGCCACGGCGTGGACCTGTCCAAGGACAAGATGGCGCTCCAGCGCCTGCGCGAGGCCGCCGAGAAGGCGAAGATCGAGCTCTCGTCCTCGACCGAGACCACGATCAACCTGCCCTACATCACGGCCTCCGCCGAGGGCCCGCTGCACCTGGACGAGAAGCTCACGCGCGCCCAGTTCCAGCAGCTCACGTCCGACCTGCTGGAGCGCTGCAAGACGCCGTTCCACAACGTCATCAAGGACGCGGGCATCCAGCTCTCCGAGATCGACCACGTCGTTCTCGTCGGTGGCTCGACCCGTATGCCGGCCGTGGCCGAGCTCGTCAAGGAGCTCACCGGCGGCAACGAGGCCAACAAGGGCGTGAACCCGGACGAGGTCGTCGCCATCGGCGCCGCGCTCCAGGCCGGTGTCCTCAAGGGCGAGGTCAAGGACGTCCTGCTCCTCGACGTCACCCCGCTGTCGCTTGGTATCGAGACCAAGGGCGGCATCATGACGAAGCTCATCGAGCGCAACACCACGATCCCGACGAAGCGCTCCGAGATCTTCACGACGGCCGAGGACAACCAGCCGTCCGTGCAGATCCAGGTCTACCAGGGCGAGCGCGAGATCGCGGCGTACAACAAGAAGCTCGGTATGTTCGAGCTGACCGGTCTGCCGCCGGCCCCGCGCGGTGTCCCGCAGATCGAGGTCGCCTTCGACATCGACGCCAACGGCATCATGCACGTGACCGCGAAGGACCTCGGCACGGGCAAGGAGCAGAAGATGACCGTCACCGGTGGCTCCTCGCTGCCGAAGGACGAGGTCAACCGGATGCGCGAAGAGGCCGAGAAGTACGCGGAGGAGGACCACGCCCGCCGCGAGGCCGCCGAGTCCCGCAACCAGGGCGAGCAGCTCGTCTACCAGACGGAGAAGTTCCTCGCCGACAACGCGGACAAGGTCCCCGGCGATGTGAAGACCGAGGTCGAGGAAGCCGTCTCCGAGCTGAAGGAGAAGCTCAAGGGCGAGGACTCGGCCGAGATCCGCACCGCCACGGAGAAGGTCGCCGCCGTCTCGCAGAAGCTGGGCCAGGCCATGTACGCCGACGCCCAGGGCGCGCAGGCCGCCGGTGACGCCCCGCAGGGCGACGCCCCCGGCGCCGAGAAGGCCGCCGACGACGACGTGGTCGACGCCGAGATCGTCGACGAGGACCGTAAGGACGGTGCCGCGTGACGGAGGAGACCCCGGGCTTCAGCGAGAGCGAAGAGCCTGACGTCCCCTCCGGCACCCCGGCGGACGCCGCTGACGCCGCCGCCGAGCCGAAGTCCGCTCCCTCGCCCGACAAGGGCGAGGGGGCGGCCCCGGCCGGGGACTCAGCCTCAAGCCCACAGGATGTGGCCCTGACGGCACAGCTGGACCAGGTGCGCACCGCCCTCGGCGAGCGCACCGCGGACCTCCAGCGCCTTCAGGCCGAGTACCAGAACTACCGTCGCCGGGTGGAGCGGGACCGCGTCACGGTCAAGGAGATCGCCGTCGCGAGCCTCCTGACCGAGCTGCTTCCCACCCTCGACGACATCGGCCGCGCCCGTGAGCACGGCGAACTCGTCGGCGGATTCAAGTCCGTCGCGGAGTCGCTGGAGACGGTCGCAGCCAAGATGGGTCTTCAGCAGTTCGGCAAGGAGGGCGAGCCCTTCGACCCGACCGTGCACGAGGCCCTGATGCACAGCTACGCGCCGGACGTCACCGAGACGACCTGCGTGGCGATCCTTCAGCCGGGCTACCGGATCGGCGAGCGCACCATCCGCCCCGCGCGGGTGGCCGTGGCCGAGCCGCAGCCGGGCGCGCAGGGCAAGGCCGAGAGTGCTGCCGAGGCTCCGGAGAAGGACGCCGAGAAGGAGAGCGGTGGCCCGGACGAGGGCTGACGGCATACGCGTGACAGAGGCAAGTGAGGAGGGACGTCGAGGCCGATGAGCACCAAGGACTTCATCGAGAAGGACTACTACAAGGTCCTCGGCGTCCCCAAGGACGCCACCGACGCCGAGATCAAGAAGGCGTACCGCAAGCTCGCCCGCGAGAACCACCCCGACGCCAACAAGGGCAACCCCAAGGCGGAGGACCGCTTCAAGGAGATCTCCGAGGCGAACGACGTCCTCGGCGACCCCAAGAAGCGCAAGGAGTACGACGAGGCCCGCGCGCTCTTCGGGAACGGCGGCTACCGCCCCGGTCCCGGCGGCGCGGGCGGCGGCTCGTTCAACTTCGACCTGGGTGACCTCTTCGGCGGGGGAGCCCAGGGGCAGGGCGGCCAGGGCGGGTTCGGCGGAGGCATCGGCGATGTCTTCGGAGGCCTGTTCAACCGGGGCGGCGCGGGCACGGGCACCCGTACCCAGCCGCGCCGCGGCCAGGACATCGAGTCCGAGGTGACGCTGAGCTTCACCGAGGCCGTGGACGGCGCGACGGTGCCGCTGCGGATGTCCTCCCAGGCCCCCTGCAAGGCGTGCTCCGGCACCGGCGACAAGAACGGCACGCCGCGCGTGTGCCCGACCTGCGTCGGAACCGGTCAGGTCTCGCGGGGCGGCGGTGGCGGCTTCTCCCTCACCGACCCGTGCGTCGACTGCAAGGGCCGCGGCCTCATCGCCGAGACCCCCTGCGAGGTCTGCAAGGGCTCGGGCCGCGCGAAGTCCTCGCGCACGATGCAGGTCCGCATCCCCGCGGGCGTCTCCGACAACCAGCGCATCCGCCTCCGCGGCAAGGGCGCGCCGGGCGAGCGGGGCGGTCCGGCGGGCGACCTGTACGTCGTGGTCCACGTCGACGCGCACCCGGTCTTCGGCCGCAAGGGCGACAACCTCACGGTCACCGTCCCGGTGACCTTCCCCGAGGCGACGCTCGGCGGCGAGGTCAAGGTGCCCACGCTCGGCGGTCCCGCCGTCACCCTGAAGCTGCCCCCGGGCACGCCGAACGGGCGGACGATGCGGGCCCGCGGCAAGGGCGCGGTCCGCAAGGACGGCACGCGCGGGGACCTGCTCGTCACCGTCGAGGTGGCGGTGCCCGAGGACCTCACCGACGAGGCCCGTTCGGCCCTGGAGTCGTACGCCAAGGCGACTGAGGACACCGATGTACGGGCAGAACTGTTCCAGGCCGCGAAGGGAGCCTGAGCCACATGGACGGCCGTCGACGGAGCAACCCGTACGAACTGACCGACGAGACCCCGGTGTACGTCATCTCGGTGGCGGCCCAGCTGTCCGGCCTGCACCCGCAGACGCTGCGTCAGTACGACCGTCTGGGTCTGGTCTCCCCCGACCGCACCGCCGGCCGGGGCCGGCGCTACTCGGCCCGCGACATCGAACTGCTGCGCACCGTCCAGCAGTTGTCGCAGGACGAGGGCATCAACCTCGCCGGCATCAAGCGCATCATCGAGCTGGAGAACCAGGTCGCCGCGCTCCAGTCCCGTGTGGCGGAGCTCTCCGCCGCCGTGGAGGGAGCCGCCGCGACCATGCAGCAACGTGAGGCGGCGGTGCACGCTTCGTACCGCCGCGACCTGGTCCCGTACCAGGAGGTGCAGCAGACCAGCGCGCTGGTGGTGTGGCGGCCCAAGCGGCCCCACGACTGAGCCCGTTCGCGCCGAGGGCCGGGTGGCCGACACGATCCGTGTCGGCCACCCGGCCCTCACGCGTGTCAGCCGCTGATCGTGAACGTGGTGCTGTTGTTCCTCAGGTTCGGGTCGAAGGCGCTGATGCGCAGCTCCGGGTCCTCGTTGCGGGTGGCCACGGTGCCGGTCGCGCCGGCCGCGCTCACGCTGTCCACGCGCAGCTTGAAGTCGAAGACCGTACGGGCGTTCTCCCACAGCAGGATCGGCGTGCGGCACACGTAGTGCCGGCCGTCCGCCTCGTCGCACATCTCGGGCTTCTTGGTGACGGTCGTCCCGACGGGCAGGGTGACGTCGATCGTGGCGACGCTCGCGCCGGCGCCGAGGGACGCGACCCAGGCCGGGCCCTTGTTGCGGACGCCGACGCGGGCGGTGACTGTGTCACCGACGGCGACGCCCGACACGCTCTTCCCGATCGCCTTCAGGTCCGCGGTGTTGGCCGCGGTGTACGTCGCGATGCGGTAGTTGTCCGCGAGGTTGAGGTCGTCGGTGCCCGACGCCGCGCGCAGCGACGCGACCGGAGCCGGCACGAAGGCGTCCCCGGTGCCCTGGACGAACGGGCGCCCGGCGAGGGCCTGCTCGTAGGCCTCGTCGGTGTACGGGGTCACCTGGTAGTCGAAGCGCTCGTACAGCGCGGCGGCGGTGGTGCGCACGGCGGTCGCGGGCGACAGGTCGTACGTCTGGCCCGGCGCGACGGCCTGGTCCAGGACGCAGACGGCGGTGGTGCCCGTGGAGTTGGAGACCTGGTCGGCCTCCAGGTACGTGCAGTTGCCGTAGCGGTGCGCCAGGTTCAGGCCGTGCGAGGCGAAGAGGGTGAGGATCGTGCGGTCGGCCGTCCGGTTGCCGGAGTTGGTCAGCCGCACCGGCTGGGCGACGTCGCTGTCGACGGCGACCTTCGTGTTGAAGGGCAGCTCGCTCAGGCCCAGGTCGGGGCCGTTGGCGACCGTGATGCGGGTGTCGGTGGGGTACGCGTCGAGCGGGCCGAAGGCGCTGTCGGCGGTCGCCGAGTAGTGCAGGGACGCGGAGGCGTCGGCGGGGGCGCCCGCCTCGGCGTGGACGCCGAGCGTGGCGGCGGTGATCCACGGGCTGCCGTCGAGCGTCCCGAAGGAGCAGGTCGCCCTCAGCGCACTCGCGGCGTCCTCGGTGCAGTTGGCGGGCCAGGTCACGGCCGCGATACCGGCCAGCTCGCCCGCGTCGACGGTGAGCGTGCCGCCGGAGACCGAGTTGTCGGTGTTGTCGTGGGAGATCTGCACGTCCACGGACTGGGTGGCGGTGTGGCCGTCGGAGTCGGCTCCGGGCAGGACCAGGTCGTAGGGGGCCGATATCCACAGGGCGTCGTTCGCGACCGGGTCGTCGGCGACGGCCGGGCCGCCGCGGCGGCGGTCAGCAGGGCGGCGGCCGCGAGGGCGGTGAGGGTCGCCGCGGCGCGGGTGCGGCGCGGGGGGACGGCGATGGTTCTGCGCATGGGGTTCAGCGGCTCCTCGGACAGGAAGGGAGGTCTGCTCGGACGCCACGGTGACCGCTGGGACACGGGCGGGGTTGCCCTCCGTGCGGCGATCTTGACCTGAGAGTTACCTGTGGGTGCGCTGTGGCGCGGGGGCCCGCGCGCATGGCGCAGGATGGACGCATGACCGAGATCCGCACCCCCCGACTCCTGCTGCGCCGCTGGCACCCCGACGACGACCTGGGCCCGCTGGCCGAGATCCAGTCCGACCCGGTGGTGATGAGCCACATCGGCGACGGCGAGCCGCGCTCCCTCGACGAGAGTGCCGAGGACATCGAGCGCTGGGAGGAGGAGTGGGACGACGAGGGGTTCGGCCTCTTCGCCGTCGAACTGCTCGGCTCCGGCGAACTGGTGGGCGCCATCGGCCTCTACGTCCCCGACGCTCCGGCGCAGGTCGCGGGCCACATCGGTATCCAGTGGCGGCTCGGCCGCGTCTTCTGGGGCCAGGGCTACGCCTCCGAGGCCGCCCAGGCCACGCTGGAGTTCGCCCTCCAGGACCGGGGCATCGACCGGGTCGTGGCCGTCACGGCCCACGGCGACACGTCGTCGGCGAAGGTCCTCGACAAGCTGGGCATGGAGCTCACCGGCGAGGCCGACGGCGCACGGCTGTACGCCATCGACCTCACCGAGTACCAGGGGTAGGGCCCGGCCGCGCGGCTCAGCGCGTGGCCGACTCCCACACCGCCACGGCCAGCGCCGCGCACGAGGTGATCGCCGCCAGGGAGGGCAGCGGCCAGCGGGCCCGCTCCAGGGAGTCCAGGCGCGCCTCGTGCTCGTCGAGGGTCTTGTCGGTCTGGTCGGCGCGTTGCAGGAGCAGGGCGAGGTTGCCCTGCGTGGTGGCGAAGCCGACGTCGACGGAGCGCCGCAGTCGCTCCAACTCCAGCGCCACACCGGCCTGTTCGATATCGGTCATGAACCGTCCCCCTTGCGCAGCCAGCGCGGCAGCAGCCGGTCCACCTCCGGCAGCGCCATCACCCGCGTGACGGCCGCCGCCACGGCGACGACCCCGCGAGCGCGGGCACGTCCGCGGCGCCGCCGTCGGCGAGCAGGGGCAGCAGCGCGAGGACGGTCTGGACCGCGGTGCGCAGGGTTCTGCGTGCGGCTTCGCTCATCGTCATCACCTCCTCAGGAGCGCGGTACGCGCAGCCGGTCCCAGCTGGCGCGTCCCGGGATTCCGTCGGCCGCCGCGCCCACGTACCCGAGCCGGCGCTGCCAGGCCGCGTACGAGAGCACGTCCGCCTCGCCCCACACCGGTCCCGGCCCGACGCGGTAGCGGCCGCAGCCCTCCGCGACCAGGCGCCGCCCCACGGCGGTGCACAGCTCGCTGCGGCGGCCCGGCACGAAGAAGTCCGCGCCGGGGAAGGGCGCGTACCCGACCGGTGCCGGGACCGGCCGCACCCCGAGCCGGGCCTCGACACGGGTGCGCATCCCGGCCATCGAGAACGACGGGTCGATCTTGCGTCGGGTCCACTCCTTGTGCCCGATCACGCTCGCCGCCGACCAGCCGTGGGCGCGGCACAGGGCGGCGGACACCCTTTCCACGGCGGCGAGTTGGACGGCCGGGTAGGGGTCCTTGCCCGTGCCCAGGTTCTCGATCTCGAAGCCGTAGAAATGGGTGTTGCCGTCGACGGCGTCGGGGCCCGGCGCCGCGGGCACCGGCCGTTCGGCGCGTACGGCGTCGTACGCGGCCGACGATCCGGCGCCCGCGTGGTTGGTGCGGCCGCAGCCGACGAGGTGGACCGTGCCGTCCTTGGCGATCAGGCCGACGCACAGCGGTCCCGGCAGGGTGGCGGTGCCGTCGCGGCACAGGGTGAGACTGTCGCGGCCCGCGGTGTGGTGCAGCATCACGCCGTGGACCGGGCCCCAGGGGCCCTTGTGGTTGCGGTTGCGCGTCTGCCAGCGGGGGTGCTCGAAGACGCGTACGCCCTCGTCGCGCAGGGCGCGGGCGAGGGCGTACGCGGTCAGGGGTGTGGCCATGGGCGGTTCCCTAGGTGCTCGGGGCGGGGGTCACACGGGGGTGACCGTGACGAAGCGGTTGGCGAAGGTGGCGGTGCTGGTGGTGGCCGCGGACTTGTAGGCGAGCGTCGCGGTGTACGCGGTGTTCGCGGTCAGGCCCGTGACCTGGAACTGGGTCGTCGCCGAGCAGGCGCTCGTGCCGGTGACGATCGCGGCGCGGGTGTCGGCGGCGGCGAGGACGACCGTCGTGCCGTTCTTGACGTTGGCGGAGACGTACACGGCGGTCGCGGCGGAACTGCCGCCGCGGGCGCCGACCGTGAGCAGGACCGCGCCGGACGGCGGCGCCGTGAAGGTCACCGTCGTGGCCGTGGAGCCGGTCAGCGCCTCCACGTAGGCCGTGGACGTCGTGGTGCCCGAGCCGGTGTTGGCGCCGTGCACCGGGCCCGGGGCGAGGACCGCCCACTTCGTGCCGTTGTAGTACGTGTACTGCTTCGGCGTGGTGAGGAAGGCGAGCATCCCGGCGACCGGGGCGGGGACCTTGGCGTCGAGGGAGGCCTGGTCGGCGAAGCGCAGGACGGTGCGGCCGTCCACCGCCTCGGCCAGGGACTGGAGGTGCAGGGGGATGTTCGCGGCGTCGGCGGGCTGCGGGTAGGGCAGGCCGCCGAGCGGGGTGAGCAGGGACATGCGGGGTCCTCCGGTTCTGGGGTGACTGACCTGACGGGGCGGCGCCGATCCGGGCGGGGGCTGTCCGGGCGGTGCGGGTGCGGGCAGGGGACATCCGGCCGTGACGGTCAGTTGGCAGGACTGTCCAGGGGCTGTCCGGGCCGTGACGATCAGCCGGCAGGGCTGTCCGGGCCGTGACGATCCGGGCGGTACTGATCCGGGCCGACACGGTCAGTTGGCAGGGCTATCCGGGCAGGGACGGCGGCAGGGTGTCGGCGGACGAGCCTCCGTCGCCGGCCGTGCCGGCGGCGCTGTCGACCGGGACGGGCAGCGCGACGTTCCCGTCGTCCGGCGCCGGCTCCTCGGCCGGTACCGGCGGGATCTCGGGGAGCGGTTCCGTCATGACGTGCCTCCCGTCGAGGCCAGCAGGGCGCGGTAGGTGAACCCGGCGGTGGTCAGCGCGTCGAGCGTCGGGTACCCGGCGGTGATCTCCGCGTACGTGCGCTGTGTGCCGTACTCCGGGTCGACCGGCGGGTCGGGGACGAGGCCGGGGTCGAGCGGGACGCCGTTGTACGCCGTGCCGCGCAGGGTCAGCGTCTGCTGCGGTGCGGCGCCGGCCTGGCAGGTGGTGCGGATGCCGACCACCCAGGCGAGGGTGTCGAGCGCGGCGCCGGTGACGTCCACCACCCGTACGACGTCGCCGAGTTGGATGCGCGGATCGTGCAGCACCTCCACCTCGCCGAGCACCGGGACGGGGAAGCGTCCGGCGTCGAGCATGGCGTGCGAGAGGGTGTCGGCGGACTGCCGGGACTGCACCCAGGCGGAGGCGGCGGCCTCGTAGACCTGCTTGCCGTAGTACGCCTGGCTCGTCGTGTTGTACCAGGCGAAGGTGCGCTGGCGGGACTGTCCCGAGCGGACCTGCGGGATGATCTGCACCGACGGCTTGCCGTCCTTGGTCACGGTCCACACGGTGGCGGTGCCGTGGTTGATGAACCGCACCACGTAGTCCGGGCCGTCCCGCAGCGAGCTGACCGTGACGCTGCCCTTGACCGAGGTGCCGCCGGTGGCGGCGCTGCCGAAGCGCACCTTGTGGCCGGTGATCGGCGCGGCGTCGTCGTCGATCTGGAGCGGGCCGATGTCGTTCTCGTCCTCGGCGATGGCGTACCGGACCTCCACCACGGTGCCGGGGTCGATCCTGCGGACCACGGTGTCGGTGACGGTCTCGCCGTTGACGCTCTTGATGCCGGTCCAGTCGGCGTAGGGCTGCTGGCAGTAGTTGCGGCAGGCGTCGATCTCCTCGGAGACGGTGAGCGCGGAGACCGAGCGGCGGGTGGTGACCGTCAGATCGGGTCGCGGCGGGACCGTGCGGAACCGGGCGGGCCCGTGCCACCGGAAGACGCCCTGCTCGTCGAACTCGGCGGTCGACATGGTGGCGCGCGCGATCTCGGTGAGGGCGTCCCACTGCGACCCCGACACCTGAGGGACGTCGTACAGCGGGATGTCGGCCTCGTCGAGGACCGCTCCCTTGCGCCAACGGCCTTTCATATCCCACTCGTTGGCGTTGTACGAGTCGAGGTCGGTCCACGAGCGGTCGGTGACCTGCACGCACTCGACGGCCATGTCGGTGATCAGGTCGACGCGGTGCAGCTCGGACGGCGGCTGCCCGGCGGAGGCGTCCACATAGGTGCCGGGGCCGCCCGCCAGGTACTCGCCGTCCGGTGCCGTCAGGCGCGGCTTCACCGTCGCCATGACCGGCGAGCCGCCCGCCCTGGTGTCCACGGCGAAGCCGAGGTGCCAGGCGCCGCGCAGCGAGGCGAGCTTGCTGAAGGTCCAGATGAACAGCCAGCCCGAACCGTCGACCGTGCCCGAGCCGACCTTGACCTGCCCGGTGGAGATGTCGAAGACCGCGTTGTAGTAGCCGTACTTGCCGGCGCTGCGGTCGAAGACCAGCTTCAGCTCCACGATGCTGTCCTTGGCCAGCGCCGTGTTGACGTACGCCTCGGCCTGGAACACCTTCCCCGATACGGCGAACCGCGAGCGCGGCATCCACGAGACACCGAGCCGCGCGGCGGCCGGCATCAGCGCCATCTCGTACGGGGCGCCGTCCCTGATCCAGGAGTACGCGGACGGGTCGGGCAGTGTCTCGGGCTGGCCGTAGGTGGCGTTGAACCCGCCGTGCAGCGATGCGTACAGCGCGGTGAACGGCTGGTCGAGGCTCGCCGCGACCGCGGGGGCGCGCGGCGGCGGGCAGGTGTGGATGCCGCCCTGGCGCAGCAGCTCGTCCACGCACCAGGCGGTCGTCGCGACGGGCTTGCCGTACAGCAACCCCTGGTACGGGCGCGGCAGTTGAGCCGGGCCGCGCAGCCGCTCCGCACCGTCCAGGGCCTGCACGGTGACGGTGTCGCTGCCGGACGCGGCGGTCCGGGAGCGCACGGTGCCGCGGAAGGCGGGCACGGTACGGCCGGACAGGCCCGCCTCGTGCACCGCCGACTGGCCCGGCCGCACCGCGTCGGACGTGGCGCGCGGCGCCCAGGCCGAGTACAGGCGCGGCGCGGGTGTGCCGTCGGCGCCGCCGAGCTCCACCTCCAGCTGTGCGGAGGCGCTGCCGGAGACCGCGCGCATCGCGTCCGGCAGGTCGGTGGCGTAGGCCCGCTCCACCTTCCAGGACTGCACCTGTTCGCCGAGGTCCCTGCCTCCGAAGCGGGTGGCGTGGGCCGGCGCCCGCTCGGGCGCGGCGAGCGCGCCGTCGAGCTCGGTGTCGTCAGAGTTCAGCACCGCGCACCTCCACCAGATCGATGCTGACGTTGCGGTACGGCAGCGGGTTCGCGGGCGCGTCGCTGTACGCGGTCACGCTCATCGCGGGGCAGCCGTCGCCCAGTGCGTACGCGACCGGGGTGTCGCCGATCGTCAGACAGGCGCCGGCCAGCCCGAACAGGCCGGTCGCTCCGGGGCCGCCGACGGGGGTGACGTAGGCGGCGTCGGCCGGTGCGGTGCCGGTCACGGTGGACCCGGCGGCGGAGGACGTGGACAGGTACGACCCGTCGGCGGCCTTCCAGTCCAGCTGCGCGGTGGCGGTCGCCGCGCTCCAGTCCGGCGGCACCAGCCAGGACACGCGCATGCCGGGGGCGACCGGCCAGCCCGGCCAGGTGCCGTGCCGCCAGCCGATCCGGGTGACGTCCTGGAACTGCGCGACGACGGTGTCGCCGACGGCCGGGCTGACGACCATCGTGCCCACGATGGTGAACCAGTGGTCGCCGCCGCTGGGCGAGCTGGACTGCGCGGCGGCCTGGTAGGGGTCGAGCAGGTTCAGTGAGGCCGGGTCGAGCAGGGCGAGCGGCCCGTACGACGGGGACGAACTCCCTTGCAGACCCGGCCCGTTGACCCGGCGGGCGAGCCGGACGAGATGCTGGGCCTCGTCCGGCGGGAGCAGGTCCCAGGAGAACTTGAGCCGGCGGGGGGTGCGCGGCGGGGCGACGGTGGTGACCGCGCCCTCCAGGGACTTGAACTCCGTGACGTTCAGGTCGGCGGTGCGGTCCCAGCTCTTGGCGGCCTGCGGTATCTCGCGCAGCAGGCCGGGCTTTCCGATCCACAGATTTCTGATCATGGGGTGCTCCTCACCTCCGAGCGAGCTGGCGCTGTCCGACCTGGACGGCGCGGGCGATGACCTGGGAGTCCACCGCGACGTGCACGGGCCGTGCGGCCATCGCCTCGACGGCGGCGGCGAGCCGGGCGAGCGTGGCGGCGTTGCCCGGGTGGTGGCCCATCATGCGGCTGAGCTTGGACAGCGGGATGACGGCCTCGTTCTCGCCGCCCTCGCCGATGAGCGCGAGCCGGCCGCCGGAGCGGGCCTGGACGACGCCGCCCTCGGCGAGGGTGGGGATGTTCGGGATCTGCGGCAGATGGATCCCGAACTCCTTGCCACCGACGACCGGGACCCAGCCCGGGATCTTCACGTGGATGGAGTTGAGCCCGCGGATCATCGCGTTGATGCCGCCGATGTAGGCGCGCGGCAGCGCCGTGAACCCGTTGACCAGGCCCTTCATGATGCTCTTGATGGGCCCGGCGTGGGAGCGGATGGCCCCGGAGATCGCGTTCCAGGCCCACTTCACGCCGGCGGCCAGCGCCTTGGACACCTTGTCCATGTTGATGAACTGGCTGATGATCGGCGCGAGCAGCGAGATGACGAGGCCGAGGGCGTTGGCCTTCATCGCGGTGTTGAGGCCCTTCTGGGCGAGGGTGGCGCCCTTGAGCCCCTTGCCGAGCCCGCCCATGGACTTGCCTCCGCCGGTGGCCGTCTTCCCGGCCTTGCCGACGGACTTCTCGACGGCGTCGGACTGCCGCTTCACGTCGCGCAGGGCCGTGTTCGCCTTGCCGGAGGACGACTTGAGGTGGTCGAGGGAGGACTTGAACTTGTCGGTGGAGGCTCGGGACCGGCCGAGTGCGGTTCCGGCGCTGCCCGCGCCGCTGCCGACCTTGCCGACCGACGAGGAGGCGTTGGCCGCGGAGCCGCGCAGCTGGCGGGCGGCCGAAGAGGCCTGGGCCGCCGCGCTGCGGAAGCGGGCGAGGTGTCCGGCCGCGGTGGTCGAACTGCGAGCGAGTGTCATGGCAACTCCCGTTCTCGTCAGGCGATGGCGCGGGCCGCGCGGCTGACATCGGAGGTGAGGTCGTGGAGGGACCGGGCCAGTTCGATCGACGCCTTGCGCATGCTCTTCAGACGCTCGGGGTCGACGCTGGTCACGGGGACGGGGGGAAGCCGGTTCGCGGTGGCCCTGGCCTCCAGCGTCTTCTTCCGGCGCGGCAGACCGGTCTCGCCGTGCGCGAGCCCCATCTTGTCCATCACCTTCGCCTTGGACTTGTCGGTGTCGACGAAGTTGCTCACGATGAAGCCGGTGATGACGGCGCCGAGCGCGGACCAGGCGACGACGGAGCTGCCCTTGAAGTCCTTGAAGGACTTCACCAGTTCGTCCAGGCCGAACCCGAGGGACTTGGCCCAGTTCTCCGCCTGGGTCGGTTCCTCCTTCGCCTCCTTGAACTTCTGGTCGATGTATTCCTTGGAAGCCCCGGTCCCCTTGTCCTCCAATTTCTTCTTTATGGCGGCTACTTCGGTGTAGACCTCGTCGATCGTGTGGCTGGGCATGGAGTTCCCTTCAAGCTCTCTTGACAGCTTGTGTGGCGGCCCGGATAGTGATACGCGGATTGATCGCCGGTGTTTCTTCGGGTGGGGGAAATGTACGGATTAGCTGGTTTGGTGGCGGCCTTCGCGCTCGCCGTGCTCTATGCCGCTGTACGAATCTTTCGGCGCGGGCGGGCGCTGCGCACGCGCGGGATCAGGGTCTCCGCGGCATGCGTGAATGAAGACAATTCCTCGAAGGGCGGCACATTCCTACAGGTCCAATTCCCGGTGGAGGACCGGGAACTGGTGACCAGTGTCGGCCCATTCAGTTTTCCGCCGGCCCGGCGCGGGGAATCGCTCACCGTGGTCTACGACCCGCAGGACCCGACCAATATCGAGACGCCGGAACAGATGTCCAGCGGGAAACTCGCCATTGGTTTCATGGGATTCGCCTGCGTGCTGCTCGCGCTGGCCGCTCTCATGTTCATCACCGCCTAGCCGTTCCTCACGAGAGGAACCGGAGTACTTCCTCCGGGGCGGGGAGACCGGCGCGGCCGGCGTCCGCGGGGGCCGGTTCGCTCTCCGCGGCGAGGCGGTCGGCCGGCCGCTTCAGCGGGGTCGGGAACTCCGGTGGATCGGCGTCCTCGCCCTGATTCACCACGGCGAACATCCAGTTGGACTCGGCCAGTTGGTCGATCATGTGCGCCAGGAGATGGTCCGTCACCCCCCAGGTGGCGGCCTCGCCGTGCAGAGCGTGGGCGAAGGCGCCGTCGCGCGGCAGGTGCCGGACGAGGATCGCGAGCCGCCGGGACGACAGCTGCCCCCGGTGCCAGTCGAGAAGGTCCACGCCGTAATGGCGCAGCAGATCGGCCTCGATGGCCTCGGCGTGCTCCTCCACGAGCTCGCCGAGGCTCAGTCTTCCCCCAGGCCCAGCCCCGTCTCCTTGCCGTACGCCTCCAGGATCGCGGCGATGTCCTGCACGGTGACGTCGTGCCGCTCGAACCGTGCGAACTGGCTCTCGCCGAGCAGGATGTGGAGCAGTCCGTCCACGTCGTTGTCGTCGAGGGCGCGCAGCTTGCGGGCGACTCCGCGGCCGAGTTCGGTCGGCAGCTCGAACGTGTCGTCGTCGAGCTGGAAGGTCCAGGCCCGGCCGAGCGCTTCGAGGCGCTGGGCGCGGGCGGCGTTGACGTTGAAACCTGCCATGAGGTGCTCCTGATGGGGAAGTTGAGGAGGACGGGGGAGTGTGGGAGGGGACGGACCGGCGCGCGCGAGCCGCGCGCGCCGGTCCGACTGGTGGTGCTGGTGGTGCCGTTACGCGCCCTTACGCGTAGGCGCCGTCCTTCATCAGCCAGGTCGCCAGCGGCTTCGACGTGTCGTCCTGGGCGTACGCGGTGAAGGTGACGCCGAGCTTCATGGCCCCGGTGCGGGTCATCGAGATCTCCTCGGTCTCGGTGACCTGGCCGCGCGGGACGATCAGCCGGTAGACGACCGCCGTGCCGTTCTGGACGTCGGTGAACTCGATGCCCAGCGAGCGCTCGTCCGCGCCCGGGTTGGTGGTGAGGTCGTACTTGTACGTGCCGGCCTCGGCCGGGGTGCCCACGGTCGCCGTGGAGCCGCCGCCCATGAAGAACGGCAGGGTGCTCTTGTTGAACTGCATCAGCTGGAACTTCAGCGTCAGCTCTCGGTCGGAGTAGATGTAGCGCAGCGCGCTCACCGACTGCCAGCCGTCCACCTGGTCGATCTTGTCCTTCTTGGCGAGCTTGACGCCGTCGGTGGACGTGTAGCCCAGCTCGGTCCACCCGGTCGGCCAGGCCACGCTGGTGTCGGCCGGAGCGGCGATCGGGGTGGCGGCGTTGAAGGCGGCGACGAGCACCTTGCCGGTGCCCGGGACGCGGATCTGGGAGCTGGTGTTCGGAGAAGGCATGGAAGGCTCCTTCGTAGGTCAGGCGGGACGGATCGAGAGCTGGAGGCGGGTCAGGTAGCGGCTGGCGGCCGGGCGGTTGTAGTCGGGCAGCCAGCGCGGCCCCTCGACCTCCGTCACGTCGGTGACGACCGCCGTGCCGTAGGCCGTGCCCTGCAACTCGTGCACGCAGGCGCGGGCGGCGAGGGCGATGGTGTGGGCGACCGTCTTGTCGGCGGCGTACGCCTCCAGGTCGACCACGGGGTGGTCGAGGTACAGGTCGTCGATCCAGGTCCCGCCGGTGCGGGAGACGAGGACGACCTTCTGGGTGCCGTCGAACCCGGCGGGCGGCCGGTTGTCGACCGTCGTGCCCGTCAGTTCGGCCCGGGTCTTGAGGAAGTCGACGACGAGACGTTCGACGTCGGGAAAGTTCAGTACGGACACATGAAAGCTCCCGTCAAAAGGGGGAGTCGAGGTGTGCTGGGCGGTGTACGCGCAGGCCTGCACGCTCCGGACCGCGACTGCGACGAGGGGTCCGGGCAACACGAAGCGGCAGGTCCGCCGCCCGGGGTTCCGGGCGCAGCTCTGCCGCTGCTCCCAGTGTGATCGGGGGCCCCGGATCCCGCAACTCGCCTACTCAGAGCCCTTGTTGGGGGCCCGGGAACGCGAGTGGGCCCGCTGACGAATGACGTCAGCGGGCCCTCTTGTCGCGGTGGGTTGAGTGTCAGGCGGAGGTGTCGGTGTTTCTGCCGCGCGCGATCCGCTCAGCGGCGAACACGTCCTCAAGCCGGTACATGAGCCGCCGCCCCTGTCTCCCGGCGGCCTTGAGATGGCCGAGCTGCACCCACTTGCGGATGGTGGCGGGCGCGACGCCGGCTTCGGCGGCGGCGAGCTCGCCGGTGATGAAGCAGCTCACGCGCGGACCTCCTGACGGCACACGGGGTTCACGCACATCACCACGGCCCGCTCCGGCAGGGCCCGCAGGGACACCGAATCGCAGGCGGGGCAGCGCCCGGCGATCCGCACGAGCTGCTCCGGGTCGCCGACGGCGCGTCCGCAGCGGGCGGCCATCCGCCGTGCCTCGCTGACCAAGTGGGCGTCCAGGTCCGGGAGTTCGGCGACGCGCCCGGCGAGATCGGCGAGCCGTCGCAGCCGTACGACGACGGGTGCGGGCCGCGCGGGCCGCAGCCCGAGCCGTTCGCGCACGGCCTCCTCCAGTTCGACGACCCCGTCGGTGATGTCGCGCAGGGCGTCGGACACGTAGAGCCGGACGGGTGCGCGACCGCCGCCGGAGTCCGGGCCGCTCCGCTCGCGCAGGGTGCGGCCGCTGGAGGGCGCCAACTCGGCGAGCAGCAGCGGAAATCGCTCGGCCAGGGTGTGCAGCCACAGCGTCGCGGCGGAGCCACTCATCGCACATCCTCCTCTGCGCTCCGTACCGGCACCTCGCGTCCGTTGCGCCACAGCCGGCCCCCGCTGACCCCGTCGAACCAGGTGTGCGCGGGGTCGACCACGGCCTCGCACAGCTCCCGGATCGCACATTGGTTGCACGCTCGCAACGTATGGGCGGCGTCGGTGGGGTCGCGAGTGAAGACGTAGTGGGAGGGGAGGGACGCGCAGGCGGCGGATCTGCGCCAGTCGAGCTCGTCGTCGTGAAGTGGAAAACCCCTGCTCAATAGGGGTTTCGAAGAAGTTGCAGGGCTGAACACGTGCAGCGCCTCCCCACGTATGGGAACATTTGTTCGAGAAAAGCGAACGCGCGATCAGAGTCGCATGATGCGTGCGCGTGCGCAAGCGACTACAGGGAGTCGAGAGACGAAGGAGAGGAGCGAGGTGTGAGCGCCAAAAGAGGCTTCCGCTAATGGAGTTGGTGTCAAGGTCTCCCTCTGCGTGCGCGTGCGCACACCTATCGTGCGTGCGCGCTCGGTACGCTGTGCCCGCGACGAGGGGAGATCAACGTCATGGGCAGCAGTTCGTGGGCACGCGCCCACACCGACCCGGATCAACGGGACGACGCGGAGGAGGCGGCGCGCGCCGGGCTCGACGCGTTCGCGGGCTGGATCGAGGACCTGATGCGGCAGCGCGGCTACACCATCGACAGCCCGCGCGGCGGCGGCCGTTCCCGCCTGGCCGACGACGCCGGGGTGCACCGGGCGGCCGTCAGCAGGCTGTTGCAGCGGCAGAGCATGCCCGACCTGGAGACCATGCGCCGCCTGGCCGTGGCGCTCGGGGTGCCGCTGCGCGACGTACTGATCCGCTCCGGCCGGCTCTCCGAGGAGGATCTGCCGGTTGGCGGGACGCAGGAAGGGAATCCAGGGAACGGGTCCGCTGAAGGGACGCGTCTGACGCCCGAGGAGGCTGCCCGCAGAATGGGCGTACCGCCCGAATTGCGGGAGACGTTCGTCAGGGTGGCGAAGCAGTTCCTGCCGGGCGGTGACTCGATGAACAGGTGACCGCCCCTGGGGAGGGGTGGAAGGGTGGGGACATATGGGGCGCGACAGAGTCGACGCACGGACGGACGCGTCCACGCGCGGCACGGGGGACTCGTCCGACACGGGCGCCACGGACGGGGCCGCACGCCTCACGGGGGAGCTGCTGGTCGAACTGGGCCGCAAGATAGCGGAGTTCGGCGAACGCGCGGTACGGATCGTCACGGTCGACGAGATGGAGCGCGAGCAGGTCGTCTGGTTCCGCCTCGGCTGGGAGGAGCACGCCCGCCACGCGGCGGGCGAGCCCCCGGCCCCACCCGCCCAGAACGCCGTCCCCGCACGGCTGTTGACGTTCCCGGAGCGCGCCCCCGACTTAGTCGAGGAGCCCCGCCACGACCGCTACGACGACGCGGTGGAACCCGGAACGGGCGGCCCTGCCCCGCTCCCGACGGTCCCCGACGCGAACGTACGCGACCTCATGCCGCACCGCCCCGCCTGGCCCCGCGGGACCACGCCCCCACCCCGCCCGACAGCCCGACCCCAGGCGCGCCCGGCGCCGGAGTAGGGGCGGGGTGCGGCTGGGCCCGACAGCGGGGGATTCCCGGGGCCGGCCCCGCCGCGTCGAGGACCGTGTGACGTGGGAGGGCTACTTCAGGGCGACGCTGTCGCCGGTGGCCGTCACCGGGCTCGTGGTGCTCGTGCCCGCGAACTTCCAGCGCCAGGTGCCCGCCGCGTTCGCCGTGACCGTCGTCCTCAGCTTGCCCGCGCTGTCCGTCGTCACGTTCTTGACGGTGGCGTACGTCGACGAGCCGGACTTCTTGAACTGAAGGGCCACGGACTGGGACGTGTAGCCGGCGTAGACGTTCGTGTTCCAGTTCGCGCGGGTCAGGGCGCCGGTCACGGTCAGGGTGCGGCCCTTGGCGACGGGCTCGGGGCTCGCCTGGGTGGTGGTCAGCTTGGCGTACCGCTTCACCTTCACCGACCTGCTGCTGTCGAGCGTGTAGAAGTCCGTGTCGTAGGCCGCGGCCTCCGCGTCGAGGTGCCAGGTGCCCGCCCGGGTGTTCTGGAGGTCGGCGTAGTCGTCGCTGTCGTTCGCGTCGAAGGAGTACGTCCAGGTGCACTTCATCGTCGTCGACGTGGGCCGGGTGCAGGTGGCCGCGTGGGGGAAGGCGATGTGGTCGTCGGGGCTGATCAGCTTGCCGCCGTAGATGCCCTTGATCCCGGAGTCGTCCTTGGCGGTCGCCACGACGGTCAGCGACCGCGCGGCGCTGACGCCCACGTTCACGGTCGACGTGCTGAACGTCACCGACGTGAACGTGGTGTCGCCCTTGTGCGTGTCCGCCTGCGCGGCGGGGGCGAGGAGGGTGAGCAGTGCGAGGGTGCCGCTCGCGGCGAGGGCACCGGTGGCGGCCGTACGGATGCGCATGGTTCTCCAGGCAGGTGAGCCGGATCTCGGTCCGGGCGAGGAGAAGACGTGCGGCGGGGCGGGTTGGTTGTACGAGGCAGGTACGGCCCTTGTGCGGCGGCCGGTGCGTGCGCCGGGCCTGCGCGCACCGGGCATTACCTGGCACGTAATCGCGCCCCGCACGCCGCCCCGGCACTCTGAAGTCACCGGAACCCGGGCGGCGCACTCCGCTCGGGCTCCGGGTCCCGGACACGGAATCCCTGGAGGCTTTCGCCATGAACGCTCACGACACCGCCGTCGCCCGCTACTTCGAGGCCTGGAACGCCCGTACGTCCGAGGAGCGCGCCAAGGCGGTCGCCGCCGCCTGGACCGAGGACGGCAGCTACACCGACCCGCTGGCGGAGGTCGCGGGGCACGAGGGGATCGCGGCCGTCGTCGCAGCCGCGCACGAGCAGTTCCCGGGGTTCGCCTTCCGGCGGCTCGGCGCGGTGGACGGGCACCACCGGCTGGCGCGGTTCGGCTGGGAGCTGGTGTCGCGGGCGGACGGGTCGGCGCCCGTCGCCGGGTTCGACGTGGTCGAGCTCGCCGAGGACGGCCGGATCCGTGCGGTCCACGGATTCCTCGACCGGGTGCCGGCGCAGGCATCCGAGGCCGCCGAGGTGTCCGAAGCGTGAAGGACTGGTGACGACAGAAGCCGGATGTCCGAAATCCGCTGTATCTGGCTTCATGTGGGGAAGTAACGGATCCGGTTTCGTTGCGGTGTGGCTTCATCTCTTGACCCCGCGTGGGCGGCCGAGTTGGCTTCGAGCCACCTCGGTCGCATCGTCGCGGCCACGTCAGGGAGGTATCCGTAATGAACACGCGAATGCGATCCGCCGCCATGGTCGGCGCCGCATCCGTCCTGCTGGTCTCGCTCTCGGCCTGCGGTGGTGTGCTGCCCGGCGGGGGCAGCGACTCCGACACGCCTGCTCGCAAGGGCAACGATGTCAAGATAGGTCTGCTCCTCCCGGAGCGTGAGACCGCCCGCTACGAGAAGTTCGACTACCCCATCATCATGAAGACGGTGGCCAAGTTGACCTCGGGCAAGGGCACGCTGATCTACAAGAACGCGAAAGAAGACGCGCTCCTGCAGAAGCGGCAGATGCAGGACATGATCGACGCCCAGGTGGACGCCATCCTCGTGGACGCCGTCGACTCCAAGGTCATCGCCGCGTCGGTGCAGAAGGCGAAGGACGCGGGCATCCACGTCATCGCGTACGACCGTCTCGCGCAGGGCCCGGTCGAGGCGTACGTCGGCTTCGACAACGAGCTCGTCGGCCAGACCCAGGGCAAGGCCCTTCTCGAGGCGCTCGGCTCCGGCGCCACCAAGAGCAGCAAGATCGTGATGATCAACGGCGCGCCCACCGACCCGAACGCGGCGGTCTTCAAGGAGGCCGCCCGCGCGGAGCTCGGCGACGCGGTGACGATCGCCAAGTCGTCCGACATCGTCGGCTGGAAGCCGAAGAACGCGCAGACGGCCATGGAACAGGCCATCACGTCGATCGGCGCCGACCACATCGCCGGTGTCTACTCCGCGAACGACGGCATGGCCGGCGGCATCATCACCGCGCTCAAGAACGCGGGCGTCACCGACCTGCCCCCGATCACCGGCCAGGACGCCGAACTCGCCGCGGTGCAGCGGATTCTCGTGGGCGACCAGTACATGAGCGTCTACAAGCCGTACCCCGAGGAGGCGGCCACCGCGGCCGAGATGGCGGTGCGCATCGCGCAGGGCCGCTCGATCGAGTTCGAGGCGCTCGCGATGAACGCCACGGACAGCCCGACGACGAAGCAGATCCGCACGGCGAGCGTCAGTGTGGTCGCGCTGACCCGCAAGAACATCAAGAGCACCGTGATCAAGGACGGCATCTTCTCGGTGAAGGAGATCTGCACGCCGAAGTACGAGGCGGCGTGCGCGGAGGCGGGTCTGACGAAGTAGTTACGGAGGGCTGAGGACGAGGCGGAGGGGCAGCCCGCCGCCGTGCGGGCGGGGCTGGTGCGATTCGTCAGTTCGTCTCGTCCAAAATCCCTGACTGGCCGATGAGGTAGCCCAGTTGAGCCCGGCTGTCGCTGCCCAGGGTGGCGGCGAGTTTGGCTATGTGGACGCGGACCGTGCGGATGTTCATCCCGAGGCGCTCGGCGATGACGGCGTCTGTGTGTCCCTCGATGAGCAGGGTGGCGATGGTCCGCTGCCGCGTGGTGATCTCCCCCGGCGTCGACTCCTCACCCGCGTCCTGAGGGAACAGCGGTGTGGCCAGCCGCCACAGCCGGTCGAAGGTCGTCGCCAGATAGGAGATCAGTGCCGGGTGCCTGATCTCCATGGCGACGGTGCGGTCGGAATTGGCCGGGATGAAGGCGACCTTGCGGTCCAGCATGATGAGCCGCTCCGTCACCTCGTCGAGGGTGCGTACCTGGACGTCGCCGCTGAGCCGCTCGAAGTGGGCGAGGGTCGACGGGTAGTGGCGGGCGGGATGTTGGTACAGCGTCCGCATGCGTGCGCCCCTGTCCAGGAGTCGCTGCTCGCGAGGTCGATTACTGGCCAGGAGCTCCGGGGGGCGCGGACCGCCGGGCTGAATGGTCAGGAGTTCCTCGGAGGACTCCTCGGAGGCTTCCTGGATGGCGTCGTTGATCCGGTGGAGGCCCAGCACGATGCTGACCATCGGCCCGTCGGGGACGGCGGCGCGCTGCGCGTCCAGAGCGATCAGTGGGGCGAACGACGCCGCGAGCTTCTCACCCCGGGTGCGCTGAAGGGTGATGTTCTCCTCGACCGCCCGCAGTAGACCGGGAAGTGCCACGGCCGGCGGGACGGGGCGCATCCACTGCGGATCGTCGGCGTCCTGTTTGAGGAGTCCGAACGATCTGAGACACGGCGCTCGGTCCGCCTCCCTGGCGGCGACTCTTCCTTCTCGTAGTGCCCGCGAGTACACGCTCAGGGCCGCGTCGCACAGTTCTCCCGCTGCGTGGGTGTGGGGTTCGACCATCACGTGTGGCTCTCTTTGCTCGGCGTCCCGGGCTCCTGGTCGAGGATCCCCGATCGTGCGATCAGATAGCCCAGTTGAGCACGGCTTCCGCTGCCGAGAGTCGCTGCGATCTTGGCGATGTGGGCGCGGCAGGTGCGTACGTTCATGCCGAGACGTCTGGCGATGGCCTCGTCCACGTGCCCTTCGACCAGGAGCTTGGCTATGGAGCGCTGGACTCCGGTGACGCCGTCGATGGGCGGGGCGTAGGGGGCCGCGTCCTCCAGTATCGGCACCGCGCGTTGCCAGAGCTGTTCGAAGACCTTCGCCAAGTACGCGACGAGACCGGGATGGCGCAGTTCCAGGGCGACCTGGAGGCCGGTGTCGCGGTCGTCGGACGCGGGGATGAACGCCACGGTCCTGTCGAAGATCATCAACCGCTCGATGAGCTCTTCCAGCGTGCGGATCTCGACATTGCCCTCCGCCATGACCTGCGCGTACGCCAACGTCCCTTGACTGTGGCGCGCTGTGTGCTGGTACAGGGTGCGCATGGTGATCCCGCGTTCCAGGACGCCTTTGCTGAGCTTCATGGCCTCGGTCAGCGCGTACTCGCTGCGGCCGCCGCCGGGCTGCACGGTCAGGATCTCTGACTCGCACTCGGTCGTGGCGAGTTCTATGGCCGCGTTGATGCGGCTGAATCCCTCCAGCACTGTGATGGAGTGAGCCGTCGGACGCCCCTGCGCGCTGATGGCCATGAATGGCTCAAAGGCATCGGCGAGTTCGACCGCTAGCGTCCGGCGCTCCTGAATCTCTCTTTCGAGCGGTTGCAGGCGTCGGGTCAGCGCCGCCGTGGGGGGAACCGGGCGCAGCCACTCCGCGTCGTCCGGATCCGGGTGCAGGAGGGCGAACTCCATGAGGCATGGTGCTGTGGTGGCCTCTTCGCGGGAGATGCGCCCAGACTGGAGTGCACTGGCGTAAAGGCGTCGTCCCTCCCCGCACAGTTCAGTCACCGGATGAGGATGTGTCTGAATTGCGTCTTCTGGTCTCATTCCTCCACCCCCCAGGGTCCTGAACGTGCAGGAACATGATGCATCGCTTCTGTGGTGTTTGCGTGACTGAATGAGTCATCGTCATGAGTGCCGGGGGAGAGTAGCCATGGAAGTGAGGACGAGGCCCGCTATGTGCAAGAAGATGGTTCGGTCAGCGCTCGCTCTTGCCTTCTCTGTCGGGGTCGCGCTGGGTGCTGTCAGCACGCTCGACCTGCACTGGGGCAGCAGCGCCACGGGTGTGCAGGCCATCGCACCCCCGGATCTGCACTGGGGCGGCGCCCCGGTGATCGATTCGGAGAGCAAGACGGACGTAGCCGCATGATCACCCCACCCGACGACAGATCACTCCGCCGCGAACTCGCGATCGCCTACCGCTCCGGCTGGCACACGATCGATCTCGTGACGGCGATCCCGAACCCCGGCGACTCGCTGATGGTCACCCTCTTCGGGGAGCCGATCATCGTGGCGAGGGACGAGGGGGACGACATCCGGGCCTACCGGTGTCTGCGCCGGCCCCGTGGGGCGCCGCAGCCGGTGCGGACCGTCGTCCGGTACGGAATGATCTTCGTCAATCTCGACCAGCGGGATCACCAGCTGGTCGGGGACGCGGGACCCGAGGTCGAGGCCTCCGATGTCCCGTCCCGCACCACAGCCACCCCCCGCAGTGCCTGACGCGATTCCCCCGTCGTTGTAAATCGCGCAGGTGCTTCCCCCCGCAGCGGCGTCACCGTGGACCTGAAACACGGTGGCGCCGCTGCAGTTTGTGCCGAGCCGGTGCGGCTACCCGGCGGTGAAGACACCGTTGCCGGTGGCCCGGTCCACCGCGATCTCGATGACCACCCGGTCCGGGTTGGGGCGCGGGGCGCGCGTGTAGCGCTCGGCGTAGCGGCGCTCGGCGTCGGACACGTCGTCCGGTGACGTGCGGACCGTCGCCGTGCCCTCCAGCGTCGCCCAGCGCCGCCCGTCGACCTGGCAGACGGCGACCCGGGCCGACGGCGCGCCCTCCAGGATGTGGGCGATCTTCCGGCTGGCCTTGTTCGTGATCACCCGGGCCACCCGCTGCTCGGCGTCGTACGTCACGCCGACCGGCACGACATGCGGTGTGCCGTCCGGGCGCAGGGTCGTCAGGGTGCACAGATGCCGTTCCTGCCAGAAGGTGAGGAAGTCGGCGTCGGGGTGGTGGAGGTCGATCCGCTTGGCCATGGCGCCGAATTTATCGGACCTGTCCGTCCGGGGCCTGTCCGTGAGGGGCCGCTCAGGCCGCTCACGCCACCTTGAGTGGAATAGACTCAACTTTGTGTACGTTGGACAGGTCAGGATTGACGCAGACATACGTACGTGGAGGAGAACAGGCACGTGGACGCCGAGCTGACGAACCGGAGCCGCGACGCGATCAACGCGGCAAGCAGCCGGGCCGTGTCCGGGGGCCACCCGGATCTGACCCCGGCCCATCTGCTGCTCGCCCTGTTGGAGGGGCGGGCCGAGGAGACCGCGAACATCACCGACCTGCTGGCCGCGGTCGACGCCGATCAGGTACGGGTGCGGGAGGGCGCCGAGCGCGTGCTCGCGGGCCTGCCCAGTGTCACCGGGTCGACCGTCGCACCGCCGCAGCCGAGCCGCGACCTGCTGGCGGTCATCGCCGACGCCGGTGAGCGCGCGAAGGAACTGGGCGACGAGTTCCTCTCCACGGAGCACCTGCTGATCGCCATTGCCGCCAAGGGCGGGGCCGCCGGTGAGGTACTGAACGAGAATGGGGCCAGTGCGAAGAAGCTGGCCGAGGCCTTCGCGAAGATCAGGGGAGGGCGCCGGGTGACGACACCCGACCCCGAGGGGTCGTACAAGGCACTGGAGAAGTTCGGGACCGACTTCACCGCCGCCGCGCGCGAGGGACGGCTCGATCCCGTCATCGGGCGGGACCAGGAGATCCGGCGCGTGGTGCAGGTGCTGTCCCGGCGGACCAAGAACAACCCCGTGCTCATCGGCGAGCCCGGCGTCGGCAAGACCGCCGTCGTCGAGGGTCTCGCGCAGCGCATCGTGAAGGGGGACGTGCCGGAGAGCCTCAAGAACAAGCGGCTCGTCTCGCTCGACCTCGGTGCGATGGTCGCGGGCGCGAAGTACCGCGGCGAGTTCGAGGAGCGCCTGAAGACCGTCCTCTCCGAGATCAAGGAGAGCGACGGGCAGATCATCACGTTCATCGACGAGCTGCACACCGTCGTCGGCGCGGGCGCCGGCGGGGACTCCGCCATGGACGCGGGGAACATGCTGAAGCCCATGCTCGCGCGCGGTGAGCTGCGCATGGTGGGCGCGACGACGCTCGACGAGTACCGCGAGCGGATCGAGAAGGACCCGGCGCTGGAGCGGCGGTTCCAGCAGGTGCTGGTCGCCGAGCCGTCCGTCGAGGACTCGATCGCGATCCTGCGCGGGCTCAAGGGACGCTACGAGGCCCACCACAAGGTCCAGATCGCCGACAGCGCGCTGGTCGCCGCGGCCACGCTGTCCGACCGGTACATCACCTCCCGCTTCCTTCCCGACAAGGCCATCGACCTCGTCGACGAGTCCGCGTCGCGGCTGCGGATGGAGATCGACTCCTCGCCCGTCGAGATCGACGAACTCCAGCGCGCCGTCGACCGGTTGAAGATGGAGGAGCTGGCGATCGGCAAGGAGACCGACCCCGCCAGCAAGCAGCGCCTGGAGAAGCTGCGGCGCGATCTCGCCGACAAGGAGGAGGAGCTGCGCGGACTCACCGCCCGCTGGGAGAAGGAGAAGCAGTCCCTCAACCGCGTCGGTGAGCTGAAGGAGAAGCTCGACGAGCTGCGCGGGCAGGCCGAGCGCGCCCAGCGCGACGGCGACTTCGACACCGCGAGCAAGCTCCTCTACGGCGAGATCCCGTCCCTGGAAAGGGACTTGGAGGAGGCCAGCGAGGCCGAGGAGGAGGTCGCGCGCGACACCATGGTCAAGGAGGAGGTCGGGCCCGACGACATCGCCGACGTCGTCGCGTCCTGGACCGGCATCCCCGCCGGACGCCTCCTGGAGGGCGAGACGCAGAAGCTGCTCCGGATGGAGGAGGAGCTGGGCAAGCGGCTCATCGGGCAGAGCGAGGCCGTCCAGGCCGTCTCCGACGCCGTACGCCGTACGCGCGCCGGTATCGCCGACCCGGACCGGCCCACCGGTTCGTTCCTCTTCCTCGGTCCGACGGGTGTCGGCAAGACCGAACTCGCCAAGGCGCTCGCCGACTTCCTCTTCGACGACGAGCGGGCCATGATCCGCATCGACATGAGCGAGTACGGCGAGAAGCACAGCGTCGCGCGGCTCGTCGGTGCGCCGCCCGGCTACGTCGGGTACGAGGAGGGCGGCCAGCTCACGGAGGCGGTGCGCCGTCGCCCGTACAGCGTGGTGCTGCTCGACGAGGTCGAGAAGGCGCACCCGGAGGTCTTCGACGTCCTGCTCCAGGTGCTCGACGACGGACGGCTGACCGACGGCCAGGGTCGCACGGTCGACTTCCGCAACACGATCCTGGTCCTCACGTCGAACCTCGGCTCGCAGTACCTGGTCGATCCGCTGACCTCGGCGGAGGAGAAGAAGCAGCAGGTCCTGGACGTCGTACGGGCGTCCTTCAAGCCCGAGTTCCTGAACCGGCTCGACGACCTCGTGGTCTTCTCGGCGCTGGAGAAGGACGAACTGCGCCGGATCGCCTCGCTCCAGATCGGGCGCCTCGCGAAGCGGCTCGCCGAGCGCCGGCTGACCCTCGACGTCAGCGACGCGGCGCTGGACTGGCTGGCGACCGAGGGCAACGACCCGGCGTACGGGGCGCGGCCGCTGCGCCGGCTCGTCCAGACGGCGATCGGCGACCGGCTCGCCAAGGAGATCCTGTCCGGCGAGGTCGTGGACGGGGACACGGTCAAGGTCGACACCTTCGGCGACGGGCTGATCGTGGGCGCGGCCACGGGCAAGACGCTGTAACCGCCGCGTCAGGGGTCCCCCGCGCCGTCGGCGCGGGGGACCTCCGGCATGCGGCCGTGCGGGCGGGCGACAGCGCTTTCGCGGGGTCGTGCGGACGGGCGTTTCCCCGGGGGCGCAAAGATGCGAGGCTGGGGCTGCCAATGCATCGCACTGGGCACCCTGGCAGCGCGGGGAGGTCCGTACGATGGGCCGAAACCAGAGTCAGTCAGGAGCAGGAACCTTGTCTATCGATCCGTCCTCGATTCCCAACTTCGGGGGACAGCCCGAACCGCAGCAGGGGGCGGGACCGGCGGGCCCCGTCATTCCCGACCAGGACCTGGTCAAGCAGCTCCTCGAGCAGATGGAGCTCAAGTACGTCACCGACGAGGAGGGTGACCTCGCGGCTCCGTGGGAGGAGTTCCGTACGTACTTCATGTTCCGCGGCGAGGGCGACCAGCAGGTCTTCTCGGTGCGGACGTTCTACGACCGGCCGCACACCATCGAGGTGAAGCCGCAGCTCCTGGAGTCCATCGACGACTGGAACCGGCGCACCCTGTGGCCCAAGGTCTACAGCCACACCCACGACGACGGCACGGTCCGCCTCATCGGCGAGGCCCAGATGCTGATCGGCACCGGCGTCTCGCTGGAGCACTTCGTGTCGTCGACCGTCAGCTGGGTCCGCGCGGCGATCGAGTTCGACCGCTGGCTCGTGGAGCAGCTCGGTCTGGAGACCGACGTCGACTCCGCCGAGACCGACGAGAAGCCCGGTGACGACGCGGAGTAGTTCCGCCCGTCACAGCGGTGTGTGGGCGTAGACGATCAGATACGTCCCGTACGCAAGGGAGAGCCCGGCCAGTACGCCCGTCACCAGGACGGCGTGTGCGGGCCGGGCTCTCGCCGTACGGGCGAGCGCGCAGGCCAGCGGCAGCAGCAGCGGGAACGCGGGCAGCAGGAAGCGCGGCTTCGACTCGAAGAAGCCGGAGCCGCCGACGGCGATCAGGAGCAGTACGCCGGTGTAGACGGCGAGCGGCAGCGGCGCCCGGTCCAGGAGCAGGAACGCGTACAGGAGCACGGCCGCCGCCACGATCAGCAGCGTCATGGGGAAGACGAAGCGGTCGCCGTGCAGCAGCATCTTCTTCACGAACCGGGCCGAACCCACCCCGAAGTCGAACGTCGAGCCCCAGCCGCGCTGCACCGCGAAGTAGCCGCCGAGCGGATCGCCCTGGTGCCGTCCCACCCACAGGACGTACGAGGCCCAGCCGAGCGGCGCGAGCAGCGCGCCCGTCCACAGCCTGTGGGGAACCCGGCCGCGGTGCCGCACGATCTCGTACACGGCTGTGGACAGGACGGCCGCCGCGACCGCGAAGCCGTTCGGGCGGGACAGGCCGGCGAGCGCGGCGAGGGAACCCGCCCACAGCCAGCGCCCGGTCAGGACCGCGTACAGGGACCAGGCGGCGAGCGCCGTGAGCACCGGTTCCGTGTACGCCATGGACAGCACCACGGAGTGCGGGAGCAGGCCCCACAGGACGACCAGGGCCGTCGCGACGGCGGGGCCGTGCAGACGGGCGCCGATGCGGTGGATGCCGACGGCCGCGGTGAGCGTCGCCGCCCAGGCGATCAGCAGGGCGCACACCCCGGTGCTCAGCGGCAGCACCGTGTGCGCGGCCCGGATCAGCGCGGGGTAGAGCGGGAAGAACGCGAGGTCGCTGTGGACGACGCCGTCGCCGAAGTGCAGGGTGCGCACGCCGTAGCCGTGCGCGGCGATGCCCTCGTACCACAGGGAGTCCCAGGAGCGGCCGAGCAGCGCGAGCGGCTTCTGCCCGGTGAGCCAGGCGCCCGCGGCGACCGCGAGCACGCCCGTCAGCCGGGCCGCCGCGAAGACCGCGAGTGCCTTCGCGGCCCCGGCCGCCGGGCGCGGCAGAGCCCGCGGCGAGGACGCGGCGCGGGCTCCGGAGGAGGGGGCACCGGGGGCTGAGGGGCCGTCAAGAACGGTGGCGGTCGGCTCGGTCACATCCGAACCCTGCGATGCCCGTGCCGCGCCCGCGAGTTGGGCGGGGCCAGACGGGGGCCGCCGACCGGCGTACGGCCGGGGGTTACCGCCGCTTGAGCCGGCCGACCGCTTCCGTGAGCACGGACTCCCGCTTGCAGAACGCGAACCGCACGAAGGGCGCCCCGGCCGCCCGGTCGTCGTAGAACACGGCGTTCGGGATGGCGACGACCCCGCACCGCTCGGGCAGCTCCCGGCAGAACGCGAAGCCGTCGCCCGCCGGGTCGAGCGGGCGGATGTCGGTCGTCACGAAGTACGTGCCCGCGGGCTCGAACACCGTGAAGCCCGCGTCCCTGAGGCCCGCCGTGAGCAGGTCCCGCTTGGCCGTCATGTCGGCGCGGAAGTCGTCGAAGTAGGAGTCGGGGAGGGCGAGCGCCTCCGCGATCGCGTACTGGAAGGGGCCCGCGGAGACGTACGTGAGGAACTGCTTCGCCGAGCGGACCGCCGAGACCAGCTCCGGCGTGGACGTCACCCAGCCGACCTTCCAGCCGGTGAACGAGAAGGTCTTGCCGCTGGAGGAGATCGTCACCGTGCGCTCGCGCATGCCCGGCAGGGTGGCCAGCGGGATGTGCTCGGCGTCGCCGTAGGTCAGGTGCTCGTAGACCTCGTCGGTGACGACGAGCAGGTCGCGCTCGACGGCGAGCTCGGCGACGGCGGTCAGCTCGGCACGGGTGAGGACGGTGCCCGTCGGGTTGTGCGGGGTGTTGATGAGGAGCAGCCGGGTGCGGGGGGTGACCGCGGCGCGCAGCTCGTCGAGGTCGAGCCGGAAGGCCGCGCCGTCGGGCCGGAGCGTCACCGGGACCCGGGTGCCGCCCGCGAGCGCGATGCTCGCCGCGTACGAGTCGTAGTACGGCTCGAACGCGATGACCTCGTCGCCGGGCTCGACCAGGGCCAGCAGGGACGCGGCGATGGCCTCCGTCGCGCCCGCCGTGACCAGGACCTCGGCGTCCGGGTCGAGCGTGATGCCGTACCGCCGCTCCTGGTGCGCGGCGATCGCGGTGCGCAGCTCGGGGACGCCGGGGCCCGGCGGGTACTGGTTCCCGCGCCCGTCGCGCAGCGCCCGCACCGCCGCCTCGCGCACCGACTCGGGGCCGTCGGTGTCGGGGAACCCCTGGCCGAGGTTGATCGAGCCGGTGGCCGTGGCGAGCGCGGACATCTCGGCGAAGATCGTCGTGCCGAACTCGGCGAGTCGGCGGTTGAGCAGAGGGCGCGCGCGGGACGGGCTCGGGGAGGTCATGCCGGCCATCCTGCGCCGAACCTCTGGACTTCCTCAACTCTGCTTTGGCCGCGTGCGGGCACGGGCATCCCCCTCACACGCCCCGCTCGGGGCGCCCCTCGGGGGACACGGGGGCACGGGGGAACCGGAAAGCGGGTGAGTGCCGTGATCGTGGGAGCGATTGCCGTAGGGATCGTGGTCGTCGTCGTGGTCGTCGTCATGGCGGCCTCCGGCGGGCGGGGCGACCCGCTCGCGCCGCGGAACGCCGGGAGCAACCGGCGGACGTCCACGAAGAAGAGCGGCGGCGGCAGCGGCAGCTGGTGGGCGGGCGGTGCCGCGTCCGGCGGCGTGTCCTGTTCCGGAGGGTCGTCCGGACACCACCACTCGTCGTGCGGGGGCAGTTCCTCGTGCGGTGGCGGCAGCTCCTGCGGGGGCGGCTCGTCGTGCGGGGGTGGCGGCGGCGGCTGCGGCGGCGGCAGCTGACACCTGAGGCGTGCGGCCCGCGGGGAGGCGACTGACACGGGGCAGTCGGTCCGCGCGGGCCGCACGCATGTCCGGGTGTCCCCCCGGAAGTTGTGCGCCGGGCGCGAAAGGTGGCCGTGGAAGTTGAACAGTTGAGCTGTGCAGCCCTCGGGGGGATGGAAACCCTCCGAAGTTGGGTAAAAACGCTGTGGCGAAGACACCGCCCATGATTCCCTTTCAACCGTCAAAAACAGCCCTCGTTCGACGTACTCGGCCTACGTACCCTGACCCTGACGTACTCGACACGTTCGCGTGGGCGCGAGCCGGTCCCTTTTGGACATAAGCCGGTCTCACCTCCTTATGCGTGCTAGCGGAGCCGACCCATGCTCACGACCCTGAACACCGCCTACACCGATACGAGCGCGGCCGATCTGGCCTGGGCTCTGGGCCGGGAGCCCTTGCCCGCGCTCGCCACCCTCGACCTCGAACTCGCGGGCGCCACTCTCCAGTTGAGGCTCCTCGGCGCCTCTCACCAGGTGCTTCTCGAAGAGGAGCACGGCAGCTGTTCGGAGACCGTGGCCTGCATCCCCGGCAGCAGCACCCCGCTCCCGCTCGGCGTCGCGAAACGCGTCGGCGACTGGGAGTACGAATTCGCCGCGCGCGTCGAACAACTGACAGCCGGTCAATTCGCCGGGCGCGCTCAGGAGTTGCTCGCTCTGGTCGCCGACCATCCGAACGGACTCGCCGGAGTCTTTCCCGGCAGCCCGCACGCCTTCACGGCGATGCTGGCCCAGCGGCACGACGACGGGCAGGTGCACTGGCGCACCTGGCACGCCTATCCGCAGGACGGTCAACTCGTCGCCACCCGCAGCCGGGTGGGTGTGCGGGTGCCGGCCGGTGCCGCGCTCTGAGCCCCTGTCCGTAGGTCTTCGTCAGGTCTTCGTCAGGTCATCGTCCGGCGGGGTATGCGTGCGGTGCGCCGGTTCCACACGTGTGGGTGACCGGGCGGAGTCGGGCGGTGACGTAGCGTTCCAGGCGTGATCGAACCGCACGCGCCCGCCCCGCCCGGAGGGGCCCCACGGCACTTCGGCGGACCGGGCCGGGCTCCGCTCCCGGTCAAACCGGGCACCGGCCGGTTCCTGGTCCTCGTCGGCGTCTTCGTCTGCGCGGCCTGTGGACTGGTGTACGAGCTCGAACTCGTGGCGCTCGCCTCGTACTTGATGGGCGACTCGGTCACCCAGGCCTCCGTCGTGCTCTCCGTCATGGTCTTCGCGATGGGCCTCGGCTCGCTCGCCGCCAAGCGGCTGCGCTACCGGGCCGCCGTCGGCTTCGCCATGGTCGAGGCGGCGCTCGCCCTGGTCGGCGGATGCAGCGCGATGGCGCTGTACGCGGTGTTCGCGTGGACCGGCGACCGCGGCGGCGCCTGGACCGAGGGGCCGCGCTACCTGCTCGTCGCGTTCTCCCTGGCCATCGGCGTGCTGATCGGCGCCGAGGTCCCGCTCCTCATGGTGCTCATCCAGCGGATCCGCCGTCAGGACCCCGGCGGGGCCGTCGCCGACCTCTTCGCGGCGGACTACGTGGGCGCGCTGGTCGGCGGCCTGGCCTTCCCCTTCCTGCTGCTCCCCCTGCTCGGCCAGCTGACCGGGGCGCTGCTGACCGGCGCGGTCAACGCGGTGGCCGGGGGCGCCCTCGTCCTCGGCCTGTTCCTGCGGGACCTGAGCGCCCGCGGCCGCTGGCTGCTGCTGTTCGTCAACCTGCTCGCGCTCGGGCTGCTCGCCACCGCGTGGGTCCTCGTCGACGACTTCGAGCGGGCGGCCCGCCAGGCCATGTTCGGCCCGCACGTGCGGGCCGCCGTACAGACCGGCGACCAGGAGGTCGTCGTCACCGGCGGCGAGCGCGGGCGGCCCGTGCGCCTCTACCTGGACGGGAAGCTGCGGGTGGGCGGCCACGGAGCGGGCCGCTACGACGCGGCGCTCGTCCGCCCCGCGCTCGGCGCCGGGCCGCACGGGCGGGTCCTCGTGCTCGGCGGCGGCGACGGCCTCGCGGCGCGCGAGGTGCTGCGCCACCGCGGGGTGCGCTCCGTCGACGTCGTCGACCCCGACCCCGGCCTGGTCCGCCTCGCCAGGACCGACCCGGCGCTGAGCGGGCTGAACGGACGGGCGCTGAGCGACGCGCGGGTGCGGGTCGCGACGGGGACGTCTTCGGCTGGCTGCGCGGCGCCGTCCGGGGGCCGGCGCGACCGTACGACGTGGTGATCTGCGATCTGCCCGACCCGGGCCGCACGGCGAGCACGAAGCTGTACTCGCAGGAGTTCTACGGGCTCGTGGGGCGGGTGCTCGGGGAGCGGGGCCGGGTCGTGGTGCACGGCGGCGCGGTGTCGGGCCGCCGCTTCTGGACGGTCGCCTCGACGGTGCGCTCCGCGGGGCTGCGGGTGGTGGCGTACCGGGGCGACGGGGGTGCGGGCTTCGTCCTCGCGGGCCGGGGCCGACCGGGTCTCACCCCGGGCACGGGGTGGCGGAACGCCGGTCCGGTACCGGGGTACGCCCCGTCGACGCTGGTGCATCCGCGCTACTGACCCGGGTGCGGGGGAGGGGAACCGTGCGGTCACCCCCTCACGGACCGGCGGCCGAAGTGAATCGACACCGCACCGGCGAAGAGGGTCCACGTTCCGGGCGGAGTCGCTACGCTCGGGTGACATGGAGCATGAGGTGTTCGTTCCGGTTCCGGCGGAGTCCCTGCGGGCGGTTCTCTGCGACCCCCTTGGCGTCGCCCGGGCGCTGCCCGGGTTCCAGCGCGACGCCGCCGGTGAGGGAGGCCGCCTCAAGGTGCGGGTCGGCGGCCACACCATCACGTACCGCGGCAGCGTCCGTGTCGCCGAGGCGGGCGACGGGTCGTTCGCCGTGACCGGCGACGGCACCGAGGTCCGGGGCACCGGAGGCGTGAAGTTCGCGCTCACCGCCCGGGTGGCCGCGGCCGACGGCGGGTCCACGCTCACGTTCACCGGCACCGCGTCCGGCGACGGCCGGGTCGCCGAGCTCCCGCACGAAGCCGTGGAATCGGCCGCCCACCGACTGCTGAACCGTTTCGCGGGGAACCTCGGCGCGGCGGGCCAGGAGCCGGGCTCGGAGGACGCCGACGACGAGCGGGCCGAGCCCGTCTCCGTGTTCGACACCGAGGTCCCGCCGCCGTCCCTCGCCCCGGACGAGGACCTCGACGGAGACCTCGGCGGAGATCTCGACGAAGACCTCGACGGGGACGCCGATGCGGACACGGAAGCCGATGTCGAGGACGGTGTCGATGTCCACATCGCGCTGCACGAGGACGTGGACGAGGACCTCGACGAGGACACCGGCCTCCCGGCGGAGCCGCTCGCCGCGCACGCCCGGCGCACCATGATCGGCCGCAGCGCCGAAGAGGTCGACCACGCGCCGCCGCGCGGCCGCTACGCCCCGTGCCGGTACCCGACGGCCCCACCGCGCGGGCCACCCTGCGCTGGGCCGCCCCCGCCGCGGCGGTCGCCCTCGCGTCGGCGATCGTCGTCGGAAGGGCCCTGCGCAGGCGCCAGTAGTCCGGGGCCGCATAGGGTCAGGGGTCGTGACGACACAGGAAACGACGCTGACCGCGGGCGACGCGGAAGTGACCGTGGCGCCGGCGAACGGCTGCCGCGTGAGCAGCCTGAAGATCGCCGGTACCGAACTGCTGCGGCAGGGGGAGAAGTACGGCTGCTTCCCGATGGTGCCCTGGTGCGGGCGCATCCGCGACGGACGGTTCCGGGACGGCGGCCACACGCACCAGATGCCGCTGAACTCCCCGCCGCACGCCATCCACGGCTTCGCCCGCAGCGCCGAGTGGACCACCGCGCGCGTCACGGACACCGAGGCCGTGTTCACGTACGACCTCACCGAGCCCTGGCCCTACCCCGGCCGGGTCACGCAGATCGTCTCGCTCACCGAGGACGCGCTGACCCTGACGCTCGGCGTCGAGACGTACGGCGACTCGTTCCCGGCGCAGGCCGGCTGGCACCCCTGGTTCAACCGGCGGCTGGGCGACTCCTCGGTCGAGATCGCCTTCGACGCCGCCTGGCAGGAGGAGCGCGGCGCCGACCACCTGCCCACCGGCAAGCGCATCGACGTACAGCCGCAGCCGTGGGACGACTGCTTCGGGATGCCCGACGGCGTCGACGTCACGCTGACCTGGCCCGGCGAGATCGAGGTGAAGGTCGCCAGCCGTGAGCAGTGGGTCGTCGTCTACGACGAGCAGGAGGCGGCCGTGTGCGTCGAGCCGCAGACCGGACCGCCGAACGGGCTGAACACGGCGCCGCGCCTCGTCACCCCCGTCGAGCCGATCGAGGCGAGCACCACCTGGTCATGGCGGCGGCTGAAGGATCCGGCCCCGCAAACACAGGCTCTAAGCTCGTAGCCATGACTTCGAACGACGTGCGTGACGCGCTGCTCCAGCAGATCAAGGACAAGGCCGTGGTGCACGGCAAGGTGACGCTCTCCTCCGGCCTGGAGGCCGACTACTACGTCGACCTGCGCCGCGTCACCCTCGACGGCGAGGCCGCCCCGCTCGTCGGCCAGGCGCTGCTCGACCTGACCCGTGACCTGGACTTCGACGCGGTCGGTGGCCTCACCATGGGCGCCGACCCCGTCGCCGGCGCGATGCTGCACGCGTCCGCCGCCCGCGGCGAGCGCCTCGACGCGTTCGTCGTCCGCAAGGCCGCCAAGGCGCACGGCATGCAGCGCCGCGTGGAGGGCCCGGACATCAAGGGCCGCCGCGTCCTGGTCGTCGAGGACACGTCCACCACCGGCGGCTCCCCGCTGGAGGCCGTCCAGGCGGTGCGCGAGGCCGGGGCCGAGGTCGTCGGCGTCGCCACCATCGTGGACCGGGCGACCGGCGCCGCCGAGAAGATCACCGAGGGTGCGGGCGTGCCGTACCTCTTCGCCTTCTCGAAGGACGAGCTCGGTCTCGACTGAGCTCCGTCCGGGACCCGGACGGGGCCCGCACGGGACCTGTCCGGGACCCGTCCGTGAACTCGGGACTTTCGCCGGACTGGAGCATTCGCACAAGTCTGGAAAGATGGGGTCGACGATGATGTCACCCCCTTGGTGAGGGTCACCCAGAACAGCAACCCGAACCCGCAATCACGCGCTTTACGAGGAGACGGCAGATGCCCATCGCAACCCCGGATCAGTACAACGAGATGCTCGACCGGGCCAAGGCGGGGAAGTTCGCCTACCCGGCCATCAACGTCTCGTCGACGCAGACCCTCAACGCGGCCCTCCAGGGCTTCGCCGAGGCCGAGAGCGACGGCATCATCCAGATCTCCACCGGTGGCGCCGAGTACCTGTCGGGCCAGGGCGTGAAGGACATGGTCGTCGGCGCCCAGGCGCTCGCCGAGTTCGCGCACGTCGCCGCCGAGCGGTACCCGAACAAGATCGCGCTGCACACCGACCACTGCCCCAAGGGCAAGCTGGACGGCTACGTGCGCCCGCTGCTCGAGATCTCCGCCGCGCGCGTCGCCAAGGGCCAGCACCCGCTGTTCCAGTCGCACATGTGGGACGGCTCGGCCGAGACCCTCGCCGACAACCTGGAGATCGCCCAGGAGCTGCTCGCCAAGGCCAAGGCCGCGAACATCATCCTGGAGATCGAGATCACGCCGACCGGTGGTGAGGAGGACGGCGTCTCGCACGAGATCAACGACAACCTCTACACCACGGTCGACGACGCGGTGCGCACCGTCGAGGCCCTCGGCCTGGGCGAGAAGGGCCGCTACCTGCTGGCCGCCTCCTTCGGCAACGTGCACGGCGTGTACAAGCCGGGCAACGTCGTGCTCCGCCCCGACCTGCTCGCCGAGCTGAACGAGGGCATCGCCGCGAAGTACGGCAAGCCGGCCGGCTCCAAGCCGTTCGACTTCGTCTTCCACGGCGGCTCCGGCTCCACGATCGAGGAGATCACCACCGCGCTGGAGAACGGCGTCGTGAAGATGAACCTCGACACCGACACCCAGTACGCCTTCACCCGCCCGATCGCGGGCCACATGTTCGAGAACTACGACGGCGTCCTGAAGGTCGACGGCGAGGTCGGCAACAAGAAGACGTACGACCCGCGCGTGTGGGGCAAGAAGGCCGAGGCGAGCATGACCGCCCGCATCGTCGAGGCCTGCGCGAACCTGCGCTCCACGGGTACCCGCATCAAGTAAGCAGCTGTCGCGCACGGGCCCGGCGTCCCCTCGGGGCGCCGGGCCCGTGCCGTGCCCGGAGGTCTTCCGATGTCTTCAGCCACGTACGACTTCGACATACCCGTCGACCGGCACGGCACCTGGTCCGTGCAGTGGGACGGCATCACCGACCGTTTCCCCGTGCCCGATCTGCTGCCGTTCACGATCTCCGACATGGACTTCGCGTGCGCGCCCGAGGTGCTGGACGCACTGAACTCCCGTATCGCGCACGGGGTTTTCGGGTACACGGACTGGCGCAACGACGACTTCCGGGGCGCGATACGGGACTGGTTCCGCGGCCGGTACGCCACCGAGGTCGACCTCGACCGGCTGGTGTACGCCCCGTCGGTGCTCAACCAGGTGTCGCAGCTCCTGCGGATGTGGACCGCGCCGGGCGACGGGGTCGTGCTGCACGCGCCGACGTACGACGGGTTCCGCAAGGCCGTCACCGGCCTCGGGCGCGAGCTGCGGGCCGTCGGGCTCGACGACTGGGCCGGCCTGGAGCGGGAGCTGGCGCGCCCCGACAGCCGGGTGCTCGTGCTCTGCTCGCCGCACAACCCGACCGGGCACGTGTGGACGGACGCCGAACTGCGTCGCCTCGCCGGCCTCGCGCGGACCTACGACGTCGCCGTCGTCAGCGACGAGATCCACGCCGATCTCACACACGACGGGTACGTCCACCTGCCGTTCCCGCGGTACGCCGACGGGCTCCGCTGGGCGCTCGTCACCTCGGCCACCAAGTCCTTCAACTTCCCCGCGCTGAGCGGGAGTTACGGGTTCGTGGGCGATCCGGGCGACCACGCCGAGTTCGTCCGCAGGATGGACACCGGCGAGGGTCTCGCGTCGCCCGCCGTGCTGTCGCTGACCGCGCACATCGCCGCGTACCGCGAGGGCGGGGCGTGGCTGGACGCCCTGCGCGCGTACACGTACGGGAATCTGCGGATGGTCGAGGAGCGGCTCGCGGAGGGGCTGCCGGAGCTGGGCTGGCGGCCGCCGCAGGCCGGGTACCTCGCCTGGATCGACCTGCGGCCGCTCGGCATCGAGGAGGACGCGGAGATGCAGCGGGTCCTCGTCGAGCAGGAGAAGGTGGCGGTCATGCCCGGCGGCACGTACGGGGCGCCGGGCTTCGTGCGGCTGAACGTCGGCTGTCCGCGGGCCAAGGCCGAGGCCGGGGTGGGCGCGCTGATCAGGGCCGCGCGCCGGGTCGCCGGGTAGGCGCGGCACACTGGAACCCATGAGCCTTCACGAGAACCTCCTCGGGGGACCGCCCCCGACCCACCTGCCCGACGACCCGGAGCCGCGTGAGCTGCTCGCGAACGGCACGGCCCCCGCCGACGTCGCCGCGAAGTACCCGACTTCCTCGCTCGCCTGGGCGCAGCTCGCCGACGAGGCGTTCGAGCGGGGCAGCGTCGTCGAGTCGTACGCGTACGCCCGTACCGGCTACCACCGGGGCCTGGACGCCCTGCGGCGCAGCGGCTGGAAGGGCCACGGCCCGGTGCCGTGGGAGCACGAGCCGAACCGCGGCTTCCTGCGCGCCCTGCACGCGCTGGCCCGCGCCGCCGGGTCCATCGGCGAGCAGGAGGAGTACGAGCGCTGCAGCCAGTTCCTCAAGGACTCCTCGGAGACGGCCGCGCAGACGCTCGGCTAGTCCCCTTTTCGTCCCCCTTTGTCAGGGGTTTCGGTACGGCCCGCCCGGTGTGACCGGGCGGGCCTTGCTGTTTCGGGGGACGATTGCGGAGGATGCACGGTGGGGACCGGGGCCCCGTGCCGGTAACGGCAGGGCGGACCGCTACCCGGAGTACGCAACAGGAGACAGCGATGTCCCACGACGCGGAAGCACCAGCGACCCCGCATCTCGACTTCGCGGGCACCACGCCCTACGAGGACTACGTCCAGGCCGATGTCCTCACCCACCTCCAGCACCTTCGCTCGGACGACCCCGGCGAGATGGTCTTCCTGGTCACGACCCAGGTGATGGAGCTGTGGTTCACCGTCATCGTGCACGAGTGGGAGACCGCGACCCGGGCTCTCGCCGACGACGACGTGCCCACCGCCGTGGCCGCCCTCAAGCGGTCCGTACGGGAGCTCCAGGCGCTCAACGATTCCTGGCGGCCCCTGGCACAGCTCACCCCCGCCCAGTTCAACGCCTACCGCTCGGCCCTCGGCGAGGGCTCCGGCTTCCAGTCGGCGATGTACCGGCGCATGGAGTTCCTGCTCGGCGACAAGTCCGCGTCGATGCTGGTGCCGCACCGGGGCGCGCCGCGCGTGTACGCCGAGCTCGACAAGGCGCTGCACGAGCCGAGCCTCTACGACGAGGTGCTGCGGCTGCTCGCCCGGCGCGGCCACGCCGTACCGCGCGCCGTCCTCGACCGTGACGTGTCGCGGAAGTACGAGCCGTCCCCCGAGGTCGAGGCCGTGTGGACCGCCCTGTACGCCGGTGACGAGAGCGACGAACTCGCCCGGCTCGGCGAGGCGTTGACCGATGTCGCCGAGCTGGTGTGGCGCTGGCGCAACGACCACCTGGTGGCCACGCGCCGCGCGATGGGCGCCAAGACCGGCACGGGCGGCTCCGCCGGTGTGGCGTGGCTGGAGAAGCGCGCGCAGAAGAACGTGTTCCCCGAGCTGTGGACGGCGAGGTCCCATGTCTGACCTGTACGAGCGGGCGCGGGAACTCGACGCCGACGACCCACTCGCCGCTGTCCGCGCCGACTTCGTCCTCGGCGACGGCGTCTACCTCGACGGGAACTCGCTGGGCGCGCTGCCCGCGCACGTGCCCGGACGGGTCGAGGACGTCGTCCGCCGCCAGTGGGGCGAGCTGCGCATCCGCTCGTGGACCGAGTCCGGCTGGTGGACCGCGCCCGAGCGGATCGGCGACCTGATCGCCCCGCTGGTCGGCGCGGCGGCCGGGCAGATCGTCGTCGGCGACTCCACAAGTGTCAATGTCTTCAAGGCACTTGTGGGCGCGGTGCGGCTCGCGCGGCTCGCGGACGAGGGGCGCGACGAGATCCTCGTCGACGCCGCCACGTTCCCCACGGACGGCTACATCGCCGCCTCCGCCGCGCGGCTGACCGGCTGCGAGGTGCGTGCCGTGCAGCCGGGCGAGGTGCCGGACGCACTCAACTCCCGTACGGCGGCGGTGCTGTTGAACCACGTCGACTACCGCAGCGGACGGCTGCACGACCTGCCGTCGCTGACGGCTGCGGTCCGCGCGGCGGGGGCCGTCTCGGTGTGGGACCTGTGCCACAGCGCGGGCGCGCTGCCGGTCGGGCTCGACGAGCACGGCGTCGACCTCGCGGTCGGCTGCACGTACAAGTTCCTGAACGGCGGCCCGGGTTCACCCGCGTACCTGTACGTGCGGCGTGAGCTCCAGGACCGGTTCGACTCGCCGCTGCCGGGGTGGAACTCGCACGCCGAGCCGTTCGGGATGCGCCCGGAGTACGAGGCCGCGGACGGCGCCGTGCGCGGCCGGGTCGGCACGCCCGACATCCTGTCCATGCTCGCCCTGGAGGCGGCGCTCGACGTGTGGCGGCGCCCGGACGTCTCGGTCGACGCGGTGCGCGCCAAGTCCCTCGCGCTGACGGACTTCTTCCTGGAGTGCGTCGCCGCGTACGTGCCGCAGGGCCGGGTCGAGGTCGTGACGCCGCGTGCCCACGCCGAGCGGGGCAGCCAGGTGGCGCTGCGGTGCGCGGACGCGGGCGAGGTGATGGGCCGGCTGATCGCGGCGGGCGTGGTCGGCGACTTCCGGGCGCCGGACGTGCTGCGGTTCGGGTTCACGCCGCTGTACCTGGGCTTCGCCGAGGTGGAGCGGGCGGCGCGGGTGCTGGCCGACGAGCTCAGCTGACGTAGACGCCGGCCGCCGCCGCCGCGAGGGCGGCCTCGACGGCACGGGCCGCGTCCGCCTCGGTGGGCGCGGTCCCGGTGGTCAGGAGCCGGTAGTAGAGCGGCGCGGAGACGGCCCGTACGACGTCCGCGGCGTCCGTGCCCGACGGCAACTCGCCCCGGGCGACGGCCTCTTCGACGACCGGCGCCCACTCCGCGACCCGCACCTCGTAGAAGCGCGCGAGGGCCTGGGCCGTCCGGTCGTCGCAGGTCGCGGCGGCGATCACCGCGCGGAACAGCGGGCCCTGGCGCGGGTCGGCGAGGGTGCGCCGCACGAGGTCGGCGTTGGCGGTCAGGTCTCCGCGCAGCGAGCCGGTCGCCGAGCGGGGCAGCGACTCCTCGGCCATCTCGGCGAGCAGGTCGGCGACCAGGCCGGTCGGTGACGCCCAGCGCCGGTACACCGTGGTCTTGCCGACGTCCGCGCGGCGCGCGATGTCGGCGAGGTCGAGCCGGTCGAAGCCCTGCTCGGCCAGCACGTCACCCGCGGCGGCCAGCACCGCCGCGCGGACCCGGCGGTGCGGCCGCCGGGGCGGAGGGTGCCGGGTTCCGGGTCGCTGCCGGGATCGCTGCGGTGGTCGCTGCTCGGGGCCGTCATGCCCTCCAGGGTAACGGCACGGGAGAACCGTTAATTCGGTCACTGTGCGTGTCGGCGCACGTCATGGGACTGGTAGCGTCCGCTTACCCTGCGGTTCTGATTCCTTCGGGCCAATTCACCTGCGACTTCGAGAGGTTGGAGCATGCCGGACGACGCCGCTGCCCGTGACGAGGCGGAGGAGGCATCCGCCTTCTCGCACCCCGCCGTACCGCCGGACGTCACCGCGGCGTACGGAGATCACCCGGATCAGGTCGTCGACTTCTACGCCCCCCGGGACGGCTCGACCGCGGCCCCGCTGGTCGTCGCCCTGCACGGCGGCGCGTGGCGGGCCCCGTACGACCGCGCGCACCTGAGCCCGTTCTGCGACTTCCTCGCGCGGCGCGGGTTCGCCGTCGCCAACGTCGAGTACCGGCGCGGGCCCGGGGCGTGCCGCACCAGGGCGTCGACGGGCCGGTGGCCGGGCGCTGGCCGGAGACGTTCGACGACGTGGCGGCCGCGTTCGACGCGCTGCCCGCCCTGGTCGCCGAGCTGCTCCCCATGGCGGACGCCCGCCGCACCGTCGTCACCGGGCACTCGGCGGGCGGCCATCTCGCCCTGTGGCTCGCGGCCCGGAACGTGCTGCCCGCGGACGCGCCCTGGTTCACCCCGGCCCCGCCCGCCCTGCGCGGCGTCGTCGCGCTCGCGCCGATCGCCGACTTCGCGCTGGCGCGGGAGCTGGGGTGTGCGGCGGCGCGGCGGACCAACTCCTCGGCGGCGACGACGCGTTGTGCGAGCAGCGACGCCCGTGGGCCGACCCCGCGCTGCTGCTGCCGACGGGCATCGCGACGACCCTCGTCCAGGGGCGCAGGGACACGACCGTGCCGTTCGCCATGGCCGAGGCGTACGCGGACGCGGCGGCCAGGGCCGGAGAGGTCGTGGGCGTCACGTTCCTCCAGGAGGTCGGGCACTTCCCGCTGATCGACCCGGCGGCGGACGCGTGCGCGGTGGTGGCCGAGGAGATCGCGCAACTGGCCTGGTGAGCACGACCGGCCCGGCGGGACGGGGCGCCGGGGCCCCGCCCCGCGGCCCGGGCGGCCGTGACCGCCGCGCGCAGGCTCCGGCGGAACCTGACGCGACCGCGCACGCGGCCCGCACGCGACGCTTGTCGCGACCGCGAACGGCCCGATGTAGTACTCACGACGGAGGCCCGAGACCCGACTTCCTAGGGACGACCCGGGCCGCCCCGAGCCGTACGGTCGTGCCATGACCGAGACGACCACCACTGTGCCGGGTTCGCGTGAGCGCGGCCCCGAGTCGCGCTTCGCCCGACAGTCGCTGCGCGGCCTGCGCGCGGACCTGTTCCGGGACGTGTCCGCCTACCGGCCACTGCCGCGGATGCGCACCGAGGGGCCGGCGTGGGAGTTGATACCGGCGGGGCCGCGCGAGGAAGCGGGGCTGCTGCCCCACCTCGGCGTCCTGGGCCTCGCGCTGGTGACTTTCGCCATCAGCCTCTCCGGGCCCACCGACAGTGCCCCGGTCGCGCTGATGGGCGGGCTGATCGTGGCGCTGCCCGTCGGACTCACGCTGCTCCGCCCGGTGCTCGCCTGGTGGCTGTCGCTGGCCGCGGCGCCGATCGCCGTCATGCTCGCCGGAGCCGACCTCTACCCCTGGTCGGGCGGGAGCATCGCCGGGCACACGGCCGTCATGACGATCGTCGCCGCCCGCACCCGGCCGCGTACGGCGGCCTGGATGTGGATCCTCAGCGCGGTGTACTCGTTCCTCGCGGCGAACGCCTTCGGCGGGTGGTTCGGGAGCGACGCCGTGCCGATGCTGCTCTTCTCCGGTGTCGCGGTCGCGCTCGTCACGCTCGGCCAGGCCAACCGCACCACCAGGCGCCAGGTCGTCGAGGAGCGCACCTCCACCGCCGTCGAGCGCGACCGCCGCACCCTCCTCGAAGAGCGCACCACCATCGCCCGCGAGCTGCACGACGTCGTCGCGCACCACATGTCGGTGGTCGCCATCCAGGCGGAGGCCGCGCCCTACCGCGTCGAGAACCCGCCGCCCGAGCTGGAGCGGGCCTTCGTCACGATCCGGGAGAACGCGGTGGCGGCCCTCACCGAACTGCGCCGCGTCCTGGGCGTCGTACGGGCCGAGGACTACGAGGCGCCCGACGCCCCGCAGCCCACGCTCGCCGACCTCGACCGGCTCCTGGAGAACGTGCGGGACGCGGGCCTGTCCGTCACCAGGACCGTCACCGGCGCGGTCCGTGAACTGCCGCCCGGGGTCGAACTGTCCGCGTACCGGATCGTGCAGGAGGCCCTGAGCAACACGCTGCGGCACGCACCGGGCGCGCCGGCCGCCGTCGAGGTGGCGTACGTCCTCGGCGGCATCGGCCTGCGCGTCGTCAACGGGCCCTCGACCGGCCTGGTCAAGCCCAGCCCCGGCGCCGGGCACGGCATCACCGGCATGCGCGAGCGCGTCGCCATGCTGAGCGGCGAGATGACGACGGAGGCGACGCCCGACGGCGGGTACGAGGTGACCGTCTTCCTGCCGGTCGCCGCCCGCGAGATCGCCCGTGACGAGCACGACGAGCACGACGAGGCCGGCGCATGATCAAGGTTCTGATCGCCGACGACCAGATGATGGTCCGCGAGGGCTTCTCGGTGCTGCTCGGCGCGATGCCCGACATCGAGGTCGTCGGCGAGGCGGTCAACGGCAGTGAGGCGATCACCAAGGTCCGCGAACTGCGCCCCGACGTCGTCCTGATGGACATCCGCATGCCGGAGCTGAACGGCATCGAGGCGACCCGTGCGATCGTCGCCGCCGACGAGGGCGCGAAGGTCCTCGTCCTGACCACGTTCGACCTCGACGAGTACGTGTACCAGGCGCTGCGCGCGGGCGCCTCCGGGTTCCTCCTCAAGGACGCCTCGGCCCGCCAACTCGCGGACGGCGTACGGATCGTGGCGTCCGGCGAGGCGCTGCTCGCGCCGACGGTGACGCGCCGCCTGATCACCGAGTTCTCGAAGCTCGCCGACGCCCCGAAGCCGCTCGCGGGCCGGCACGCCGACGCGTACGGCGAGCTGACCGAGCGCGAGACGGAGGTCCTCGTGCTCATCGCGCAGGGCCTGTCGAACGCCGAGATCGCCGAGCGGCTCGTCGTCGCCGAGTCGACGATCAAGACCCACGTCAGCCGCGTCCTGGTGAAGCTGGGGCTGCGCGACCGCACGCAGGCGGCGGTCTTCGCGTACGAGGCACGTCTGGTCACGCCGGGGTGACCAGGACTAACGTCCCCGCATGGAAGCCACCGCCCCCGGCAGCGCCCGCACCGGAGCCTTCGACCCCTGGTCCCCGACCTTCCTCGCCGACCCGTACCCGGCCTACGCCGCGCTGCGCGACGCCGGCCGGGTCCACCGGTTCGAGCCCACGAACCAGTACCTGATCCCGCACCACGCCGACGTCTCGGCGCTGCTGCGCGACCGCCGTCTCGGCCGCACCTACCGACACCGGTACGCCCACGAGGACTTCGGCCGCACGGCGCCGCCGCCCGAGCAGGAGCCGTTCCACACCCTCAACGACCACGGCATGCTCGATCTCGAACCGCCGGACCACACCCGCATCCGCCGCCTCGTCTCCAAGGCGTTCACGCCCCGCACGGTCGAGCGACTGCGCCCCTACGTCGAGAACCTGGCCGGTGAGCTGGTGGCGGGCCTGGTCGCCGACGGCGGCGGCGACCTGCTCACCGACGTCGCCGAACCCCTCCCGGTCGCGGTCATCGCCGAGATGCTCGGCATCCCGGAGGCCGACCGCCCGCTGCTGCGCCCCTGGTCCGCGGCGATCTGCGGCATGTACGAGCTGAATCCGCCGGAGGAGACGGCCCGCGCCGCCGTGCGGGCGTCGGTCGAGTTCAGCGACTATCTGCGCGCGTTGATGGCGGAGCGGCGCGTGACCCCCGGCGGCGACCTGATCTCCGGCCTGATCGCCGCGTACGACGAGGGCGACCGGCTCACCGAGCAGGAGATGATCTCGACCTGCGTCCTGCTCCTCAACGCCGGTCACGAGGCCACCGTCAACTCGACCGTCAACGGCTGGTGGGCCCTGTTCCGCCACCCCGACCAGCTCGCGGCCCTGCGTGCCGACCACTCCCTCGTGCCGTCCGCCGTGGAGGAACTGATGCGCTACGACACCCCGCTCCAGCTCTTCGAACGCTGGGTGCTCGACGACATCGAGGTCGACGGCACGACCATCCCCCGGGGCTCCGAGGTGGCCCTCCTGTTCGGCTCGGCCAACCACGACCCGGCGGTCTTCACCGACCCGGCCCGCCTGGACCTGACCCGCGCCGAGAACCCCCACATCTCCTTCTCGGCCGGGCTCCACTACTGCATCGGGGCGCCGCTGGCCCGGATCGAACTCGCCGCTTCCCTGCGGGCGTTGCTCACCCGGGCGCCCGGTCTGCGGCTCGCGGCGGAACCGGTCCGCAAGCCCGCCTTCGTCATCCGGGGCCTCGCGGGCCTGCCCGTGGAACTGTGACGGCCGCGGGCTCAGCTCGACATGTCCCGCCGCCGCAGCCCGGCCAGCCCCGCCGCCACGAGGACGACCGCGAGCGCCGTCAGGACCAGCACCGGCGCCGCGTTCATGTCCCCGCCCGGCAGCTTCGGCAGATGCCCGAAGGGCGACAGGTCCATCACCGCCTGCGGCACCTTCAGCGCGGGCCCGATCCAGCCGAGCAGCAGCGCCGCGCCCGCCACGGCCCACGCGGCGACGGCGGCCCGCGGCACGAGCCCGTACAGGAGCACGGCCGTCCCGCCGAGCGTCCACACGGCCGGCAGCTGCACCAGGGACGCGCCCAGGATCGGCCCCGCGTCGTGCCCGTACCCGACCGCGAGCCCGAGGCCGCCGAGCAGCATGATGAGCGCGGCACCGGCGAAGGCGATCACGAGGTGGCCGCCCGCCCAGGCGAGCCGCCCCACCGCGTTCGCGAGGATCGGCTCGGCGCGCTGCGAGGTCTCCTCGCCGTTCAGCCGCAGCACCGACTGGACGACGTACAGCGCGGCGACCAACCCGAGCATGCCGACCATGGAGGCCAGGAAGGCGTTCGTGATGCCGGACCGGCCGCCCATCCGCTCGATGATCTCGATGGTGTTCCGGTTGTCGCCGACGAGGTCGGTCGCCCCCTTGGTCATGCCGCCGAAGACGACACCGGCCGCGAGGAACCCGATCGACCAGCCGAGCACACTGCCGCGCTGCAACCGCCAGGCGAGCCCGGACGCCGTGCCCAGGCGCCCGTCCGCGGGCCCCGGCCGGCTCGGCAGGAAGCTCATGCCGATGTCGCGCCGCCCGGCGAGCGCGTAGGCGACGGCACCCTGCACGGCGATCGCGCCCGCCAGGAGCAGCAGCACCCACCAGCGTTCGCCCGCGAAGGCCCGTACGTTCTCCACCCAGCCGATCGGCGAGATCCAGGTCAGCGGCGACGAGCCGTCGGCGGTGCCGGAGTCGCCGGCCGCCCGCAGCACGAACGCGAGGCCGAGCACCGCCGACGTCAGCCCGCGCGCGAGCCGCGCGCTCTCCGTGAACTGCGCGACGATCGCCGCCATCGTCGCGAACACCGTCCCGGCGCCGCCGACCGCGAGCCCGAACGCCACCGCGCCCGCGCCCCTTGGGCCGCGAGCCCGCCCGCGATGAGCAGGGCGAGGACACCGTTGGCGACCAGCGCCGCGAGCAGCGCGGCGGTCAGCGGCGCCCGCCGCCCCACCACGGCCGACGACACCAGTTCCTGCCGCCCGCTCTCCTCTTCGTCGCGGGTGTGCCGCACGACGACGAGCAGGCTCATCACGGCGGCGAGCACCGCCGCGAACGTCCCGATCCGCCACGCCGTCAGCGCGCCGAGCGAGTCGGCGAAGACCGGCCCGTACATGGCCCGCATCGACCCGTTGGTGTTCATGGTGCGCATGACGTCGGCGCGCTCGGCGTCCGTGGCGTACACGCTGCTCAGCGAGTTCGGCAGGGAGAGGACCATCATCGCGACGAGGGCGATCCATACGGGGATGAGGACCCGGTCGCGGCGCAGCGCGAGCCGCAGCAGGGCGCCGGTGCCCGCGAGGTGGCGTCCGCCGCCGATCCGGGGTGCGTAGGTGCCGCCGAGCGTGGTCATCGCGCCACCGCTTCCTTCTCGGCCCCGCGGACGTCGTCCTGGTAGTGCCGCAGGAACAGCTCCTCCAGGGTGGGCGGCGTGCTGGTGAGCGACCGCACGCCCGACTCCGTGAGGGACCGCAGGACGGCGTCGAGCTTGTCGGTGTCGACCTGGAACCTGACCCGGTGTCCCTGGACGTCGAGGTCGTGCACCCCGGGCAGGGACGCCAGCCCGTCGGGGGCTGCGGCGAGTTCGGCGGTGACGCTGGTCCGTGTGAGGTGCCGCAGCTGGGCGAGCGACCCGCTCTCGACGGTCGCCCCCTTGCGGATGATGCTGACGCGGTCGCAGAGCTCCTCGACCTCGCTCAGGATGTGCGACGACAGCAGCACCGTCTGGCCGCGCTCCCGGGTGGCCTCCTCGACGTACGACTGGAAGACCTCCTCCATCAGCGGGTCGAGCCCGGACGTGGGTTCGTCGAGGATCAGCAGGTCCACGTCGGACGCGGCGAAGGCGGCGACGAGCGCGACCTTCTGCCGGTTGCCCTTGGAGTAGGTGCGGCCCTTCTTGGTGGGGTCGAGCTCGAACCGTTCGAGGAGCTCGGCCCTGCGCTTCCTGTCGAGGCCACCGCGCAGGCGTCCGTACAGGTCGATGACCTCGCCGCCGCTCAGGTTGCGCCACAGGGTCACGTCCCCGGGGACGTAGGCGACCTTCTTGTGCAGCTCGACCGCGTCGGCCCAGGGGTCGCGGCCGAGCAGCTGCACGGCGCCTGAGTCGGCGCGCAGGAGTCCGAGCAGGACCCGGATGGTGGTCGACTTCCCGGAGCCGTTGGGCCCGAGGAAGCCGTGCACCTCACCGGTCTCGACGTCGAGGTCGAGACCGTCGAGGGCGTGCGTCCTGCCGAACGACTTGTGCAGTCCGGAGACCGTGATTGCCTTCGTCATACTTCTGAAACTACGCGGCATTCACAAACTTGTGAAGTTAAGGAAGCGTATAAACTCGATGGCGCGGAACGGGCATGCGGCGCATGGGGAGATGATCGGGACATGGGTACGGACGAGACCGAGTCGGCGACGGCCATCGACTCGACGGAGGCGGCGCGCTCCCGTTTCGTCGAGCGGTTCGCGGCCCAGCTCGTCGAGGCCGGCATGACACGCATGCCCGCCCGGATCTTCACGGCCCTGCTCGCCTCCGACTCCGGCGCGCTCACCTCGGCCCAGCTGGGGGAGCAGCTGAAGGTCAGCCCCGCGGCGGTCTCCGGGGCGGTGCGCTACCTGAGCCAGCAGCACATGGTCACCCGCGAGCGCGAGCCCGGGACGCGGCGCGACATCTTCCGGGTCCACGACAACCAGTGGTACGAGACGCTGACCAACCGCGACAGCGTCCTCAAGCGCTGGGAGGACGCCCTGCGCGAGGGCGTCGCCGCCCTGGGCGTGGGCAGCCCCGCCGGCCGCCGCATCGCCGAGACCCTCGCGTTCTTCGAGTTCGTCGAGGTGGAGCTGGGCGCGATGATGGACCGCTGGCGCGAGCACCGCAAGACGCTCGACCTGGGCTGACCGGGCGTCGCGGGCGCCGCCTCAGGGCAGCGCCAGACCCCACGCCCCCACCCGGACCGTCCACGTGCGTCGGCGCACCGGCCCGCCGATCGTCACCGTGTCCGCCCGGTACCGGAAGTCCGCCCCGGACACCGTGACCGTGCGGGCCTGGGTGCACACCGGCGCCGCCCGGCCGTCGGCCGACGCGTGCCGTACCTCGACCCGGGCCAGGCCCGTCCCCGTGGCGGGCCCCACCGAGACCCCGGTCAGCGGCTGGTCGAGGTCGACGAGGGTCACCCCGTCCGCCTCGATCCGCAGCCGCGCGGGGACCCCGGCGTCCGCCGGTGCGCCGCGCGACGGCCTCGGGTCCAGCGTGCGCACCAGCGAGCGGCACGTCCGCAGCCACGGCCGCGCCGCGTCCCGCTCCCCGGGCGTCTCCCCGGCGGTCTCCGCGACGGGCGGGATGCGCAGGTTCCCGAGCACCACTCCGTCGCTGTCGTCGACCAGGAGATCGAGCCGCCGCTCCGTCCCGTCGAGCGCGGCGCGCGCCGCGGCGACGGTTCCGGCGGGAATTCCGAGCGAGTGCGCCAGCGACACCGCGCCGCCCACCGGGACCATCGAGAGCACCGCCCCCGACAGCTCGCGCTCCCGGTGCAGCAGGGACACGGCTCGCAACAGCGCCCGGTCGTCGCCGATCACCACCGGACGCCGCGCACCCCTCCTGGCCAGGGCTTTCGCGAACTCCGTAGGCCCTTCGGGCAGGCAGATCTTCGCCGTGGCACCGGCGCACAGCACGTCCTTCGCGATCCGCACGGACTCCCCGTCCGCACGCCGGGCGACCGGATCGACGATCACCAGAAGCTGCCGTGACAGCCGCGCTCCCGCGCCGTCCGCACGGTCAGATGGATGGTCCAAAGCCGCCACCTCGGCCTTGCCTCGCTTCCTCGGGTAGCATCTTTGTGCAAGAGCCCCTTGCGCTATTGCGCCAGGGGCTTCGTCTATTCCGGGGCACCCCAAGGCTTACGAAGGCTCGCCGCACAGCCGCGGCTACGGCCCCTGACCTTGGACATGCCCCGCCCGGAAGGGGTGTACGCCTGTGCCCGCACTTGTGCTGCTCGGTGCTCAGTGGGGTGACGAAGGCAAGGGAAAGGCCACCGACCTGCTCGGTGGATCCGTGGACTATGTGGTGCGCTACCAGGGCGGCAACAACGCCGGTCACACGGTCGTCGTAGGCGACCAGAAGTACGCGCTGCATCTCCTCCCTTCCGGAATCCTCTCCCCGGAGTGCACGCCAGTCATCGGCAACGGAGTCGTCGTCGACCCGTCGGTCCTGCTCTCCGAGCTGAGCGGTCTGAACGAGCGCGGCGTCGACACGTCCAAGCTCCTGCTCAGCGGTAACGCGCACATCATCACGCCGTACAACGTGACCGTCGACAAGGTCACCGAGCGCTTCCTCGGCAAGCGCAAGATCGGCACCACGGGCCGCGGTATCGGCCCGACCTACGCGGACAAGATCAACCGGGTCGGCATCCGCGTCCAGGACCTCTACGACGAGTCGATCCTCACCCAAAAGGTCGAGGCGGCTCTCGAGGTCAAGAACCAGCTCCTGACCAAGCTCTACAACCGCCGCGCCATCGAGGCGCAGCAGGTCGTCGAGGAGCTGCTCGGCTACGCGGACCAGATCAAGGGCTACGTCGCCGACACCACCCTGATCCTGAACAACGCGCTGGACGAGGACAAGGTCGTCCTCTTCGAGGGCGGCCAGGGCACGCTCCTCGACATCGACCACGGCACGTACCCCTTCGTGACGTCGTCGAACCCGACCGCGGGCGGCGCCTGCACGGGTACGGGTGTCGGCCCGACGAAGATCAGCCGCGTCATCGGCATCCTGAAGGCGTACACGACCCGTGTCGGCGCGGGCCCGTTCCCGACGGAGCTCTTCGACGAGGACGGCGAGGCGCTGCGCCGCATCGGTGGCGAGCGCGGTGTCACCACCGGCCGTGACCGTCGCTGCGGCTGGTTCGACGCGGTCATCGCCCGCTACGCGACCCGCGTGAACGGCCTGACGGACTTCTTCCTCACCAAGCTCGACGTCCTCACCGGCTGGGAGCAGATCCCGGTGTGTGTCGCGTACGAGATCGACGGCAAGCGCGTCGAGGAACTCCCGTACTCGCAGTCCGACTTCCACCACGCGAAGCCGATCTACGAGACCCTGCCGGGCTGGTCGGAGGACATCACGAAGGCGAAGACCTTCGACGACCTCCCGAAGAACGCGCAGGCGTACGTGAAGGCGCTGGAGGAAATGTCCGGCGCTCCGATCTCGGCGATCGGCGTCGGCCCCGGCCGCACCGAGACGATCGAGATCAACTCGTTCCTGTAGGACGACGACGTTCCCCGCGCAGGCATGCCTGTGCGGGGAACGTCGTTTCCGGGCCGGCTCATGGGCGGGTGTAGGTCTGCTCGTGGGGTGACGGGCAGTCCGTGGTGCCGGTCAGGCAGGCATGGGTGAGTGAGCGAAGGCGCGCGTCGATCCGGCTCTGTACGTCGTCGCCGCCCGAAGTCTGGCCGAGCGCGAACTGCAGTGTGGCAGCGAAGAGTTGGTAGGTGAGCGCCACGGTCGCCCTGCGCCGGTCGGGCTCCAGGAACTGGATCTGAGTGCGCGTCCAGTCCCATGCTCTGGCGTGCAGCTTGCTGTCCCAGCGCACCGAGGCGGAGCTCAACAACCCCGGGTCGGTACGGGCGGTCGCTCGGATCACGGGGTGCTCGCGCACCCGTCGGGCCGCGAGCACCAGCGTCTCCGACAGCCGGCACGCCGGATCCGACGGGCCGGAGAACCCGACGCGAGCCGCCACGCCGTTCAGTACGCGGTCCAGTTCGACCTCTGCGGACAGCAGGGTCAAGGCATCGACGTCGGGCCAGTTCCTGCGCAGGAACTGGCGGTCCGTGCGGGCGAGTTCGGCGACCTCGGTGCGCTGTACGCGGCGGGGGCCGTTGCGGCCCGCCACCTCGATGACGGCCCGGTACACGGACGAGGCGCTGGGCGGGCCTGTTCGGCGCCGGTTCTCGTTCTGCGTCATGGCGAGCAGCATCGCGCGACGTGGTGACCGCCGTCGGCCGGTTGCCCGGCAGGCCGCCCGAAGGTGTGAGGTCAAAACAATGTCGCACTGACACGTGTCGGTGCGACATTTTTCCGCGCTGAGGGTTCAGGCAGGACGTCACCTCGCGCGCACGACGGCGGAATTGAGGACCGGAGTCACTCGACGCGGGCGAAGTGGTCCTCGCGGGTGGTCGCCGTGCTCCAGCGGGTCAGTTCCCCGTCCTCCACCTGGAGGCGGTAGGCCTGGTACGGGGCCTTGCAGGCGGGGGTCGTGGAGATCGCGGGGGCGAGGGCGATCGGGTGGGTGGTCGGGGACGACTGGAACGGTGCGGTGTCCATCAGTCTCGCCGACCACGAGCAGCGTGTTCCGTCGACGGTGCGGGTACCGCTGACGACCGTGTCGCCGATGCCGCCGTTCGTGACGCGCACGGTGTCGTCGCCGTCGCGCCAGGTCCCCACCAGGGCCGCGGGCACGCGGGACGTGGGGCCGCTCGCCCGGTCGATCTGGATCGAATGGTCCGCGGAGGCACGCCACATGACGGTGCCCGCCAGGTTCTCCAGGGTGACCGGCTCGGGCAGGCAGTCGCTCCGCGGGGCGGTGTCGACCGTCATGTGGTGCTTCTTGCGCGAGGTGATCCGCCCCTCGGCGGTGCAGAACGCGCCGGACCTGCCGACGAGGACACGGACCGCGTCGCCCTTCGTGGCGGTCGCGGGGATGTCCAGACGCATCATCGACGGGGCATCGGTTTCGTCCAGCAACGACGTCCATGCGCCCCCGAACTGCGTGCCCGCGGGGGTGCCGGGAAGCTCCTTGCCGGGCAGTTCGGGCGTGGGCGCCACCGAGCGCCCGGCCGAGCCCGCCGTGTCAGCGGAATCGGCCGAGCCGGCCAACGCGGGGACGCCGATACCGAGTCCGACGACGGCCGCCACGGCCACGCTCAGTGTCAGACCGAGGCGCAGCCGTCGCGCGGGCGCGGGCGCGGGCGTGGGCGCCGTCGCGTCGGCGTCGTCGCTGGAGCGTGCCAAGGTGTCCCCCCGAGGTGCGGCAGGTCTGGTGTACGGCGGTGGTGCGTGCAGGCACCACGGTTCCGTGGCGGCAGCCTGATGCAGTGCTGAGGCCCCGTCAAGGGCGGTTCCGCGCCTGGTCAGCCTTCCTTGTCGTAGGTGAGCGTCTGCTGCTTGCCGTCCAGGCCCGGCATCACGCGGCGCAACTGGCCCGACGGCAGGATCGTGATCGTGCTCGACTTGCCGGGGGTGCAGGCCGACGCGGGCTCGGCGACCACCGGCTGCGTGCCGCCGATGCGCAGGGTGGACTCCGTGGCCGAGGTCAGCGTGCCCTGGAAGACGCAGTGATAGGGCACGCCGTTGTTCTGCGTGCCGTCGGCCGTCATGGACAGGACGGTGTCGCCCGGCCCGCCCTGCTGGATGGTGATCTCGCGCGGGTGGTGGCCGCTGGCGTTGTCGATCGCGCCCGCCCAGTGGCCGAGGAACTTCGTGGGGATGTCCCCCGCGGCCGACTGCGGGGTCTCCTGCGGCGAGGAGGACGCCGGCTGCGTGGACGGGGAGCCGTCCTGGGTGCCGCCCGGGTCGGAGGAGGACGGGACCGGCGCCGACACCGACTGCTTGGGGTCGTCGGACGCCTTCGGCGACGAGCCGTCGCCCTTCATCAGGGCGTACACCGAGCCGCCCGCGCCGATCGCCACGATCAGGGCGACCACGATCAGCGCGGCGGTGGAGCGGCCCCGGCGCGGTGGTTCCTGCTGCGGCGCGCCGAGGGGCGCCACCCCCGGACCGTAGGGCGGGGTATGGCCCCAACTCCCTTGGGGATAGCCGTAGGAGGGCGGCTGCGGCTGGGCGTGCGGGTAGCCGTACGCGGATGCGGCCGGGGCCGCCGGGGCGGGCGCCGGGGCCGGGGTGTCCGGGCCGACGACCATCGTGGGCAGGTGGTCGAACTGGGCCGCGCCGGGCTTTCCGGGCGGCGGCGGGACGCTCTCCCGGGCTGCTTCCCGGGCTCCTCGGCGGGCGGCGCGGGAGGCACGGGTAGCGCGGGCGGGAGCGGGGAGGCGCGGGCGCGGACGCCTGCTCCGGGTCCTCCGAGTCGAGCAACTGCACGGCGTGACGCCCGAGTTGGGCCACGAGTGCGCCCGGTAGCCACGGGTCGCGGGTGCGGCCGCCGTCGCCCAGGGTGTCCTCGGCGCCGGTCCGCTCCAGGAGCTCGTCGAGCGAGGGCCGGTCCTCCGGCTGCTTGCGCAGGCAGTCCCGTACGAGATCCTGAAGGCCCTCGGGGAGCTCCGACAGGTCGGGCTCCTCCTGGGCGATGCGGAACATCAGGGCGTGCACCCCGCTGTTGGACGTGCCGAACGGCAGCGCGCCGGTGGCCGCGTACGCGAGGACGGACCCCAGGCAGAACACGTCGCACGCCGGGGTGATCCGGTCGCCGCGCACCTGCTCCGGGGCCATGAAGCCGGGCGATCCGACGAGCGCTCCGGTGCGCGTCAGACCGCCGTCCGTGACGGTCTCCAGGGCACGCGCGATACCGAAGTCGATGACGCGCGGGCCGTCGATGGTCACCAGCACGTTCGACGGCTTCAGGTCGCGGTGGATCAGGCCCGCGGCATGGATGTCCTTGATGGCGTGGGCGAGCCCGGCGGCCAGGATGCGCACGGAACGCTCCGGCAGCGCGCCGTAGTCGTGCGAGACGACCTGCTGGAGGGCGGGACCCGCCACATAGCCCGTGGCCAGCCACGGGATGTCGGCCTCCGTGTCCGCGTCGAGGACGGGCGCCGTCCACGCGCCGCCGACCCGCCGCGCGGCCCGCACCTCCTGCCGGAAGCGGTTCCGGAATTCCTCCTGCTCCGCGAGCTCCTGGCGCACCAGTTTCACGGCGACGGTGCGCCCCCGCTCCGACCGCGCCAGGTACACCTGCCCCATGCCGCCCGCGCCGAGCCGCCCCAGCAGCCGGTACGCACCGATGCGCTGCGGGTCTCCCGGCCCCAGCGCCTCCAGTCTCTCCATGTCGCGCCACCCTCCCCCGTGTGTGAGCAACTACCCGAGAATAGTGCGGACATACGACAGAGAGGGCGGTTCCGGCCTCTACGGTTCCGTAACGGACGAGACGGCGTCCCACCGGTTCCCGCGCGCGCCCGTCGGCTCGCTCGCGCCGGCATCCCGTGGGTATCCCGGGCTGCACTCCAGCGACACCCCGGCGGTATCCGCCGATCCCCGGTCCCACGTCCCCGGTCGCCCCGGTCCCCGGTTCCCGGCCTCCGGGGCGACAGACTGTCGCGTTCGTCCGCATCCCACAGACAGGACGCCGATGGTCTCCCGGGGCACGGGAGATCTACCCTCGGCCCCATGACCCCTCAGCCGAATCCCCAGGTCGGCGCCGCCGTGAAGGCCGCGGACCGTGCGCACGTGTTCCACTCCTGGTCCGCACAGGAGCTCATCGACCCGCTGGCCGTCGCCGGTGCCGAAGGCTCGTACTTCTGGGACTACGACGGAAACCGCTACCTCGACTTCACCTCCGGGCTCGTCTACACGAACATCGGGTACCAGCACCCGAAGGTCGTCGCAGCGATCCAGGAGCAGGCCGCGACGATGACGACGTTCGCGCCCGCCTTCGCCATCGAGTCGCGCTCCGAGGCCGCACGCCTCATCGCCGAGCGCACCCCCGGCGACCTCGACAAGATCTTCTTCACCAACGGCGGCGCCGACGCCGTGGAGCACGCCCTGCGCATGGCCCGTCTGCACACGGGCCGTCCGAAGGTGCTCTCCGCGTACCGCTCGTACCACGGCGGCACCCAGCAGGCGATCAACGTCACCGGTGACCCGCGCCGCTGGGCCAACGACAGCGGCAGCGCGGGCGTCGTCCGCTTCTGGGCGCCGTTCCTGTACCGCTCGCGCTTCTACGCCGAGACGGAGGAGCAGGAGTGCGCGCGTGCCCTGGAGCACCTGGAGGCGACGATCCAGTTCGAGGGTCCGGCGACGATCGCCGCGATCATCCTGGAGACCGTCCCGGGCACGGCCGGCATCATGCTGCCGCCCGCCGGGTACCTCGCCGGGGTCCGTGAGCTGTGCGACCGCTACGGCATCGTCTTCGTCCTCGACGAGGTCATGGCGGGCTTCGGCCGTACGGGCAAGTGGTTCGCCGCCGACCTGTACGACGTGACGCCGGACCTGATGACGTTCGCGAAGGGCGTGAACTCGGGGTACGTGCCGCTCGGCGGTGTCGCGATCTCCGCCGCGATCGCCGAGACGTTCGCGAAGCGGCCCTACCCGGGCGGTCTCACCTACTCCGGCCACCCGCTGGCCTGCGCCGCCGCCGTCGCCACCATCAACGTGATGGAGGAGGAGGGCATCGTCGAGCAGGCCGCGAGGACGGGCGCCGAGATCATCGAGCCCGCCCTGCGCGAGCTCGCCGAGCGGCACCCGTCGGTCGGCGAGGTGCGCGGCGTGGGCATGTTCTGGGCCCTGGACCTCGTACGGGACCGGGAGACGCGCGAGCCGCTGGTGCCGTACAACGCGACCGGTGAGGCGAACGCCCCGATGGCCGCGTTCGGCGCGGCGGCGAAGGCGCACGGCCTGTGGCCCTTCATCAACATGAACCGCACCCACGTGGTGCCGCCGCTGAACGTCACCGAGGCGGAGGCCAAGGAGGGTCTCGCGGCGCTGGACGCGGCCCTCTCGGTGGCGGACGAGCACGTCGTGGCGTGACGCCTGCCGAGGTCGGCGGCGGGGCGGGGGCTGTGCTCTGCCCGCGGGGCCCCGCCGCCGGGTGACGGAACTCCGCCTCAGCTGAAGATGATCATCGAACCCTGGGCCAGGCTGCGCGTGGCCGCCTGGTGCAGGCCCAGCCAGACGTGACGCTCACGTGCGAAGGGGCTGTCGCCCGGCGGGACCGGCGCGGCCGGCTCCTCCAGGGACGTGGGCGCGGGGGGTGCGGGCGGCGGCAGCGGGGGGTTGGCCGCGTCTATGCCGATCGACGGGGCGACGTACTCCAGTTCGCGCAGCAGCGCGTGGGACGAGCCCAACGGGCCGCCCCCGGCGAGGAGTTCGTCGTTGGACAGTGGCTCGGTGAAGTCCACGGGGACGTAGGCGCCCGCGTGGTCGTAGTGCCACACCAGGTGCGAACTCTGCGCCGTCGACTCGAACATCTCCAGCAACTGCTCGTAGTCGCCACCCAGTTCGTCGACCGGGGTCACCGCGAGTCCGCACAGTTGCAGGAGATACGCGCGGCGCAGGAAGTGCAGCGCGTCGTAGTCGAACCCCGCGACCGGCGCCACGTCGCCGGACAGGCCCGGCATGTACGCGTAGACCGGCACCGGCGGCAGTCCTGCCTCGTGCAACGCCTTGTCGTAGAGGGCGAGTTCTTCGGCGAAGGGGTTGTCGGGGCTGTGGCACAGTACGTCGACGAGGGGGACGAGCCACAGGTCACAGGCCAAGGGGGCTCCTTAGAGTCCGGTCGGTTGCGCGGGCGTGTTCGCGGCGTACGTCAGGGTAATGCGCGGTGTCCCGGCACAGCCCTGCCTTGCAGGTACCCGCTGAGCGGCCCGCGCTATCGGTCCGAGAGGCGCTCGATCAGCGCGAGCGAGTCCGTGTTGTACGAGGCGATGATCGCGTGCGCGGCGGCGGCGTCCCGGTGGCTCAGCGCGTCCACCAGATCGCAGTGCCCGGACCACAGGCGGCCCCGGAGGTCGCCGGCCCGGCGGAGCACCGGCACGGCGCACATCCAGGACTGGACGCGCAGCCGGTGGAAGAAGTCGGAGAGGTACGGATTGCCGAACAGGGCGGACAGTTCGCGCCAGAAGCGCAGGTCGTAGCCGATGAGAACGTTCAGGTCGCCGGCGCTCGCGGCGCGGGCGGCCTCCTCGCCGCGGCGCCGGACGCCGGCCAGGGCGGCCGGGGTGCCGGGGTTCTCCGGCGGGTTCTCGGTGAGGCCGCGGAAGATGCCGTCCGCGACGAGGCTGCGGGCCTCGATCATGGCGCGGTAGTCGGCGAGCGAGTACTCGTGGACGCGGAAGCCGCGGTGCTGGGCGGAATCGAGCAGGCCCTGCGCGGTGAGGTCGACCAGGGCCTCGCGGACCGGCGTGGCCGACACCCCGTACCCCTCGGCGATCTCCTTGACCGTGAACTCCTGGCCGGGGTCGAGGCGCCCCCCGAGGATCTCGTCGCGCAGCGCGTCCGCGATCTGCCGGCGCAGGGTGTTGCGGGTGACGGCGGGACCGTCGGGAACGGGCGGCACGGGTCGGTTCCCCCGGTTCGGCTGGGCGATGTTCGTCCGGCCACCCTAGCCGCGCCCCGCCCCGAAGCCGTTCGAAGAGCTAGCGGGGCTCGGGCGGGCGCTGGCGCGGCATGTTCGGGCGCGTCCCGGGCGGCAGCGGGAAGCGGCCGTGCGGCGGTTCCGCGGGGCGCGGGACGCCGGGCACCGTGGACTGCATGACCAGCGGCGCGGGACCGGACCGGAACTCCACCATCCAGTCCGCCGTCTCGGAGCGCACCAGCTCCGTCACGTCCTCCGTGAACCGCCGCAGCACGCCCAGGCACCGCTCGGCGGCCTCGCTCGCCGTCCCCTCCGTCGGCCCGAGCACCTCGCGCACGCTCTCCGACGCCCAGTCGAACTGGAGCACCTGCAACCGCCGCTGCACGGCCTGTGCGGTGGCGACGTCCCTTATCCAGCCGGAGGTCAGCCCGAAGTAGCGGTCGCAGGCGACGCAGGCCACGGCGAGCAGCAGCGCCAGGTACCCCCAGGGAGCCACCCCGGGCATCGCGTCCGTCAGGTCGAGCAGCGGCAGCACGCCTCCGCACAACGCTCCGAGCGCCGCGCCCCGCGCAGCGCCCGCGCGCCCCGCCGCTTCCGCAGCCGGTCGGCGAGGTACCAGGACGCCGTCCGCAGGGCGCCCTGCTCGACCCACCGGTACAGCTCGTCGAGCCGCTCGGCGGGCTCGCCCCAGTCGCCGAGCGGGAACGCCCGCCCGCTGAGGTCGCGCGTGCCCCGGTCGCCGTTCTCACCCGGGCCTGCCCCCTCCTGGGGCGGCCCTTCGGGCTGCATATCCGGCTGGCTCACCCGGCACTCCCTCGACTGGTACGGCTGGGGCTGAATGTGCAGCATCTTCCTACCGCCCAATGGGTGGCCAAGGACCCGTTTTCGCGGGTTTTCCGCCCAGAAGTGGGCCTTCATCAGGTATAGGAAAGCGGGCTGTTTCCGCGTATCTCACTCGAAAGAGTGCAGTGTGAGGTGCCGGGGCGGGCGTCCCCTGGACCACGTAGGCTCGTTTGAGGGGCCACGGCCCCCCTCAGGACCCTCGGAAGCGGACCTCAGACGGACCGGAAAAGGAGCTGATCGTGATCCCCGGTGGTGGCCAGCCCAACATGCAGCAGCTGCTCCAGCAGGCCCAGAAGATGCAGCAGGATCTCGCACAGGCCCAGGAGGAGCTGGCGCAGACCGAGGTCGACGGCCAGGCCGGCGGCGGCCTCGTCAAGGCGACGGTGACGGGCTCGGGTGAGCTTCGCGGCCTCGTCATCGACCCCAAGGCGGTCGACCCGGACGACACCGAGACCCTCGCCGACCTGGTGGTCGCGGCGGTCGCGGCGGCCAACGAGAACGCGCAGGCGCTCCAGCAGCAGAAGCTCGGCCCGCTCGCCCAGGGACTGGGCGGCGGCAGCGGCATCCCGGGCCTCCCCTTCTAGGCCCGGCGCCGACTACCGTACGTACCGAGCGACAACCGCAGGCAGCAGGGAAGGCAATCCGTGTACGAAGGCGTGGTCCAGGACCTCATCGACGAGTTGGGCAGGCTGCCCGGCGTCGGTCCCAAGAGCGCGCAGCGGATCGCCTTCCACATCCTCCAGGCGGAGCCCACGGACGTACGGCGTCTCGCGCAGGCCCTGATGGAGGTCAAGGCGAAGGTCCGCTTCTGCGCGACGTGCGGCAACGTGGCGCAGGAAGAGCTCTGCAACATCTGCCGCGACCCGCGCCGCGACCTGAGCGTCATCTGCGTGGTCGAGGAGCCCAAGGACGTCGTGGCGATCGAGCGGACCCGTGAGTTCCGTGGGAAGTACCACGTGCTCGGCGGGGCGATCAGCCCGATCGAGGGTGTCGGTCCCGACGACCTGCGTATACGAGAACTTCTCGCGCGGTTGGCCGACGGGACGGTCACGGAGCTGATCCTGGCCACCGATCCGAACCTGGAGGGCGAGGCCACGGCGACGTACCTCGCCCGGATGATCAAGCCCATGGGCCTGAAGGTCACCCGCCTGGCCAGCGGCCTCCCCGTCGGGGGCGACCTGGAGTACGCGGACGAGGTCACTCTCGGCCGCGCCTTCGAGGGGAGACGACTGCTAGATGTCTGAGACGACGAACACCGCCACCGAGACCGCCGTGTCCCCGGCCAAGGGGTCCGGCGACGCGACCCTGCACGCCACGACGCAGAACCCCGACGACTTCGCGGTCCAGATCTCGGACCAGGTCGCGTCGTTCATCGTGGCCGTGACCGAGGTCGCCAAGGGTGACGAGCCGGACTCGGCCGTGCCCTTCCTGCTCCTCGAGGTCTCCCAGCTGCTGCTGGCGGGCGGCCGGCTGGGCGCGCACGAGGACATCGTCCCGGACGAGCGCTACGAGCCCGACCTGGGCCCGGAGGCCGCCGCCGACGAGGCCGACGAACTGCGCGAGCGGCTGGCGCTGCTCCTCGACCCGGTCGACGTCTACTCCGAGGTCTTCGACCCGTACGAGCCCCGCAAGGCGCCGGTCGCGGCCCGCATCTCGGACGACCTGGCCGATGTGGTCACCGATCTGCGCCACGGCATGGCCCACTACCGCGCGGGCCGCGTCACGGAAGCGCTGTGGTGGTGGCAGTTCTCGTACTTCTCCAACTGGGGCTCGACGGCCTCGGCGACGTTGCGCGCCCTGCAGTCCCTGGTGGCGCACGTCCGCCTCAACCAGCCGCTCGACGACCTCGACGGCCTCGACACCGACGAGGACCTCTCGGCGGCCGAGGGCTCCCTGGAGGAGGAGGCCGGGAAGGTCATGGCGGAGGAGATCGCGGGCCCGCTGGGCCTTCGCCCCGTGAAGTGATCCGCGAAGTGATCCGTGAAGTGATCCAGGAAGTGACCTGGCCCACTTTCCCGGTTGTCCCGTGAGCGCGTGGGCATGCGCTCGTTCGGAGCGGCCGACCCCGTACCCGAAAACCCGGTGATCACGTCGTGAGCGGGACATCTCACGATGCGATATGGCCGGGGTGGATTTCGGCCGCTCGTTAGACTGAGCCGACCGCAGTACGCATACGTACATGCGGTGACAGACGGACTGAGCGAGGAGCGCACGTGGGCCTTGTCGTGCAGAAGTACGGAGGCTCCTCCGTTGCAGATGCCGAGGGCATCAAGCGGGTCGCCAAGCGGATCGTCGACGCCAAGAAGAACGGCAACCAGGTGGTTGTCGTGGTGTCCGCGATGGGTGACACGACGGATGAGTTGATCGATCTCGCCGAGCAGGTATCCCCGATCCCTGCCGGACGAGAGTTCGACATGCTGCTGACCGCCGGAGAGCGTATCTCCATGGCACTGCTGGCCATGGCGATCAAAAACCTGGGCCACGAGGCGCAGTCGTTCACGGGCAGTCAGGCCGGCGTCATCACCGACTCCGTCCACAACAAAGCCCGGATCATCGACGTCACGCCGGGGCGTATCCGCGAGTCCCTCGACAAGGGCAACATCGCGATCGTCGCCGGGTTCCAGGGCGTCTCGCAGGACAAGAAGGACATCACCACGCTCGGCCGTGGTGGGTCGGACACGACCGCCGTCGCTCTTGCCGCCGCGCTCGACGCCGAGGTCTGTGAGATCTACACGGACGTCGACGGTGTGTTCACCGCCGACCCGCGCGTCGTGAAGAAGGCGCGGAAGATCGACTGGATCTCCTTCGAGGACATGCTGGAGCTCGCGAGCTCCGGCTCGAAGGTGCTGCTCCACCGGTGCGTGGAGTACGCCCGCCGTTACAACATCCCGATCCACGTGCGGTCCTCGTTCAGCGGGTTGCAGGGCACGTGGGTCAGCAACGAACCGCTCGTGAAGCAGCAAGGGGACGAACCCGTGGAGCAGGCGATCATCTCCGGTGTCGCGCACGACACCTCCGAGGCGAAGGTCACCGTCGTCGGCGTCCCGGACAAGCCGGGCGAGGCCGCCAAGATCTTCCGGGCCGTCGCGGACGCGGAGATCAACCTGGACATGATCGTCCAGAACGTCTCGGCCGCCTCCACCGGACTGACCGACATCTCCTTCACGCTCCCCAAGAGCGAGGGCCGCAAGGCCATCGACGCCCTGGAGAAGCAGAAGGCGAACGTCGGCTTCGACTCGCTGCGCTACGACGACCAGATCGCCAAGATCTCCCTCGTCGGCGCCGGTATGAAGACGAACCCGGGTGTCACGGCCGGGTTCTTCGAGGCGCTCACCGACGCGGGCGTCAACATCGAGCTGATCTCGACGTCCGAGATCCGCATCTCCGTGGTCACGCGGGCCGACGACGTGAACGAGGCGGTGCGCGCCGTGCACTCCGCCTTCGGGCTCGACTCGGACTCCGACGAGGCCGTGGTCTACGGAGGCACCGGCCGCTGATGGCTGTGTCCTCCGCGCGGCGTCCGACGCTCGCGGTCGTGGGAGCGACCGGGAGCGTCGGTGCCGTTCTGCTCCAGATCCTGTCGCAGCACGCGGACATCTGGGGTGAGATCCGCCTGGTCGCCTCGGCGCGCTCGGCCGGCCGCAAGCTCAGCGTGCGCGGCCAGGAGGTCGAGGTCGTCGCCCTGGAGGAGTCGGTCTTCGACGGGGTCGACGTCGCGATGTTCGACGTGCCCGACGACGTCTCCGCCCAGTGGGCGCCCGTCGCCGCGTCCAAGGGCGTGGTGGTCGTCGACAACTCGGCCGCCTTCCGGATGGACCCGGACGTGCCGCTCGTCGTCCCCGAGGTCAATCCGCACGCCGCGCGCGTGCGGCCGCGCGGCATCGTCGCGAACCCCAACTGCACGACCCTGTCGATGATCGTGGCCGTGGGCGCGCTGCACGCCGAGTTCGGGCTGCGCGAGCTGGTGGTGTCGAGCTACCAGGCCGTGAGCGGCGCGGGGCGCGCCGGGGTCGAGACGCTGCGGGCGCAGCTCTCCCTCGTCGCCGGTACGGAGCTGGGGACCAGCCCGGGTGATGTGCGGCGGGCCGTCGGTGATCAGACCGGGCCGTTCCCCGAGCCGGTCGCGCTGAACGTCGTGCCGTGGGCCGGATCGCTCCGGGAGGACGGCTGGTCGTCGGAGGAGATGAAGGTGCGGGACGAGTCCCGCAAGATCCTCGGCCTGCCCGCTCTGCCGGTCGCCGTCACCTGCGTACGGGTGCCGGTGGTCACCACGCACTCCCTGACCGTCCACGCCCGCTTCCAGAGCGAGGTCACCGTGGACCGGGCCCGCGAGATCCTCGCGACCGCGCCCGGTGTCGTGCTCTTCGACAATCCGGCCGCCGGTGAGTTCCCCACGCCGGCCGACGCGGTGGGCACCGATCCGACGTGGGTGGGGCGCGTCCGGCGCTCGCTCGACGATCCGACCGGGCTCGAACTCTTCGTGTGCGGGGACAATCTCCGTAAAGGCGCCGCTTTGAACACCGCGCAGATCGCCGAGTTGGTCGCGGGGGAGTTCGCTTAGCGGTCGGGCCCTTCACATATCCGGATCCCCTCGTAGGATCTGTGTGAGTTCTGTGTGGGTGACGTCTCTCCGGCGTTGGTCTGAACCACTTGAACCCGGGTCCTTGAATGTTCGAAGATTCCCAGGAGATTCCCTCCCCGTCCTGCAACCGCACGCAGGGCGGGGAGCGTCATTGCGGTAGCCCTTGTGAGGGGCGGTGGCCTTTCAGGGGGTGCCGGCTCTTCGAGGCGCGGGCCACAAGGACTAATTGGGGCATAGGGGAAGAGCAGGTACGCATGTCGGCAACTGACGCATCGTCATCGGTGGGGATGACGAAGTCTGTCGCAAATGGGGCGCCGGACGCGTACAACCCTGACGGGGGGAAGCGTGTCCAACAGGCGTGGCAGAGGTACTGGACTTCACAGCGGTACAGGCGAGGGGCGCGGCCCTTCGTCCGCACCTCGCTCCCCTCGGAACGCGTCGGCCCCGTGGGGGCGCGGCCGGCGGCATGCCGGTGATCGCCCCCATGCCAGCGACGCGGCCGACGCGTGTACCGGCGCAGGCGCAGGGCGCTGACGAGGCGATGGAGGCAGCAGGCACCACCGTCGACCACCTGACCGAGACCTACCGGGCCCACTACCGATCGCTCCTCGGGCTCGCGGCACTCCTCCTCGACGACACCGCCTCCTGCGAGGACGTGGTCCAGGAGGCGTTCATCCGCGTCCACTCGGCGCGCAAGCGGGTCAGGGAGCCGGAGAAGACGCTGGCGTACCTGCGCCAGACCGTCGTGAACCTCTCGCGGTCCACCCTGCGCCGCCGCATCCTCGGGCTGAAGCTCCTCACCAAGCCGATGCCCGACATGGCGAGCGCCGAGGAGGGGGCGTACGACCTCCTGGAGCGGGACGCCCTGAAGAAGGCGCTCAAGGGGTTGCAGCGGCGCCAGCGCGAGGTGCTCGTGCTGCGCTACTTCGCGGACATGACCGAGGCGCAGGTCGCCGACGCGCTGGGGATATCCCTGGGCTCGGTGAAGGCGTACGGGTCTCGCGGCATAGCGGCTCTGCGGGTCGCCATGGAGGAGCCGGTATGAGCCTCCCGGGCCGCGGCCCCGACGACCTGTTCAAGAAGTCCGAGCGGGGCGAACAGGGCGAGCAACATGAGCAACACGAGCAGGGCAAGCAGGACGAGCACGCTGGGAACGCAACTGTGAACGACGGACCCCGCCGTCCGGCCGATGCGGCGGCCGACGACGCGAGCGGCCCCGACACCCTCGGAGCCACCGGCCTCGGCAGCGACGAGCTGGCACTGCGGCGCATGATGCGCCAGGCGGTGCGCGAGATCGAGCCGGCGGACGAGGTGCTCGACCATCTGCGCCGGGCGGTTCCGGCGCGCCGGGCCCGTAAGCGGCAGGCCGCCGTGGGCGCCGTCGCCGCCGGGGTGTTCGTCGCGATGGCGGTGCCCGCGGTACTGCACGTGACGAGCTCCGGCGCAGCGGGCGACCGGCCGTGGATGGCGGGCAGCAGCTCGAAGACCCATGGCGGCGTCGACGCGGGCAAGGGCTCCGACGGTGCCGGCGCGGGCTCGCCGTCCGCGTCCCAGGGCAAGGACGGGGACGGCAAGAAGGGCGACAAGGGGAAGGCCTCCGGCGGTGCCACCGCCGGTACGGATCCCGCGTCGACGGCCGCCGCCAGCTCCCCGGTCTGCGCCGCGAACGAACTGGGCCAGCCCGTGCCGAGCGTCTCGGCCCCGGACGGCTCGGGCACGGTCTACGGCACGTTCCGCGTCACGAACGTCTCGAACGCCAACTGCACGATCGACAGCCCCGGCAGCGTCTCCACCATCGCGCAGGGCGCGGCCGACCCGGCGAAGGTCGGCGTCATCGACCACACGTCGGGCGACCCGGCGACCGGCCTGCCCGACCCGTCCACCGAGCCGAGCCAGCTCATCCTGGAGCCCGGCATGGCGTACGAGGTGAAGTTCGCCTGGGTGCCGTCCGCGAGCTGCCCCTCGACGGGTGGCGGTTCGAGCGGCGGCGACAGCGGCAGCGGTGGCGGCGACGGCTCCTCCGGCGGCGACGCGTCCCCCACACCCACGCCGACGCCGACGCCGACCGGGGACACGGCGACGTCCACCGGCGACAGCACGGACTCCGGTCTGTCGACGCAGCTCGGTCACGAGGACACCGCCGACGGCAGCATCGTCGTCTCGCACACGCCGGAGCCGGGCTCGCCCGTCGTCACGGCGAAGATCCCGGACGCGTGCGCGGGCACGCTGTACCGCACGGGCATCCTGCCCGCGTCGTGATCAGGCGGGCTGTTCCCCGGCCTCGGTGAGGCCCAGTTCGGCGTCGCGCAGCGCCTCCGCCTCGCGGCGCACCAGGCGGAACCACATGAACACGACGAAGCCCGCGAAGACGAACCACTCGCCGGTGTAGCCGAGGTTCTGGAACGCCTTCAGGTCGAGGCCGCTGCCCTGCGGGGTGGTGGCCGGGACCGCCGTCATCGCCCCGTCCGCCCGGTCGAGGGTGACCCACGCGTCGTAGACGTCGTACGGGACGACGTTCACCAGGGACGCGGCGCTGATCATGCCGACCTGTCCGGAGGGCAGGCCACCGGCCGTCGTCACGCCGTTCGAGCCCGCCGACTCCGACGCCTGGAGGGCACCGACCACGGTGACCTCGCCCTTCGGCGGGGCGGGCGCCTTCGCTGCGGTGGCGGCGCCGGGCAGCCAGCCGCGGACGACGGGGAGCGCCGTGCCGGTGCCGTCGACCTTCAGGAGCGTCACGACGTAGAAGCCGGTTCGTCCGTCGAGGTCGCGGTCCGGGACCAGGAGCTGCTTGTCGTAGCGGCCGGTCGCCGTGGCGCGTTTGCCCGAGGTGTTCGTGTCGACCGGCAGCAGCGAGGCGAGCGGCTCGGGGGCCGCCTTCTCGTTGGCCGTGCTGCGCTCGCTCGCGGTCCGGTGGTCCTGCACCCGGTCCTCGAAACGGCTGAGCTGCCACGAGCCCATGTAGACGCAGACGGGGATCGCCAGCAGGACGAAGATGTTGATCCCCCACCAGCGGGGGGTCAGCAGGAACCGGTACACGCCTTCAAAGGTACGGGTCCGATGTAAAGGCCGATTCCGCGCCCCCCGCCCCGTGGGCCTCAGCTCGGCAAGTGACGCTTCGCGAAGTCCAGTTCGAGCGCGACCTGCTTGATGCGTTCCTCGACGACGAGCGAGCCGTGCCCGGCGTCGTACCGGTAGACCTCGTGCACGGCGTCGCGGGCGGCGAGCCGGTCCACGTAGTGGTCGATCTGGCGGATGGGGCAGCGCGGGTCGTTGAGCCCCGCCGAGATGTAGACCGGGGCCTTCACGTCGTCCACGTACGTGAGCGGGGACGACGCCGTGAAGCGGTCCGGGACCTCGTCGGGGGAGCCGCCGAACAGGGTGCGGTCCAGCGCCTTGAGGGCCTCCATCTCGTCCTCGTACGCCGTGACGTAGTCCGCGACCGGGACCGCCGCGAGGCCCACGGCCCAGGCGCCGGGCTGGGTGCCGAGGCCGAGGAGGGTCAGATAGCCGCCCCAGGAGCCGCCCGCGAGGACGAGCCGGTCCGGGTCGGCGAGGCCGGAGGTGACGGCCCACTCGCGGACGGCCGCGATGTCCTCCAGCTCGATCAGGCCGACGCGGTGCTTGAGGGCGTCGGTCCACTCGCGGCCGTAGCCGGTCGAGCCCCGGTAGTTGACCCGGACCACCGCGAACCCGTGGTCGAGCCAGGCCGCCGGGCCCGCCGCGAACGAGTCCGAGTCGTGCCAGGTGGGCCCGCCGTGGATCTCGAAGACGGTGGGCAGCGGTCCCGTCGCGCCGGCCGGCTTCTGTACGAGGGCGTGGACGCGGCCGCCGGGACCCTCCACCCACACGTCCTCCACCGGCACGGACGCCGGAGCCTTCATGCCGGGCGGGTCGAGGACGACCGCACCGCTGGTCGAGCGGACGACCGGTGGCTGCGCGGCCGACGACCACAGGTACTCGACGCTGCCGTCGGGGCGGGCCGAGGCGCCGGAGACCGTGCCGAGCGGGGTGTCGACCTTGGTGAGGGCGCCGGTCGCGAACTCGTAGCGCCACAGGTCGCCGCGGGCCTCGAACTCGTGGACGATCAGCAGCGCGGACCCGTCCGGGTACCACTCCGCCGACACGTCGCCCGGCAGGTCGAGGGCGAGATCGGTCTGCTCGCCGGAGGCGGTGTCCCACACCATCGGCTCCCAGCGGCCGCGCCGCTGGTGCCCGACGAGCAGCCGGGTGTCGCCCTCGACGGGCGCGAAGCCGAGCACTTCGAGGCCCAGCTCCCGCTCGCCGCCCTCGGTGTCGTCGAGCTCGGCGACCGTCGACCCGTCGAGGCGGACCACACGCAGTGCCGAGTGCATCGCGTCGCCGTGCTCGGTGTGCTCGATCGCGATCAGCGTGCCGTCGTGGCTGAGGTCGCCGACGCCGGCGGACTCACGGTGCCGGTAGATCTCGACGGGGCCGTCGGAGCCGGGGGCCACGACGTGGATCGTCGTCCCGTCCTCGTCCGTGGAGCGGCCGACGACCGCGGTGTGCCCGTCGCGGCCGAGGGCGAGCCCGGCCGGGTAGGAGGGCGCGAGCCCGGGGACGGCCTCGGTGTCGGGGCCGCCCGCGAAGGGCTGCCGCAGCCAGACGCCGAACTCGTCGCCGTCCTTGTCGCTGAACCACCAGATCCACGCGCCGTCGGGGGACAGCACCCCGTCCGTCGTCCCGTTCGCCCGGTCCGTCGCCTGGCGCTGCTCGCCGGTGGCCCTGTCCCACGCGTACAGCTCGTACGTCCCTGTCGCGTTCGACACGAACAGCGAGCGGTCCGGCGCGTCCTCAGCCCAGTCGGGCAGCGACACCCGCGGCGCCCGGAAACGCTTCTCCCAGTCGGGCATGGACCCGTTGCTCTGACTCGTCATGGCCCCATAGTGCCTGGGACGGCCGGGCGCTCGCGGCGATCCGGCGGCGGAGCCCCGCGGTCCGGGCTCAGACGCCCCGGATCCGGATGACGGCCCGACCGCCGTCGAGGTCGACGCGGGACCGGGACGGCGGCGCCCCGTCCTCCTCGTCGTCGCGGAGCACCAGCGCGCTCTGCCGCTCCTTGAGCTCGCTCTGCTTGCCCGGCGAGAACGTGGCGTGCAGCTGCTCGAACCCGGTGGCCGAGATCTGGCTCCGCCTCCTGCGGCGGCCCGCCAGGCGCAGCCCCTGGTCCACGAAGGCGATCACGGTCAGCACGATCACCAGCCCCGGCAGCGTCACCATCACGGCTATTCCCATGGGCCCAGTCTCCCGGATGCCGAACCCGACGGGCAGGGGCAGAGTGGAGAGGTCCGTCTCGGGGTCGGCCGAGCAGCGCGCGCAGCAGGCCAGGAGGAACCTCGACTCCGTGTCGGCGAAGTCGCGCGGCATGCAGCAGAAGGCGCAGGCCCGCAGGCAGGGCAACCGCTGACCGCTCGTCCCCGGGCGGGTGGGGCCCCGACGGGGCCCGGCCGTGTGGTGCGTCGAGGGGAGCGGCCGGGCCCGTCCAGGGGCGGCAGGTTCTCGCAGGTGCTCCCGCTGGATCTTCGCCTGCCGTCAGCCATCGGCGTCGCGCGGGTGCGCGGGGGATGAACAGCACCGACGCGGTTCATCCGTGCCCTGGAGTACGCCGACGGTGAAGGGAATGTACGCCCGTGCGGCCCGCCCAGGAATACCCGGCGCATATATCTGTCCGCTTTTATCCGCGCGGCCGGATCACAGCGGCGGCCGGATCACAGCGGCGGCCGGATCACAGCGGCGGCCGGGCCGGGGCCGGGCCCAGGGTCGTGGTGCCGGGCGCCGCGCGGTGCCCGAGGCCCGTGCGGTAGGTGTCCAGGGCGGCCTCGATGCGGCCCGCGCGGCGGTACAGGTCGCCGAGCAGCCGGCACAGGTCGGCCAGGTCCCCCGCCGCTCCCGCGCGTTCGAGCAGGCTGAGGGCGGTGACGTAGTGCTCCTCGGCGCGCTCGGTGCCGCCCGACTCCTGGGCGATCAGGCCGAGCATGCGGTGCGCGCCCGCCGCGTGCACGGCGCCGCGCTCGGGACCGATCACGCCGAGCAGCGCCCGGAGCATCCGCTCGGCCTCCTCGGCGCGGCCCAACCGCCTCAGCACATCGGCCAGTTCGACCTCGACCTGCTGCGTGTAGAGGGCGGCCCGCTTGGCGGAGAGCATGTCGCGCGCGGTCCTCAGTTCGCTCTCCGCGTCGTCGAGCCGGCCCGCCTGCGCGTGGACGTATCCGCGCATCCAGTGACAGTGCGCCAACTCGGTGCGGATCTGGAGCTGTTGGTACAGCTCGGCCGCCTTCGCCAGGGACGCGTCGGCCTGGGCGACCTTGCCCTCGGCGAGCAGGGTGCGGGCCACGGAGCGGTGCATCTGCGCGACGAGCGCCGGGTCGCCGACGTGCGGGGCGAGCGAGAGGGCCAGTTCGGCGGCCTGGGCGGCGCGCGCGTGGGCGCCCATGTCCATGTAGGGGGCGATGGACGCGGTGTAGAGGAGTACGAGGGCGTCCGGGTCGTGCAGCCCGGACGTGTTCAGCTCGTCCAGGGCCGTCTCCAGGAGGTAGCAGGCGTAGCGCAGGGACCCGGACAGGTAGTGGGCCACGGCCCGCGCCCGGATCACCGGCGCCCGCTGCGGCAGCGGCGCCCCCGCCTCGGTGAGCAGGGCGTCGGCGGTGTCGAAGTGGGCGCGCGCCAGGGTCAGTTCGCCGCTCTCCAGCGCACATTCGCCGAGTCCGAGTTCGGCCGCCGCGCGCTCCGCGTCGAGCCCGTGCCGCTCGGCCTCCGCGCTCAACTCCTGGTAGCACAGGGCGGCTTCGCTCGCGGCGCCCGTGGCGAGGGCGCGCTGCGCCTCGGTGAGCCGCAGCCTCAGGTCCGTCGCCAGATGCGCGGGCCGGCCCGTGGCCAGTTCCTCGTACGTGACACCGAGACGCTCGGCGATGTGCCGCAGCGCCGCGTCCGAGGGGCGGACGCGTCCCGCCTCCAGGGTGGAGATGTAGGCGGGGGTGTACGCGGGTTCGGCGACCTGGCGCTGGGTGAGTCCGCGCTCGGTGCGCAGGCGCAGGACGCGGCGGCCCACGTGCTCCGTGTCCTGCTGCTGAGCTGGTTCTTCGGGCATGCGGTGAGTGTCGCCTCTTGCCCCGTGTCCCGCCAACCCCCTAGGTTGTGCGTCCAGTTAAGGGAAGTTAATTCTGCTTAATCGACAACTTACCGGTTGCTCGACAACTTGCGAGGTCCTCGTGCGCGTCCGCAGCCCCTTGTTCTCCGCGCTCCTCGCGGGCGCACTCGCCGTGGCGGTGCTCGGCGCGGCCGGCTCGGTGACGCACGCCGCCGGCAACGAGCGCGAGGGCGCCCCGACGGCCACCGTGACGGTCGTCGACGACAGCACCACGCCGCGCTGACCCGACGACACCGGCCGCACCGCCCGCACCGCACCCCACCACGCGCACCGCACCGCACCGCACCTTCCAGCATCCGACGCCCGTACGGAACCCGCACGTCGAGCGGTCCCGAGTGGCAGGGCGTGCGGTGCCGGGTGAGGCTGGCGGGGTGACCCGGGGGCGGTGACGAGAGGTGTCGAGGCATGTTCGCAGCACTCGGTCGGTTCGTGGTCCGCCGGCCCTGGTGGGTCATCCTCGGCTGGGTCGTCGTGGCCGCGGCCGTGATCTCGTTCGCCCCGAAGCTGACGTCCAGCTCGGACGAGGCGAGCTTCCTGCCCGACAGCTACGAGTCGATCGAGGCCTCCGAGATCCAGGAGTCGCAGTTCCCGCGGCAGCAGAACATCGGCGCGGTCATCGTCTTCCAGCGCTCCGACGGCGAGCGCCTCAAGGCCACCGACTCGGCCGAAGTGGTGCGTGTATCCAGGGAGTTGGCGGACCAGAAGATCCCCGAGGTCGAGGCGGTCGTGCCCGGGAAGCCGTCGCCGAACGGGCTCGTGCAGACGTCGATGGTCGCGATGCCCAAGCTCACCGACCCGTCCGACACCTCGCAGCAGGACGCCGTGAAGACGCTGCGCACGGACCTCCAGGACGAGATCAGGGGCACCGGCCTGAAGGCCGGCATCACCGGCTCGGCGGCGACCGCGCTCGACGAGGCCGACGCGTCCGAGCGGGCCGGGATCCTGGTCGGCGTCGGCACGATCGTCATCATCATCGTGCTGCTCCTGGTCATCTTCCGCAGCCCGATCATCGCGCTGCTGCCGGTCGTCCTGATCGGCCTCATCTCGCCCCTGGCGACCGGGCTGATCGCGTCGGCGAACAAGGCCTTCGACATGAAGGCGGACTCGTCGATCCAGGAACTCCTCACGGTCGTCCTGTTCGGCGTCGGCACGGACTACATCCTGTTCCTCCTCTTCCGCTACCGGGAGGCGCTCCGGGCGGGGGAGAATCCGAAACAGGGCATGGTGCACGCCGTGGAACGGGTCGGCGAGGCGATCACCTCGGCGGCCGGCGCGGTCATCGTCGCGTTCGCGGCGCTCGCGCTGTCCTCGCTCGGCATGCTCAAGTCGATGGGCCCGGCGCTCGCCATCGCGGTGTTCGTGACGCTGTGCGCGGGCCTCACGCTGGTCCCGGCCGTCGTCTCGCTGCTCGGCACGAAGGTGTTCTGGCCGTCGAAGTCGTGGCAGCGCGAGCCGCAGGGCACGGGGTTCGCGAAGCTGGGCTCGGCGATCGCGCGCCGGCCGGCCGTGTGGGCGCTGGTGTCGGCGCTCTTCATGGGCGTACTGGCCCTCGGAGCCCTCGGATACCGGGCCAACTTCGACCTGGCGACGTCCGCGCTGCCCAAGGACAAGGAGTCCATGGTCGCGCTGAACGACCTGGAGAAGGGGTTCCCCGCGGGCTCGACGGACCCGACGAGCGTGTATCTGACGTCGGACGGGGGCGGGCGGCTCACGGTCGCGCAGACCGCCGCGTTCCGCAAGGCGCTGACCGAGGTCGACGGGGTCGGCACGGTCAGCACGGCCACGCTCAGCGCGGACGGCGGGGCGGCGGCGTACAGCGTCGTCCTCGACGATCCACCGGCCTCCGACGCCGCGATGAACACGGTCCGCGACGACCTGCGCCCGGCCGCCCACGCGGACGCGCCGGAGGGGACGAGTGCGGCGGTCGGCGGGATCACGGCGGTCTACGTCGACATCAACAAGGCGGTGGACCGCGACTACTCGGTGGTCTTCCCCGTCGCCGCGCTCTGCATCATGGTCATCCTCGGCCTGCTGCTGCGCAGCCTGGTGGCGCCCTGGTACCTGATGCTGTCGGTGGCGCTCGGCTTCGGCGCGACGCTCGGCGCGACGTCGTTCCTGTTCACGCAGATCGGCAGCCAGCCGGGGCTGATGTTCATGCTGCCGGTGATCATGTACTTGTTCGTGGTCGCGCTCGGCACGGACTACAACATCCTGATGGTGTCCCGGCTGCGCGAGGAGGCCCGCGCGGGCAGGAGCCCGCACGAGGCGGCGGGCACGGCCGTCCGCCACTCCGGGCCGACCATCGCGTCGGCGGGCGTGATCCTCGCGGGCACGTTCGCGACGCTGATGCTGGCGGGCAACTCGACGCTGTCGCAGATGGGGTTCGCGCTGTCGTTCGGCATTGTGATCGCGGCGTTCGTGATGGCGATGATCTTCACGCCGGCGCTCACCGCGCTGATCGGGCATGCGGCGTGGTGGCCGGGCCACGGGGACCGCGCGGCGGACGCCGACGACGCGCCCCCGCCGTAGCGGGTGCGGTCCGTCTCGCGGCTGCGGCTCCGTCGTGGCCGCGATCAGCCCCACTCACCCGCAGCCGCGAACAGAACCGCACCGCCCCCGGCGAGGCGCTACCTCAGCCCATGCCGCCGCGCCACCATCCGCTCGGACACGCCCCGCGAGACGATCCGCCGCAGCGCGAACACCACCGGCGCGTTGCTTCCCACCGCGTACAGCGGCCGCACCCGGCCCGCCTCGATCACCGCGACCACCTTCGCCGCGACCTTCTCGGCCGAAATCCCCTTCGCCTCATGGGAGTTGAGGGCGGCGAGCATCGTGTCGTACGCGCCGCGGAACGGTGAGCGCTCCCCGACGTACTGGGTCCGCCGCTCACTGATCCCGGTGGCGATCGACCCCGGCTCGACGGTCGTGATGCCGACGCCGTACGGGGAGTACTCCCGCCGCGCCGCACTCGCGAACCCCTTGATCGCCGCCTTCGACGCGACGTACGAGGACCGGTAGGCGAGCGGGAAGCTGGCCAGCATCGAGCCGACCATGACCACCCGTCCGCGCCGCCGCTCCCGCATCCCGGGCAGCAGCAGCTGGCTGAGCCGCACGGCCCCGAAGACGTTCAGCTGGAACAGCCGCTTCACCGCGTCCATCGGCAGCTCCTCGAAGGGCCCGCTCTGCGACTCGCCCGCGTTGTTCACGAGCACGTCCACCGCGCCGGCGGCGGCCGCGCACGCCTCGATGCTCGCGTCGTCGGCGAGGTCGAGCGGCAGGTAGGTGACGCCGGGCACCGGCGAGTCGAGCTTCTCCGGGTGACGGCTCGTGCCGTACACCGTGTATCCGCGCCGCACCAGCGCGGCCGCGACGGCCGCGCCGATCCCCGAGGACGCGCCCGTCACGAGCGCGGTGCCCGTCACGCCAGGCTCCGCGCCAGCGCGCGGCCCGCGGCCCGGCCGGAGAAGATGCAGCCGCCGAGGAAGGTCCCTTCGAGCGCGTTGTAGCCGTGCACACCGCCGCCGCCGAACCCGGCGACCTCCCCGGCCGCGTACAGACCGTCGAAGACCGACCCGTCGGGCCGTACGACCTGCGAGTCGAGGGTCGTCTCCAGGCCGCCCAGCGTCTTGCGGGTCAGCACGTGCAGCCGTACGGCGATCAGCGGACCCTGCGCCGGGTCGAGCAGCCGGTGCGGCTTGGCGACGCGGGTGACGCGGTCGAAGAAGTACGAGCGGGCGTTCTTGACGGCCATGAGCTGGAGGTCCTTGGAGTACCCGTTGTCGATCTCCCGGTCGCGGGCGACGATCTCCCGCTCGACCTGCGCGTAGTCGAGGGGCGTCGACGGCGTGAGCCGGTTCATCCCCTCCACCAGGTCCTTCAGGTTCCGGCGCACGACGAAGTCCTCGCCCCGGTCGAGGAACGCCTGGACCGGACCCGGCGCCCCCTTCTTCACCCGCTGGAGCACCAGCTTCAGGTCCTTGCCGGTGAGGTCGGGGTTCTGCTCGCTGCCCGAGAGCGCGAACTCCTTCTCCACGATGGCCCGGGTCAGGATGAACCAGGTGTGGTCGTGGCCGGTCGCGGTGATGTGCTTGAGCGTGGCGAGCGTGTCGTGCCCGGGGAACAGCGGCGCGGGCAGCCGCTTGCCCTCGGCGTCGAGCCACAGCGACGAGGGGCCCGGGATGATCCGGATGCCGTGGCCGGGCCAGATCGGGTCCCAGTTCTTGAGGCCCTCGGTGTAGTGCCACATGCGGTCGCGGTTGACGACCGAGGCGCCCGCGCCCTCGGTGATCCCGATCATCCGCCCGTCGACGTACGCGGGGACACCGGTCACCATCGTCTCGGGCGGCGAGCCGACGCGGTCCACGGGCCAGTTCTTCCTGACCAGTTCGTGGTTGCCGCCGATGCCGCCGGAGGTGACGACGACGGCCCGCGCGCGCAGTTCGAAGCCGCCGACGGTCTCCCGCGACGAGGCGACGCCGCGCGCCGTGTCGGAGGGGGCGAGGAGCGAGCCGCGCACACCGACGGCCGCGCCGTCCTCGACGATCAACTCGTCCACCTGGTGGCGGTACTTGAAGGTGACCAGGCCGCGCGCGGCGGCGTCGAGCACCGGCTCGCGGAAGACGCGCACCACCTCGGGGCCCGTGCCCCAGGTGAGGTGGAAGCGCGGCACCGAGTTGCCGTGCCCGGTGGCGGTGCCCGCGCCGCGCTCGGCCCATCCGACGTTCGGGGTGACCTTCAGCCCGAGCCCGTACAGGTAGTCGCGCTTCTCACCGGCGGCGAACTTCACGTACGCCTCGGCCCACTTGCGCGGCCAGTGGTCCTCGTCCTCGCGGTCGAACCCGGCGGACCCCAGCCAGTCGGCGAGGGCCAGTTCGTAGCTGTCCTTGATGCCCATCCGCCGCTGCTCGGGGCTGTCGACCAGGAAGAGCCCGCCGAGCGACCAGAACGCCTGGCCGCCCAGGTTCGCCGCGTTCTCCTGGTCGACGAGCAGCACGCGCTTGCCCGCACGGGTCAGTTCGTACGTGGCGACGAGCCCGGCGAGCCCGGCTCCCACGACGATGACGTCTGCCGTCTCGGCACCGGTGTCGCTCATCGGGTCTCCTTCGGTGTGCTGTAGGCGTTCAGTACGTTCATGAACAGGGCCTGGCGACGGGCGCGTACGGCGTCGTCGTCGGGCTGCATGAGAACCTGCACGGCCGTCCCGTCGTGCACGGCGACCAGCGCGTCGCCCAGCGCCCGCTCGTCCGGCACCCGCCGCCCGAGCCGGTCGAGGGCGGCGACGAACACCGGCAGGATCGCGTCCCTGATGGCCTCCTCGCGCGCGGCCATCACCCGGCGCAGGCCGGGGGTGCGCAGCGCGTGCGCGGTGAACTCGGCGGTGATCCGGAACCACGCGTCGTCCACCGGGTTCGCGTCGATGGCGGCCCGCACCGCGACCTCGGGATCGGCCGGGTCGATGTCGGCGAGGGCTGCCCGCACATCACCGAGCATCCGCGCGGAGCGCTCCTCCCACAAGGCCAGAAAGAGCTCATCGAGGGAGGAGAAATTCGAGTAGAAAGCGCCGCGGGTGAACCCGGCGCGCTCACAGACCTGCTCGACGGTGGAGCGGCCGAAGCCCGCCTCGGCGAACACGTGCAGCGCGGCGTCGAGCAGCCGCTGCCGGGTGCGGGCACGCCGCAGGGTGATGGGCATCGTCGCCTCCGTCGCCGCCGGTCGGATACAGGAACGTATTCGATACATTCCTGTATCCACAAGGGTCGGGGCGCCGCTGCTCAGCGGCGCCCCGACCCTTGTGGCAGTGCTCCCCGGTCAGGCGAAGATCTCCACGAACGACCACACGGCGAGACCGAGCATGCAGACGCCGCCGACGCGCTGGACCGTCTTGAGCGGGACCCGCTTGGCGATGAAGCGGCCGGCGATCAGCGCGAGCCCGGACACGGAGATCAGCGCGGCGAACGACCCGATGGCGGTCGACCAGGTGCCGTTGGTGGCGGCCAGGTTGGCGGTGGTGATCTGCGTGAGGTCGCCCCACTCACCGATGAAGACGGCCATGAAGGCGGTGCCGAACACCGGCCAGAAACCGGTGACGGTCTTGGGGCCCGCCTCGTCGCCGTCCTCGTCGTCGTCCCCGCCGCGCAGCAGCATGAAGGCGCCGAAGAGGAACATCAGACCGGAGACGAGCTTGACGATCCAGCCCGGAAGCAGGCCGAGCAGGGATCCGGCGCCGACCGCGATGGCGACGTGCACGGCGAACGCCGCGGAGGTGCCGAACCAGACGTACAGCGGCTTCATCCGCGTCCCCATGGCCAGGGAGGCGAACATGGTCTTGTCCGGGAGTTCGGCGAGGAAGATCAGTCCGAAGGCGGTGATGATCGCCACGGGATCGAGGTGCATCGCGGGAGTCTCTCTTGTCCGGGCCGGACCGGGCCCGTGAACCCACCCGCTGCGGGGGACCACTCGACCCGGCAGCGGCGCATGAGTACGCGTACGGCTGCCTGATCGAAGGTCTCGCCCGCCCGAGCCGACATCCGGCCCGAGCCCGGCCACCGGGAACCCGGGGGTTCCAGTGTGTCGACGACCGGTTCGCGGGGCTACTCCCCTTCGCTTGCTCCGTCAAGGGTACACGCCGGACCGCCGACAGCACCTGGCGCAGGTACTCGGGTGGATCTGAGTACGAGCGCGCTGCCGCGGCCGACGGCGGCGCGGAAAGCTGGAGCCATGAACACAGACCCCCGGATCTCGCTCCGTGACCGCCTCCTCCCGACCGTCGTGCTCGCCGTGCTCGCGGCGGCCTCCTGGGCCGGCTGGCTCGGCTGGGACCAGCACCGTGACGTGCACCCCGACGGCTCCACCACCGGACCGTACGAGGCGTGGCAGGTGGTCGGCCTCGTCCTGACGCTGCTGCCGGCGCTGTACTGGGCCGCGTCCCGCCACGGCGTCCAGGCGGCCGTCCTCGGCACGACCGCGGGCCTGACGGGCGCCGCCTTCTACGACTGGTCGGACGACGCCAGCGGCCTCTACATGGTCGGCGTGATCATGGTGATGCTGGGCAGCGCGGCGGTGACGGCGATCGGGGCCTCGGTGATCGAGGCGCTGGGGCGCGGCGGCGGGCGGCGCGTCGCCGCGTGACGGCGGCATCGGGGTCGTGCCCTTCGCTACCCCTCGAGGGCACGGCCCACCGCCTCGACCACGGGCGCCCCTCGGCGGGGTCGGCGTGCGCCCTGGGAGTGGACGGGTCGACCCCGATGTCGGCGTCAGGGTCCTCCCCGTGGGTCGCGCCTACCCGGATTCCCGCGCTCTATGCGGGGTCAACTCGGCCCGGCCACAAGGATATTGGGGGCGTCGGGGCGCGGTGCCGTAAAGTTGTGAGGTCATACACGTATCTCGCATCACGTCCCCCACCACTCACCAGGGCGTGCCCGACCCGACCGGTACAGGAATCGCCCCCTTGTCTGCTTCTGCGCCCTCCACCGCCCCCTGGCCGCGCGGCCTCGTGCCCGACTGGATCCGCGACCCCACGGTGTGGCGCACGGAGGTCCTCGCCGGACTCGTCGTCGCGCTCGCCCTGATCCCGGAAGCGATCTCGTTCTCGATCATCGCGGGGGTGGACCCGGCGATCGGCCTGTTCGCCTCGTTCACGATGGCCGTGACCATCTCGGTCGTCGGCGGCCGACGCGCGATGATCTCCGCCGCCACCGGCGCGGTCGCCCTGGTGATCGCCCCCGTCAACCGCGAGCACGGCTTCGGCTACCTCGTGGCCACGGTGATCCTGGCCGGCGTCTTCCAGATCGTGCTCGGCGCGGTGGGCGTGGCGAAGCTGATGCGGTTCGTGCCGCGCAGCGTGATGGTCGGCTTCGTGAACGCGCTGGCCATCCTGATCTTCACGGCGCAGCTGCCGCAGCTGACCCACGTGCCCTGGCCGGTCTACCCGCTGCTCGCCGCGGGGCTGGCCCTGATGGTGTTCTTCCCGAAGCTCACCCGGGTCGTCCCGGCGCCGCTGGTGTCGATCGTGATCCTCACCGTCGTCACGGTCGGCGCGGGGATCGCGGTGCCGACCGTCGGCGACCAGGGCGCGCTGCCGTCGTCACTGCCCACGCCGGGCCTGCCGGACGTGCCGTTCACCCTGGACACCCTGACGACCGTCGCGCCGTACGCGCTCGCCATGGCGCTGGTCGGCCTGATGGAGTCGCTGATGACGGCGAAGCTGGTCGACGACCTCACCGACACCCGCTCGAACAAGACCCGCGAGTCCGTCGGTCAGGGCATCGCCAACATCGTCACCGGCTTCTTCGGCGGCATGGGCGGCTGCGCCATGATCGGCCAGACCATGATCAACGTACGGGTGTCGGGCGCCCGTACCCGCCTCTCCACGTTCCTCGCGGGCGCGTTCCTGATGGTGCTCTGCGTCGTCTTCGGCCCGGTCGTCTCGGACATCCCGATGGCCGCGCTCGTCGCGGTGATGGTGATGGTCTCGTGCGCGACGTTCGACTGGCACTCGATCGCGCCGAAGACCCTGAAGCGGATGCCCGCCGGTGAGATCACCGTCATGGTCCTCACCGTCGTGGTCGTCGTCGCCACCCACAACCTCGCCATCGGTGTCGTCGTCGGCACGATCACGGCGATGGTCGTCTTCGCCGGGCGGGTCGCCCGTCTCGCGGACGTCACGGCGGTCACCGACCCCGACGGCGGACAGGTCGTCTACTCCGTCAGCGGCGAACTCTTCTTCGCGTCCTCGGGCGACCTCGTCACCCGGTTCGACTACGCCGATGACCCCGACCGGGTCGTCATCGACCTGTCCGCCACCCACGTCTGGGACGCCTCGTCCGTCGCGGCCCTGGACGCCGTCGAGGCCAAGTACGCCCAGCGCGGCAAGCAGGTCACGATCACCGGCCTGAACCACCCCAGCGCCCGCCTTCACGAGAAGCTGAGCGGCGAACTCACCGGCGGTCACTGACCCCGGCCCTGCGGTCCCTCGGCCGCCATCAGCGCGGCCCCGGTCAGGCGCAGGGCGGGATCGGCCGCCGCCTTCATGAGGCGGGCCGCGGTGTCCGCCCGGCTGTGCGGCGGGACGACGAGCAGGTCCCAGCGTCCGGCACCGTAGGAGAACAGCCTGATCGTGTGCGCGTCGAGCCCGGACGAGTACCAGGTGACGGCGACCGTGTGCCCCGTCACGAGGAGGGTCCGCGGCTCCTCGGGCCAGCTGCCGTGCTGCGAGGCGACCCGGGTCACGCGACCGCGCGAGGCGTCGAACACGTCGGTCAGGGCGGCCAGTTCGACGGCCAGCGCGTCGCTGCGGGGCCACCAGGCCCCGCAGACGGCCCCGGCGGGAACGTCGGCGGGCGCAGCGCGAGCCGCGCGGGCGGGTGGACGGCCGGGCGTCCGGGGGCGGCCGGACCGTGGCGGATGTTCGGTGCGTTCATGACGCACGCCTCTCCTCGGGCCGCCCAGGGGCGGGCCCGTGTCATGGTGCGCCGGAAGCGACGCCGCGCGGAGTCGGCGTTCGTGGAGCGCCCGGTCGTCCCAGCCTACGACTCGGACCGTGCCCGGCGGAGGGCCCGGATTCCTTGCGTGGAAGGGGAGTTCACGTACGCGGAGCACGTACGGGGCGGGTAGGTCCCCGCGTCGATCACGTACGGCGATGGTCCTTTCCGGCGGGGCCTGTTCTTTGGGCGCCGGAGTACCGTGAAGGGACCGAGGGTTCCCCGTGCATCTGCTACCGGCGCTCGTGCCGTTCTCGGCGATCGACGACACCGGGTGCGCTGTGCCGGCGCCCAGGGACAGGGTTCGCCCGATGAGAGAGCGTGTGCCCCGGCAGATTCCCGCGCGGCTGCGGCCCGACACGGGCAACCAGTGCCCCTCGCCCTGGGAGGCGGACCGGCTCCGCCGGCTGTCCCGCAGCCAAGTGGCCGACCGCATCGAGGAGTTGGGCGCACTGTACGCGGCGCACAGCGGCAGCGCGGCGTGCGAGGAGGAGTGGCGGACCCGGACCTTCGTGCGCCGTCTGGTGGCCGACACCCGGCGCCCCGGCTTCTCCCTGGTCGTCGCCGAGAACGGCTCGCTGACGGCCTGCGCCTACGGATTCCCGCTGCGCGACGGGCTGTTCGAGGTCCGGGCGATCGTCGTGCCCCGGCGGGTACGGGAGCAGTCGACGAGCCGCGACTGGAACCTGGCCCGCCGGCTGCAACGGCGGCTGCTCGTCGACGAGGGCCACGCCACCGGCCTCACCCTGGTGGACCGCACGGAGCTGCGGACCCTCGCGGCACTGCGGTCCTGGGGGTGGAAGGACACTCCGGCGAGCCCTCACGGCGCGCGGCTGCCCGATCCCCGGCACGTGCTGCTGCTCGCCCTCTGAGCGTCTCCCGGCCGCCCCGGCGACGGCGTCATCGGGCCAACCTCGGGAGCGCCCCCGGCGCCGCACGCTGCACAGCGGCGCGTCCGGCCTGACGGGAGCCGCGTGACGGATGGCGCAAAGCGCGCTGTGCGCCGGTGTGACCCGCCGTCCGGTGTGCTTCGCTCGGGCCAGAGCGGTCTCGGGGAAGTGCGGCGCCTTTCCGTGGGACCGTTCGGCGGTCCGGCGACGGCGGCGGGGCGTGGGCGTACGGGCCCGCTCGGGGCCCGGCGAGCCGAGGGCCGACACATCAGGCGTTCAGGATGGGGGACCGCGGCATGGCCGCACACCCACAGCACTCACCCGAGGCGTGGCCCTCGGCCCGCACCGGCCGCACGGGCGGGTGGCCGGGCCTGCGCACCGCCCTCTCGGCCGTGTCCTGGCTGACCAGTCCGCTCTCCCCGGACGACTATCTCGGCCTGTTCGATCCCCTGTGGTCGGCGCGGCACCCCGCGGGCCGGGTCACCGCGGTGCGCCCGGAGGGCCCGGGGCGGCCACCCTCGCCATCCGCCCCGGCCGCGGCGCGCACGGCCACCTGGCAGGCCAGTATCTGCCGCTCGGCGTCGAGATCGACGGCGCATGGCACTGGCGTACGTACTCGATCACCTCGCCGGCTTCCGCCGGGCCCGCCGACGAGGTCACCGTCACCGTGAAGGCCCGTCCCGACGGCCGGGTCTCCCCGCACCTGGTGCACCGGACCCCACCCGGCACCGTGCTCCGACTCGGGCCGCCGCAGGGCGAGTTCACCCTGCCGCGCCCCCTGCCGGACGCGCTGCTGTTCGTGACGGCGGGCAGCGGGATCACGCCCGTCATGGGGATGCTGCGCACCCTGGCCGGAAACGGCGCCACCGCCCCCGACAGCCTGCTCCTGCACAGTGCGCCGTCCCCGGACGAGTGCCTCTTCCGTACCGAACTGGCCGAGATGCGGGACCGATTGCCCTGGCTGCGCGTCCGGCTGATCCATACGCGTACGGACGGACGGCTCACCCCGGACCGGATCGCCGCCCTCTGCCCGGACTGGCAGCGCCGGGACGCCTACGTGTGCGGCCCGAGCGGTCTCCTGGACGCGGCGGAGCGCCGGTGGGAGGCCGCGGGGGTGCGCGACCGGCTGCGCCTCGAACGGTTCCACCTGGCGCCGGTGCTGCCGGTCGCCACCGATGCCGTCGGCGGGCGGGTGCGCTTCACGCGCGAGGGCCCGTGGGTGGACGCGGCTGCCGGTACGCCGCTGCTCGCGGTGGGGGAGTCGGCGGGGCTGCCGATGCCGTACGGGTGCCGGCGCGGCCTCTGCCTCGGCTGCCTCGTACCGCTCGTCGACGGCCGGGTGCGCGATCTGCGCACCGGTGAACTGCGCGGGGAACCGGGCGAGTTGATCCAGACCTGCGTCAACGGCGCCGCGGGCCCGCTCGTCCTCGACGTGTGAGCCCGGACCCGGGGTACCCGGCCGGTGGCATCCGCCCCCGCACCCCGGGGCACCCGACCTCCGACCCCGCGACCTGCGATCCCGCGGGCGCTCCCACGACCCCGTGTTCTCACGGCTCCGCGTTCTCACGACCCCGTGCCGGCGCGACCCCGTGTCTTCACGATCCGCGTTCTCCCGACCCCGTGTTCTCGCGACCCCGCGTCCCGCGTTCCCAAGATCCCGTGTTCCCGAGGAGACTTCCATGACCGTCACCGGCACGACCACCGTCACCGCATCCCGTGACCCGTCGCCGGAGGTGTCCGGCAGCGACGCCGCCGACGCGCTCGGCCGTGAACTGGACGCGCTGCGCGCCGAGTTCATCACCGCGCGCGGCGCCGACGACGCCCGCTACATCCATACTGTGATCGCCGTGCAGCGCGGCTGCGAGGCGGGCGGCCGTCTCGCGCTCTCCGTCTCCCTCTTCCCGCCCGCCTGGCTCGCGGGCACCGGCCTGCTCTCCGTCGCCAAGATCCTGGAGAACATGGAGCTCGGCCACAACATCCTGCACGGCCAGTGGGACTGGCTCGGCGATCCGGCGATCCACTCGACCACCTGGGAGTGGGACTTCGTCACGCCCGCCGACGCCTGGAAACGCACCCACAACCACCTGCACCACACGTACACCAACGTCGTCGGCCGCGACCGCGACCTCGGCTACACCGTCCTGCGGATGAGCCCCGACCAGCCCTGGCACCCGGTCCATCTCCTCCAGCCCCTGTACACGGCGCTGCTCGCCCCCGTCTTCGAGTGGGGCATCGCCCTGTACGACCTGGAGGCCGACGAGATGGCAGTGGGACGCAAGAGCCCGCGCGCCTTCCTCGCCGACGCGACCGCCATGGCGGGCAAGGCGGTTCGCCAGGCATTGAAGGACTACCTGCTCTTCCCGCTGCTCTCCGGACCCAGCGCCCTGCCCTGCCTCCTCGGCAACCTGACCGCGAACAGCGCCCGCAACGTCTGGGCGCACACGGTGATCTTCTGCGGCCACTTCCCCACCGACGTGCACACCTTCACGTACACGGAGGAGCAGATCGAGGGCGAGAGCCGGGGCGACTGGTACCGGCGGCAGATCCAGGGCTCGGCGAACATCGAGGGCGGCCCGCTCCTGCACGTCCTCACCGGCAACCTCAGCCACCAGATCGAACACCACCTCTTCCCCGACCTGCCCAGCAACCGCTACGCGCAGCTCGCCCCACGGGTCAGGGAGATCTGCGCCCGCCACGGCCTCCCGTACGTCAGCGGGCCGCTGTGGCGGCAGTACACGTCGATGTGGAGCCGGGTGCTGCGCCACGCCCTGCCGTCACACGGCCGCCCCGGGGGCGGGGATCACGGACGTGTCGAACGTGCCGTCGATGATGCCCCGGGCCAGGTCCGTGAGGCGTAGGTGGTGGGAGCGGGCGTAGCGGCGGAACGCCTGGAACGCCTCGTCGACCGAGGTGTCCCAGCGTTCGGCCAGCACCCCCTTGACCTGCTCCAGCAGGATCCGGCTGGTGAGCGCCGAGTCCAGCTGGGCGTTCTCCACATGTGACCGCTCCAGCGTGCGCTGCTGAAGGATCGTGATGGTGGCGACGTCGGCCAGCGCCTGGGCGAGGGCGATGTCGTCGTCGTCCAGGCGGTGGTCGTCGGTCTGGAACATGTTCAGCGCCCCCACCACCCGGTCACGGAGGCGCAGCGGGATGGCGTGCGTGACGATGACCCCCGTCCCCCGGGCCCGCGGCGTGAAGCGCGGCCAGGACGCCGCCGCCCGCTGCTCCCGGAGGTCTATGTTCGTCCGGGCCGCGCCGCTGTGGAAGCAGTCCACGCACGGGCCCTGGTCGTGCTGGAGCGCGAAGAGTTCGAGCAGCCGGGTGTGTTCGTCGGAGGCGGCGATGACCTGGAGTTCGCCGTGTGCGTCCGCGAGCAGGATGCCGGCCGCCGAGACGTCCAGGAGTTCCACGCAGCGCGTGGAGAGCCGCTGCAGCAGATCGAGGACGTCGAAGTCGTCGATGAGTGAGTCCGCGATCTCGACGAAGACTTCGGCGAGCCGCTGTTCCCGGGCCATGCTGATCATCCCTCTCCACCGGCGGGCGAATGAGGCCCGTATCCATCGTCGTCCATTACGGCGTCGAAGCGCAGCCGTCGGGCCACGACGTCCTCCGCCACGTCCCCGAGGGGGCGGTCACTGCTGTAGGCGTGAGCGCGCAGTCGCACCAGGGCCTCTTCCAACGTGGCGCCGAGCTGGACGCTGATCATGCCCGTCGCCTGGTGCACGACGGCCCGGTGCAGCCCTGTGGTGGGCCACAGCGGTCCGTCCGAGCCCGTGCCGTTCGGCCCGGCCGGGCCCCGCCGGTTGAGCAGGGTCGCGGTCAGGGCGGCGGCCAGCGTGTTCGCGTCGGCGAGCTGACGGTCGCTGAGGGCGCGCTTCCCGTCGCACAACAGGGTCAGCGTGCCGATCCGGGCCCCGCCCAGGGCGAGCGGGAAGCAGCACACGCCGTGCACGCCGAGGCGCTGGGCGGCGGGCAGCAGCGCGGGCCACCGCTCGGGCCTGACGCGTTCGAGATCCGGCTCCAGTACGGGGACGCCGAACCGGACCGCGTCGGGGCCGGGCCCCTCGCCGAGGGTGAACTGCAACTCGTCGAACCGCAGGCTCAGCTCGGGGTGGCACCACAGGGGCTCCGGTGCCGGGGTGGCGTGCGGGCCCACGGGTGTCCGGGCGAACACGGAGACGGCCACGCCGACCACGTCCAGCGCGCGGGTGCCGGCCCGCGCGGGATCGACGCCGCTTCCCGGGCGCAGGGACCGCAGTACCTCGGCCATGCCGTCGCTGGTCGTCACCGGTCTCCGTTCCGCCGGGTCCGGGATTCACCCGCACGGGGTGCCGACCGGTTCCCGGCGTACATTACGCGGCTCCGCGCGGTTCGGGGCGGGAGAGGGGCGCGGGCCCGGAGACGGTCCCCCGCCACGCGTCCCGGGCGCACGCGTACCGCGGGAACCGGGCGGCCAGGCCGCCGGCCCGCAGGACCAGGGCGGTCGCCGACGCGGTGTAGACGACGCGGGCCCAGCCGTGGCGCGCCCGGCAGTCCTCCCACGCCTCGCACAGCGGCCCGAGAAGGCTCCCGTCCGCGAACGTCACCGCGCTGAGGTCGACGACGATACGGAGCCGCCCTGACCCGGCGCGGGCCCGGTGCAGGGCGTCCGCCAGGGGAGCCATGGTCGTGAGGTCCAGCTCGCCGTGGCCCCGGACGGTGCGGCAGGCGTCGGCCGGGCCGGAGCGCGGCAGGTGGCCGGTGGGGTCGGGACGCGGCAGGTGGCCGATGAGGTCGGGCAGGTCGGGCAGGTCGGTGGGGTCGGGCAGGTCGGTGGGGTCGGGCAGGTCGGAGGGAGAACTCATCTGCCCCGCCTCCTCAGAGAGGGTGGCACGTCAGCTGCGCAGGGCCTCTGTTGCGCGGAACACACTGCACGGAGAGGGCCGGGGCTGGGGCGACCGTGTCTCGACGGTACTCGGCACCGGGTCGGAAGGTGCCGATCACGGGGAATCGGCCTCGGGGAGTGGGGCGCGGGAGCGCACCGGGGGCGTGCGCGTCGTGAGTGAACGCCCGGTCGTACGGACCGGCGGTGGCCGGGCGGCCGTTGGGCCGGATGGACCTGTCCGGCGCGGCGCCGGAGCCCCGCGCCTCGGATGCTCGCCGTATGCCAGTCCACCTGCGACGCGCCCGCCTCGGGCCACCGACACCGGGAGCACTCCTGCCGCGGCTCGCCGGCGCCCTGGTGCACCGGGTGTGGGCGCTGGCCGAGCAGTACGGGCGGGTGACGGCCGAGCGGCCGGGGCGCTACCGGTTCGCGCGGCTCGGCGACGGGGTGTGCCTCGCGTTCCCGCCGGGCGCCGTCTTCGGTGAACGGGCCATCGCGATCGGCGACGGCACCCTGGTCGGGGCGCAGGTGAGCCTCTCGGCGGGGTTCCCGTGCGCGACGGAGCCCGGCCCCGGGCTCCCCGGACTCGTGGTGCGGATCGGTGCCCGGTGCATGATCGCCCGGGGTACCCACATCGTGGGCCACCACCGCATCGACATCGGCGACGACGTCTTCATCGCCCCGTACGCGTACCTCACCGACCAGAACCACGGCTACACCGACCCGGACCGGCCCATCGGCGGACAGCCGCCCGTGAACGAGCCCGTCGTCATCGGCGACGGCTGCTGGCTCGGCACGGGCGTGACCGTGCTGCCCGGCACCCGCCTCGGCCGCAACGTCACGGTCGCGGCGGGCGCCGTCGTCCGCGGCACGTTCCCGGACCGGTGCGTGATCGCGGGCGTCCCGGCGCGGATCGTGCGCCGTTACGTACCGGGCAGGGGCTGGCAGCGGACCACCGACGAACCACGACGCCACCAGGAGGACACCATGAAGAAGGCACCCGAGGGCGACATCCCCATCATGATCGTCGGCGACTCGATCAGTCACGGCAGCAGCGGCGACTGGACCTGGCGCTACTTCTTCTGGAAGCACCTGAAGAACGAGGGCCTGAGCATCGACCTCGTCGGCCCGAAGGACACCCTCGACAACATCCGTACGGAAGAGGTCGGCGACGACGACGCGACGTACGCGGACCCGGAGTTCGACCGCGACCACGACGCCCAGTGGGGCCGCCCGTACGTCCAGGAGAAGGACGTCATCGAGGCCAAGGTCGCCGAGTACGAACCGGAGTACCTGCTGGTGCTGCTCGGCATCAACGACCTGTTCTGGTACGGGGTGACGCCCGACCGGTTCGCCGCCAACCTGCGGGAGTTCCTGGCGAACGCGCGGCGCCCGGCACCCGACGTACGGATCGTCATCGGCACCGTACTGGAGACGCAGAAGGCGCTCGACGACCCCGAGTTCGCGAAGCTGGTGGCGGCGACCAACGAGCAACTGCGCGCCGTCGCCGCCGAGTCGGGGGTGGCCGTCGCCGAGACGGCGGCCGAGTTCAGCGCCCCCGAGCACACCTGGGACGGCACGCACCCCAACCCCAACGGGGAGCTGCGCATCGCGGCCGCCTTCGCCGACCGCCTCGCCGAGACGTACGGCCTGGGCGCCCCGTACCCCCGCCCCTACCCGGTCCTCGACGCGGTCGCCCCCGAAGCGAAGGCCCCCGTCGACATCCCCGACTGACGCGACCGGGGTCACCAGAACTGTGCGAGCACTCCCTCCTTGAACGGCGCGGGGGACACGGACAGCTCACCCGAGAACGGCCGGTTCAGCGTCAGCACGAGCACCAGGCTCACCCCGATGAGCCCGGCGACGCAGGTGACGAACATCAGCTGGGCCCGCCGGCTCTCGATGCCGTAGAGGAAGGTCAGCGGGAGCATGACGACCGCGCCGCCGTACACGAGGACGGTGAGCAGCATCGGCAGCTCCTGCTCGGCGTTGGCGAGACGGGTGCGGCGCGCGGCGGCGAGATCGGCGAGCGTCGCGACCGACTGCTCGTAGTACGCCTGCTCGGCCGCGGTCTTCGGTTCGTACGTCTGGTACACGGTGTACAGCTCGGTGATCTCGGCGTTGGTCAGCTCCGGATCGGGCCGGCCCTCGCGCATCGGGGTCCACTGCTTGTCGACGACGGCGTGCACGTACGCGCCCATGGCCGCGGTCACCCGGTCCCGCTGCTCCGGCGGGAACGCGGCGGCCTCCCGCAGGACTTCCGCGGTCTGACTCGCCTCGGCGGCGACGTTCTCCTCGGCCGCCCCGAGCGCTTCCCACTCGGCCACGACGACGAACGCCAGGATGATGCCGTAGATCGCGGCATACATCCCGAGCACGAGCCCGATCATCTCGTTGTACGCACCGTCCGCGATCTTCGGCATCCACCGCCTGGCCATCACACACCCCGCCACGGCGACGAACACGGCACCGCCGCAGATGAGCAGGCACAACGCGAACGTACTGAGGTGATTGAGCAGCCAGATATCCATCCGCCCACCTTGGCGCCCCACCCCACCGGGCCCCTCACCGACGCAACCAGGTCCACCCGAATGGAACCCGCCGCTCCAGGAACCGACCCGCGGAGTGGCTCCCCAACGGCTCCCGACCTGCTGGTAGTCGGCCTCGCCGTCAGCGTGATCCTCCTACGGAAGCGTCCGGTCGGTGGGCCTACAAGTCATCGGGCAGCAGCCGGAATGCTCCGTGTCCCGTCAGCGGCCGAACCATGCGGAAGTGCCGGTCCGAGGTGAACATGACCTCGGTCCGGTAGGCGGCGGCCAGAGCGACGTTCATGGCATCCGTCAAGCCGATGCCCTTCCCTCCGTCTGCGTCCCGGTAGCCCTCGAGCACTGTCATCGCCGTACGCACATGGGGGGTGATGTCGGGGATGGAGAACTTCCGCCGCTCAGTGCCCTTGGCGAGGAAGTCGAGCGCGCTGTACGCGGCCTGCGCACTGATCTTCGTGGTCACCAAGTAGTCGAGTTCAGCCAGGACCATGGGTGAGATCACCATGTGTCCAACGGTGGAGAAGGCTTTGCGGTGGATGGCGCTGTCGTTCGTCGAGGAGACGAGGAGCCGATAGAGGGCATTGGTGTCAGCGATGACGACGGAGCTCAAGAGCCCATCCCCTTCAGGGCTTCTTCGATGTCCTCATTGGTGAGATCGGGCCCCGTCCCGATGTCCGGAATCTCCATATCCCCCATGGGCTCGGTCGAGTAGGGCGGAACCTCGGCGGCGTCGATCGGCACGACACGGGCGACGGGGCGGCCGTTCTTGGTCACCGTGATGGTCTCGCCTCGCTCAGCGGCGGCGAGTATCTGCGAGGACCGCTGGTTGAAATCACGAGCAGTGGCTTCCATGTACTACATGTTACTACTTCGTGGCGGCGTTCATCCGTTGCCGGCGCAGGGGGCTCGGTCGGTGCCGATCATCGGTCGGCCTCGGTCACGGCGGGACAGCTTCCGGCCGGCAACTGAGCGGCCTGCCGGCGGCGGAGCGTAAGCCCCTCAGGTTCCTGCGCAGACACAGCCGACCCTGCTCGGTCATTCATCCATGGCCGTGGACCTGCTTGTACTTCTTGATCGGGTCCTGTGGCAGTCCGCCCCGTTCGTTGACGGCGTGTCCCTGGCCCTTGGCCCATGCACGGACAAGAGATGGTGTGACGTCTGGCGTGGTCTCGTGAGGGCTGGCGAGCGAGTTGGCTCCCCAAGTGGCCCCCCAACGCACATCAGGGCCGGTACTGATTTCTCAGTACCGGCCCTGATGTGCTGTTTTGGCTGTCGGGGTGGCGGGATTTGAACCCACGACCTCTTCGTCCCGAACGAAGCGCGCTGCCAAGCTGCGCTACACCCCGATGTCGTTGCTCCGCTCCCCGGTGGGGCGCGGCGACATCGATTACTTTAGCGGACCTGCGGCCTGAGACGAAATCCGGTTTTCGGGGCCGCGGATCTCCGGCCTGATCCGGTCCAGGCCGACGAGGGCCAGCGCCAGGGCGTAGAAGGCCAGGCCGAAGACCACGGCGTTGGTGAGGACGCCCGCGTAGCCGTGGAGGTCGACGTCCAGGAACGGGTACGGGTAGCGGGCCGGTGTGCCCGGGGTCATGATCGCGCCGCGGATCAGGGCGAACCCGAAGTAGGCGAGCGGGTAGAGCAGCCACAGGGCCGCGTGGCGCGGTCGGAGGGCGCCGGGACGGGTCAGCAGGAGCCAGTTCAGGGCGGCGCCGATGGGTGTGACCGTGTGCAGGAGCTGGTTGGAGACCTGGCGGGCCCCGGTGAGCGCCACCTGCGGGTCGTCCGTCATGGAGAAGCCGCTGGAGTCGTTGGCCAGGACGAAGTGGTAGACGAGGCCCGTGATGGAGATGAAGAGGAGCACACCGCCGGTGACCAGGGGTGGCAGCGGCGGCCGGGCCGTCCAGGCGCGCCACGCGGACAGCGCGAGGACGACCGCGACCAGGATGTTGGACTGGATCGTGAAGTAGCTCAGGACGCGCAGCGCGCTGTCGCTGATCGACAGGTCGATGACGATCCCGGTCACCGCGGCGATGGCGACCAGGGCGCGGAACGCGGCGGCCAGGGGGCGGCGACGTGGAGGCACGACCGCCGCCGCGGGCACGGTGGAGATGCGGTGGGGCGTGATCATGTACCCCACCGTAGAACGGACCGGGATCAGCTGCCCGGGGTGAGGGTCAGGAGCGAGACCTCCGGCGGGCACGCGAAGCGGACCGGGGTGTAGCGGTTCGCGCCGCAGCCGGCCGAGACGTGCAGGTACGACGTGTTGCCCCCGGACTGGTGCGTGGACAGACCCTTCACGCGGTCCGTGTCCAGGTCGCAGTTGGTGACCAGCGCGCCGTAGAAGGGGACGCAGATCTGGCCGCCGTGGGTGTGCCCGGCGAGGATCAGCGGGTAGCCGTCGGCCGTGAAGGCGTCGAGGGCCCGCAGGTACGGGGCGTGGACGACGCCCATCGAGAAGTCGGGGCCCTCGACGGGGCCGCCCGCGACCTCTTCGTAGCGGTCGCGCTTGATGTGCGGGTCGTCCAGACCGGTGAGGCCGATCTCCATGCCCGCGACCTTCAGCGCACCCCGCGTGTTCGTGAGGTTCAGCCAGCCCGCCTCGTCGAAGCCGTCGCGCAGGCCCTCCCACGGGTTGTGGACGACACCGACGGCCGGCGCGTTGCCGTTCAGGCCGTGCTTGCCGGACATCTTCTGCGCCAAGTACCGGGCGGGGTTGCTGAATCGGGGCCCGTAGTAGTCGTTGGAGCCGAAGACGTACGCGCCCGGGAACTCCATCAGCGGGCCGAGCGCGTCGAGGACCTCGGGGACGCCCTCCGGGTCGGACAGGTTGTCGCCCGTGTTGATGACGAAGTCGGGGCGCAGGCCCGCCAGCGAACGCAGCCAGCGCTGCTTCTTGCGCTGTCCGCCGACCATGTGGATGTCGGAGACCTGGAGGATGCGCAGGGGGCGCATGCCGGCCGGCAGGACCGGGACCGTCACCCGCCTCAGCCGGAAGGAGCGGGCCTCGAATCCGGCGTAGGCGATGCCGGCGGCGCCCGCCGCCACGATGCCTGCTGAGACCTTCAGGGGAATCCCGTATCGCGCGTGCATGTCTCCCATCGTGTCAGACCGGCACCGCCCCGGAAATCGGCGGGCGCCGCCGCCCCCGTACCTGCGACAATCAAGGCATGACCACGCTCAAGTCGAAGCTGCACGAAGACCTCAACGCCGCCATCCGGGAGCGCGATGAGCTGCGCTCCTCGACGCTCCGGCTGACCCTCTCCGCGATCACGAACCAGGAGGTCGCGGGCAAGGAGAAGCGCGAGCTCTCCGACGACGAGGTGCAGAAGGTGATCGCCAAGGAGGCGAAGAAGCGCCGCGAGGCGGCCGAGGCCTTCGAGAAGGGCGGGCGTGCCGAGTCCGCCGCCCGCGAGCTGGCGGAGGGCGAGCTGCTCGCCGTGTACCTGCCGCAGCCGCTCAGCGACGCCGAGCTGGAGCAGATCGTGGCGCAGGCCGTCGAGGAGGCGAAGGCGTCCGGCGCCGAGGGCCCCCGTGCCATGGGCCAGGTCATGAAGATCGCCAACCCGAAGATCGCGGGTCGCGCCGAGGGCGGCCGGGTCGCCGCGACGGTGAAGCGCCTGCTGGCGGGCTGACCCCGTCACGACCGCCACGTACGCGTACGAGAAGGGCGCCCCCGTCCACAGACGGGGGGCGCCCCTTCTCGTACGCCGGGCCGGAGCCGAGGCGGGTCAGGGATCTGGGAGACCGGCCCTAGCGGTCCCAACCGCCGTTCCCGTTCCCCCCGTTGCCGTTCCCGCCGAGGACGTCCGACGGGAAGGAGACGCCGGGCAGCGGGTTGTCGCCGCCGCCGTCCCCGTTGTCACCGTCGTCCCCGTTGCCGCCGTCGTCGTGGCCGCCCTTGTCCTTGTCCTTGTCCCGGTCCTTGTTCTTCTCCGGGTCCGGGATGTTGACGAGGTTGAAGCTCGGCGCGGGCTTGCCCGACAGGGCGCCGGTCATCGCCGCCCGCCAGATCGGCCCCGGCGTGTCGGCGCCGTAGACCTCGCTGTGGTAGCGGCCGCCGATGGTGATGTCGGTCATCGGCTCGCTCTGCGACGCGCTGCCGACCCAGACCGCGCCGGACAGGTTCGGCGTGTAGCCGACGAACCACGCGTTCTTACGGGCGTCGGTCGTACCCGTCTTACCGGCGTTGGCCCGGTCCTGGAGGCCGGCCTGCTGGCCCGTACCGGAGTCGACCACGCCGCTCAGCAGCGTGTTGACCTTGTCCGCGGTCTCCGTCGACATGGCGCGCGAGCACTGCGTCTTCGGCACGGCCAGGCCCTTGCCGTTCGGGCCGGTGATCGACTCGATGGCGACCGGCGTGCAGTACGTGCCCTCGTTGGCGAACGCGGCGTACGCGGACGCCATCGTCAGCGGCGACAGACCCGTCGAACCGAGCGTCATCGACGAGGGCACCTCGGGCACCTTGTCGCCGTTGCCCTGCACCACGCCGAGCTTGTCGGTCATCTCGACGACCGGGCACATGCCGGTGTCGGCGATCATCTGCACGAAGTACGTGTTGATGGACTTCGCCATCGCCTCCTTGAGGCGATAGGGGCCGACCTCGGCCTCGTTCTCGTTCTCCACCTGGTAGTTGCCGTCGTTGCGCCAGGGCTTGCCGCTGCACGTCTGCACCGAGCTCGGGTACGGCATCTCGTACGGCGCCGGATACTCCTGCGTCACCGGCTTGCCCTTCTCCAGGGCGGCCGCCGCGAGGAACGGCTTGAACGTCGAACCCGTCGGGAAGCCGTAGTTGGAGCCGCCGTAGGCCGAGTTGACCGAGTAGTTGATCTCGGTCTCGTTCTTGCCGTAGCCGTACGGCTTCGACTGGCCCATGCCGAGGATCTTGCCGCTGCCGGGCTCGACGAGCGTGGCGGCGGTGGCGACCTTGTCCGACTTGTAGACGTTGCTCTTGATGGAGGCCTGGACCGAGTCCTGGGTCTGCGGGTCGAGCGTCGTCTTCACCGTCAGGCCGCCGCGGTTCCAGACCTTGGCGCGCTCCTCCTTCGTCTTGCCGAACGTCGGGTCGGTCAGGAAGACCTTCTCGACGTACTTGCAGAAGAAGGCGGCGCCCCTGGTCGCTGTGATGCAGCCGTTCTGCGGCCTGCTGACCTTGAGGCCGAGGTCGGTCGCCTTGGCCCGGTCCGCCTCGGCCTGCGAGATGTCGTGCACCTCGGCCATTCGCTGGAGCACGACGTTGCGCCGCTTCTTCGCCTCGGCCTCGTCGTTGACGGGGTCGTAGCGGCTCGGCGACTGCACGATGCCGGCGAGCATCGCCGACTCCGCCACGTCCAGGTCCTTGGCCGACTTGGAGAAGTAGCGCTGGGACGCGGCCTCGACGCCGTACGCCTGCTGTCCGAAGTACGTGATGTTCAAGTAGTTGGCGAGGATCTTCTTCTTGCCGAGCTCGTCCTCGACCTGGATCGCGTACTTCAGCTCGCGGACCTTGCGGCCGATCGTCTGCTGTGTCGCCTGCGCCAGCTTGGTCGGGTCGTCGCCCGCCTCTTCCATGAAGACGTTCTTCACGTACTGCTGCGTCAGCGTCGAGGCGCCCTGGGCGACGCCGCCACCGCGCGCGTTGGCGTTGATGGCGCGCAGGATGCCCTTCGCGTCGACGGCCCCGTGCTCGAAGAAGCGCGAGTCCTCGATCGCGACGATCGCCTTCTGCATGTACGGGGAGATCTGGTCGAGCTTCACCACGGTGCGGTCGCGCGAGTAGACCGTCGCGATCGTGCCGCCCTGGCTGTCCAGGATGGTGGTCCGCTGGCTGAGCGGAGGTGTCTTCAGGTTGGCGGGGATCTCGTCGAAGCCCTCGACGGATCCCTTGGCCGCGAGGCCGAGCGCGCCCGCAGCGGGCAGCGCGATTCCGGCGAGCACGGCTCCTGAGAGCACGCTGACACCGAGGAACTTGGCGGCCTGTTGGGCCGGCGACATCCCGCCGCCGCTACCGGCCGAGCGCTTCTTTCCCATGCAGGGCAGCCTACGTTCTGATTCTCCGGACAGGCGTATATGCCTTGGCCTAAGCTGCACTCAACTGTCACAGCAGTGCGGTCTCGTATCAAGACGTGGGACGGACCCGAAACGTTCCCGGCATTTTTTCCGTGCCTCTTGTAGTCATTCCCGTCCCCTCCCGCGGGCCTCCCGCGCAGGGCTCACGGGGTGTCCGAATCCGCCTCGTGTGTCATCCGATGACCGTTGTGGCGCAAGTGAACTGTCCTGCTTTGCCGGGGTTATTACGCATGTCCCTCGGTCACTCCGTCGGGTGATCTGCCGCTTACGCATAGTCCGTTCGGGCCATTCAAGATTGGGCCCGAAGGGGGTGTTGCGCTGTGCCCACCTTCCGTAACGTCCTCAACTGGCGGCGGTGAATATGCCGCTGCCGCCGTGGGGGAGCCTCGATTCGGGAGAGGACGGCGCCGGTATGGGCTGGGTAGTCGACTGGAGTGCGCAGGCCGCCTGCCGCACTACCGATCCGGATGAACTGTTCGTTCAAGGAGCGGCGCAGAACCGCGCGAAGGCGGTGTGCACGGGATGCCCCGTGCGGACCGAGTGCCTCGCCGACGCGCTGGACAATCGCGTCGAGTTCGGCGTGTGGGGTGGCATGACGGAGCGGGAGCGCCGCGCGTTGCTGCGCAGGCGTCCCACCGTCACCTCGTGGCGCAGCCTCCTTGAGACGGCACGTACGGAGTACGAGCGCGGCGCGGGCCTGTTGCCCGCGGAGCTGGAGAACGACGAGACGTACGAGAGGTACGCGGCCGTCGGGTAGACGGACCGCGTCACTCGCCGACGTACGTACGGCTCACTTTGCTCCGGCCGGAGTGCCACCGGCCGCGAGCCGCTCTCCGATGTCCCTGAGGCCTGCCAGGTCGTGCACGTCGCCGGGCAGGGCCGCGATCTCGGTCACGGCCACTTCGGGGTGCAGCGCGGTGAAGCGGTCACGCGTGCGCTGTTCGCGCGCGACCACCTGCATGCGCTCGGCGTGCAGGCGCAACAGGCCTGCCGTCAGTTGTTCGATGCTGGGATCCGCCTGCGCGGAATCCGCGGGTTCGGCGGAATCGGACGGGACCTCCGCTGGGGCGGGGGAGCCTGAAGCGGGAGCGGTCCGGGGATCGGCCTCGGGAGAGGTACGAACCTCTTCCTTCCCGGTCGCCTGATCCACAATGCGACGCTCGTCAAGATTTTCTGCGGCGGCCAGGGCGCGCTCGGCCGACAGGCGTCCCGCGCCGCTGCCGTGCACCCGGTTCAGCACGAGACCGGCCAGCGGCATCCGCTCCGCGGCCAGCCGCTCCACGAAGTACGCGGCCTCGCGCAGCGCGTCCCGCTCGGGCGCGGCGACCACGAGGAACGACGTGCCGGGCGCCTGAAGCAGCTTGTACGTGGCGTCGGCGCGGGTACGGAAGCCGCCGAACGTCGTGTCCATCGCGGCCACGAACGTCTGCACGTCGCGCAGGAGTTGACCGCCGAGCAGCTTGCCGAGCGTGCCGGTCATCATCGACATCCCGACGTTCAGGAACTTCATGCCCGCGCGCCCGCCGATCTTCGCCGGGGCCATCAGCAGCCGGATCAGCTTCCCGTCGAGGAAGGAGCCGAGCCGCTGCGGCGCGTCGAGGAAGTCGAGCGCGGAGCGCGACGGCGGGGTGTCGACGACGATCAGGTCCCACTCGTCGCGGGCGCGCAGCTGCCCCAGCTTCTCCATCGCCATGTACTCCTGCGTGCCCGCGAAGCCCGCCGAGAGCGACTGGTAGAAGGGGTTGGCGAGGATGGTCCGCGCGCGCTCCTCGTCCGCGTGCGCCTCGACGACCTCGTCGAAGGTGCGCTTCATGTCGAGCATCATCGCGTGCAGCTCACCACCGGCCGCGTCGTCGATGCCCTTCACCCGGCGCGGGGTGTTGTCCAGCGAGTCGATGCCCATCGACTGCGCGAGCCTGCGGGCCGGGTCGATGGTCAGGACGACGACCTTGCGGCCGCGCTCGGCGGCCCGCAGCCCGAGCGCCGCGGCGGTGGTGGTCTTGCCGACGCCGCCCGCGCCGCAGCACACCACGATGCGGGTGGCCGGGTCGTCGAGCAGCGGGTCGATGTCGAGCGTGTCGGAAGGGTTCAGCGTCATCGATGGCGTCCTGTCATGCGCTCAGTCGTGCGCTCGGTCATGCGCTTGGTCGTGCGCTTGGTCGTGCGCTCGGCCATGAGATCCGTCATGCGATCCGGCAGGCGTTCCGTCATGGTTGTGACCCCTGGATCCCTTGCTGTCGCAGTTCCTCGGCGAGCGTGTAGAGGCCCGCGAGGTCCAACCCCTCGGTGAGCAACGGCAGTTCGTGCAGCGGCAGGCCCGCCTCGGTGAGCAGTTCACGCTGCGCCCGCTCCAGCGCGTACCGCTCCGCGTACTCCCCGGCCTGGGTGAGCAGCGGTCCTACGAGCCGCTTCGCGCTGCCGAGCCCGGCGGCGGTCAGTGCCTCGGTGACCGCGGGCCGCACGGAACGGTCCGCGCTCAGTGCCAGGGCGGGTTCCCCGAGGAGCGCGGGCCGCACCATGTTCACCATGATCCGTCCCACCGGGAGCTTCGCGGCGCGCAGTTCGGCGACCCCGTCGAGGGTCTCCTGCACCGGCATCTCCTCCAGGAGCGTCACCAAGTGCACCGCGGTCTCACGGGACTTGAGGACGCGCATCACGGCCTGGGCCTGGTTGTGTATCGGCCCGATCTTCGCGAGCCCGGCCACCTCGTCGTTCACGTTCAGGAAGCGCGTGATGCGCCCGGTCGGCGGCGCGTCCATCACGACGTGGTCGTACGCGTAGACGCCCCGCTTGTCCTTGCGGCGTACCGCCTCGCACGCCTTGCCCGTCAGAAGTACGTCCCGCAGGCCCGGCGCGATGGTGGTCGCGAAGTCGATGGCGCCCAGTTTCTTCAGGGCGCGGCCCGCGCCGCCGAGCTTGTAGAACATCTGGAGGTAGTCCAGCAGCGCCAGTTCGGGGTCGATGGCGAGGGCGTACACCTCCCCGCCGCCGGGCGCGACGGCGATCTTCCGTTCTTCGTAGGGAAGTGCCTCGGTCTCAAAGAGCTGTGCGATGCCCTGTCTGCCCTCCACCTCCACTAGGAGCGTGCGCTTGCCCTCCGTCGCGAGGGCGAGCGCGAGTGCGGCGGCGACCGTGGTCTTTCCGGTACCGCCCTTGCCGCTGACGACCTGGAGCCTGCTCACGTATTCGAGCCTAACCAGTCGGCCGCCCGATCACGCAGGAGCCTCCGGAACGCCGCCCCTCAGTTCGGCGGCTACAGTCGGCCCCATGGCTAAGAAGTGGGAATACGCGACCGTGCCGCTCCTCGTGCACGCGACGAAGCAGATCCTGGACACCTGGGGCGAGGACGGCTGGGAGCTCGTACAGGTCGTACCGGGACCGAACAACCCGGAGCAGCTGGTGGCGTACCTGAAGCGTGAGAAGCAGGCATGAGCGCTGTAGAGGAGAAGCTGGCCGCGATGGGCCTGGCGCTGCCGCCCGTCGTGCCGCCGGTCGCCGCGTACCAGCCGGCCGTGCGGTCGGGAGCGTACGTCTTCACGGCCGGGCAGCTGCCCATGGTCGACGGCACGCTGCCGGTGACCGGCAAGGTCGGCGCCGAGGTCACCGCCGAGGAGGCCAAGGACCTGGCCCGTACGTGCGCCCTGAACGGACTGGCCGCGATCAAGTCGGTCGCCGGTGACCTGGACCGCATCGCGCGCGTCGTGAAGGTCGTCGGCTTCGTCGCGTCCGCGCCCGACTTCACCGGGCAGCCCGGCGTGATCAACGGCGCGAGCGAACTGCTCGGCGAGGTCCTCGGCGAGAAGGGCGTGCACGCCCGCAGCGCCGTCGGCGTCGCGGTGCTGCCGCTCGACGCGCCGGTCGAGGTCGAGTTCCAGGTGGAGCTCGTCGAGGCGTGAGCCGCTGACCCGGGTGACGGGTGGGTCTCGAACATCCGCCCGTCACCGGTTAGCCTCCGGCCATGGCAAACGGGCAGTGGTACCCACCCGAGTGGCCGGAACGCATCCGGGCCCTCGCCGACGGCACGCTCACGCCCGCGACGCCGAGGCGCGCCGCGACCGTGATGCTGCTCAGGGACGTCCTCCCGGGCGGCATCGAGGTGCACATGCTCCGCAGACGTACGTCGATGGCGTTCGCGGCCGGTGCGTACGCGTATCCCGGCGGCGGCGTGGACCCCCGTGACGACGACCGGCAGGTCCGCTGGGCCGGACCGTCGCGCGCGCGGTGGGGCGAGCGGCTCGGCGTCCCGGAGAAGGAGGCCCAGGCGATCGTCTGCGCCGCCGTCCGCGAGACGTTCGAGGAGGCGGGCGTGCTGCTCGCCGGGCCCACCCCGGACACCGTCGTCGAGGACACCACCGGCGACGACTGGGCCGCCGACCGGCAGGCGCTGATCGGCCGCGACCTGTCCTTCGCCGAGTTCCTGGAGCGCCGCGGGCTCGTGCTGCGCTCGGACCTGCTGGGCGCCTGGGCCCGCTGGATCACCCCGGAGTTCGAGCCGCGCCGCTACGACACCTGGTTCTTCGCCGCCGCGCTCCCGGCCGGGCAGCGCACCAGCGACGACTCCTCCGAGGCCGACCGCACCGTGTGGATCGGCCCCCGAAGCGCCGCGTCGGCGTACGACCGGGGCGAGTTGACGATGATGCCGCCCACCATCGCGACGCTGCGCACCCTGGCGGCGTACGAGGACGTGAGCGGGGCGCTCGCCGGTTCGACGGAGCGCGACCTCACCCCCGTACTGGCACAGGCGCGCCTGGAGGACGGCGAGTTGGTGCTGTCCTGGCCGGGGCACGACGAGTTCACCAAGCACATTCCCACGGGGGGAACCCAGCGATGACCGAAGCCGCCGCCCTGCCCGGACAGCCGCGCGGCGGGGTGCTCTCCGGCCCCGCCACCGCCCGCGCCGTCAACGTCCTCGCGCCCAACGCGTCCGCGATGACCCTCGACGGCACCAACACCTGGATCGTCGCCGAGCCCGACAGCGACCTCGCCGTCGTCATCGACCCGGGGCCGCTGGACGACGCCCACCTGAAGAACGTGATCGACGTCGCCGCGAAGGCCGGCCGCCGCGTCGCGCTCACCCTGCTCACGCACGGCCACCCCGACCACGCCGAAGGCGCGGGCCGGTTCGCCGAGCTGACCGGCACGAAGGTGCGCGGGCTCGACCCGGCGCTGCGCCTGGGCGACGAGGGGCTCGCGGCCGGTGACGTCGTCACGACGGGCGGCCTGGAGCTGCGCGTCGTCCCGACCCCCGGCCACACCGCCGACTCGCTCTGCTTCCATCTCCCCGCCGACCGAGCGGTACTGACCGGCGACACGATCCTCGGCCGGGGCACGACGGTCGTCGCGCACCCCGACGGCCGGCTCGGCGACTACCTGGACACGCTGCGCCGGCTGCGCTCGCTGACCGTCGACGACGGCGTGCACACGGTGCTGCCCGGCCACGGCCCCGTGCTCGACGACGCCCAGGGCGCCGTCGAGTTCTACCTCGCCCACCGCGCCCACCGCCTCGCCCAGGTCGAGACGGCGGTCGAGAACGGGTACGCGCGGGCGGCCGACGTCGTCGCCCACGTGTACGCGGACGTGGACCGGACGCTGTGGCCGGCGGCCGAGCTGTCCGTCCTGGCCCAGCTCGACTACCTGCGCGAACACGGCCTGATCTAGACCTCGTCGGGGTCCCGCGGCCACTCGATGCCGAGGGTGGCCAGGCGGGCGGGGTCGGCGATGATGTCGACCTCGACGACCCTGCCCCCGCGGAACGTGAAGGCGAGGACCGAGTAGACCTCGCCGCCCGGCGCCGCCACGATGCCCATGCCGTCGCCGACGAACGCCGGGTGCGACACCGGGGCCGTACGCCCGTACAGCGCGGCCTGACCGGCCACCTCCAGGGCGCCGCGGACCAGCTTCGACGCCGTGCCCGGACCCGCGTCGACGCGCAGCAGCACGTCCGGGTCGAGGAGTTCGAGCAGCGCCTCGAAGTCACCGGCGCGGGTGGCGGCCAGCCAGGCCTCGACGACCACGCGCTGCCGGGCGATGTCGGTGTCGGGCGGCACGGCGGCCCCGGAGACCCGGCGCCGCGCCCTGCTCGCCAGCTGCCGGGTCGCCGCAGGGGTGCGCTCCACGATCGGCGCGAGCTCCTCGAACGGCACGGCGAACATGTCGTGCAGCACGAACGCGAGCCGCTCGGCCGGGGCGAGGGTGTCCAGGACGACGAGCAGCGCGAGCCCGACCGAGTCCGCCAGTTCGGCCTCGTGGACGGGGTCGGCGGTCCTGACCACCGGGTCGGGCACGCGCGTCTCCGCGGAGCCCGCCTCACCTGCCTCCAGGGGGTCCTCACGGCGCGACGCGCGCGTCCGCAGCATGTCCAGGCAGATCCGCCCGACGACGGTCGTCAGCCAGCCGCTCAGGTTCCGCACGTCGTCGGCGCCGTCCCGCTGCAACCGCAGCCAGCTCTCCTGGACCGCGTCCTCGGCCTCGCTGAACGATCCCAGCATCCGGTACGCCACGGCCCGCAGCCGGCCGCGCTCCGTCTCGAAGCGCGCCGCCAGATCGGTGTCGGACTGCACCATGAGTGATTTCCCCCTGTGTCGGTTCCACGTTGCCTACGGTGCCTGCGTCGTCTTCGGTGCCCACGTCGCTTCGTGCGGCCGGTGATCAGGGCCGTGGGGCCTTGACGCCGTGCTCGCGCGCGTACGCGTCGGCGAGCCACGGCCCGATCTCCTCGGTGTACGTGCGCAGGGCCGCGAGGTCCCCCGTCGGCTCGCGCGCGGCGTCGGCCGCGTCCCGCATCGCCCCCGCCCACCGCGGGTGGTACCCGCCGAAGACCTCCGCCATCTCGCCCAGGTCGCTCGTCCAGCCGTTCCAGCGGGGCATGACCAGCGTGAAGCCCGTACGGACGAGATGGCGCGCCATGCCGCGCTGGAGGCCCCGCAGATCGGCGGGAGCGGCCTCGGCGATCCGCTCGCGCCAGCGCGGCAGGAGCAGGGCCAGGTCGCCGTTGGTCTCGCGGGCGAGCAGCGAGGTGGGCCGGTAGCGGGGCAGGTACTCGGCGAGGTCCTCGCCGAGCAGCGGGGTGCACAGGCAGGCCACGAACCAGCCCAGGTCGTACGTCTCCAGGTCGCTCAGGAGCCGCGCCCGGCTGAAGAGCAGCGTGCCCGCGCCGTCGATCTGCGTGAACTCCTTGTCCAGGGACTCGTCGAGCACGCGCGCTTCCGCCCGGTCGGCGTCGGTGGGCTCGTGGCGCAGGGCGAGCAGCAGGTCGAGGTCGGAGCGGCCGGGGCGGGCGGTGCCGCGCGGCACGGACCCGTACAGGTACGCGCTCGTCATCCGGGCCCCGAACACGTCGAGCAGCCGGTCACGCGCGGCGGCCACGACGGGGCGGAACGGGTCCTCGACACGGGCCAGGGAGCCCTCGCGCGCGAGGTACCCCTGGGCGTCGAGTCCGCGGGTCAGGTCGGCCATGAGCCAACTGTGCAGGGAAGCGGCGGGGACGGCACGTCATTTCCGCCTGCCCGGACCCGGCACGGCGGGATGCGCGGGAAGACGGGGGAGTACGAGAAGGGGCCCCGCCGCGCGATGCGGTGGGACCCCTGCTCGTCGAGCCGTGTCGAGCCGTGTCGAGCCGTGTCGAGCCGTGTACGGCGCTGTGCCGCCGGGTGGCTCTCGTGGTCGCCACGGGCCCGCTACCGGGTCAGCGCGAACGCTTCGCGAGGCGCTCCACGTCCAGGAGGATCACGGCGCGGGCCTCCAGGCGCAGCCAGCCGCGGCCCGCGAAGTCGGCGAGGGCCTTGTTCACGGTCTCGCGGGAGGCGCCGACCAGCTGGGCCAGCTCTTCCTGCGTGAGGTCGTGCACGACGTGGATGCCCTCCTCGGACTGCACGCCGAAGCGGCGCGACAGGTCGAGCAGCGCGCGGGCGACACGGCCCGGCACGTCGGAGAAGACCAGGTCGGACATCTGGTCGTTCGTCTTGCGCAGTCGCCGGGCGACGGCGCGCAGCAGGGCGGCGGCCACCTCCGGGCGTGCGTTCAGCCAGGGCTGGAGGTCGCCGTGGCCGAGGCCGAGCAGCTTCACCTCGGTCAGCGCGGAGGCGGTGGCGGTACGCGGGCCCGGGTCGAACAGCGACAGCTCGCCGATCAGCTCTCCGGGGCCGAGCACGGCCAGCATGTTCTCCCGGCCGTCGGGGGAGGTGCGGTGGAGCTTCACCTTGCCCTCGGTGACCACGTACAAGCGGTCTCCCGGGTCGCCCTCGTGGAACAGGGCGTCACCGCGCGCGAGGGTCACCTCACTCATGGAGGCGCGGAGCTCCGCGGCCTGCTCGTCATCGAGCGCCGCGAAGAGCGGGGCGCGCCGCAGAACGTCGTCCACGAGTTTCTCTCCTATGTCGCCTGCACTGTGGGGGGACTGCCGGGAAACGCCTCGGAAAGGTATTTCCCGTTCCCCATTTTGCCGGACGGTCCAAACAGTGTGATCAGTCACTCGGACACAAGTCTGCCGCACCCGCGTCACAAGCCGAGGGGGAGGGGGCCAATCGGGGGCCGATCCGACTGCTCCGGGGCGGATGTCGGTGCCGGGCTCTAGGCTGGCCGGGTGTTCAAAAAGCCGGTGAGAGCGCAGGCGGAGGAGGCCGAGACGATGTCAGCCGACCATGATTCCGCTGTGGGCGAACAGGGCACGTGGGTGCCCCGGCTGTGCGCCGTTCCGGGGTCCGTACAGGGGAAGGCCGCGTAGTCGATGCCCGCGAAGAAGAAGACGCCAGCCGTCGTGAAGACCTCAGCCGCGAAGACGACGACACCGGCGACCAAGACACCGGCGACGAAGACACCGGCGACCAAGACACCGGCCGCGAAGACGACCGAGGCGACCAGGACGACCAAGGCGACCAGGACGACGAAGACGCCGGCCACCAAGACACCGGCCACCAAGACACCGGCCACCAAGACGTCAGCCGCGAAGGCGCCTGCCGCGAAGGCGCCTGCCGCGAAGGCGTCTGTCGCCAAGACGGCGAAGGCCCCCGCCGCCCAGCGCGTCGCCGCCAAGCCCGAGTCCCGTACCGCCCTCGTCCGCCGGGCGCGGAAGATCAACCGGGAGCTCGCGGAGGCGTACCCGTACGCGCACCCGGAGCTGGATTTCGAGAATCCCTTCCAGCTCCTCGTCGCCACGGTGATGTCCGCCCAGACGACCGACCTCAGGGTCAATCAGACGACGCCGGGCCTGTTCGCCAAGTACCCGACCCCCGAGGACCTCGCCGCAGCGAACCCGGAGGAGGTCGAGGAGCTGATCAGGCCCACCGGGTTCTTCCGCGCCAAGACGCGGTCGATCATGGGCCTGGCCAAGGCCCTGACGGAGGAGTTCGGCGGCGAGGTCCCCGGCCGCCTCGAAGACCTGGTCAAGCTGCCGGGCGTGGGCCGCAAGACCGCGTTCGTCGTGCTCGGGAACGCGTTCGGACGGCCCGGCATCACCGTCGACACCCACTTCGGCCGCCTCGTGCGCCGCTGGAAGTGGACGGACGAGACGGACCCGGACAAGGTCGAGAAGGCGATCGGCGAGCTGTTCCCGAAGAGCGAGTGGACCCAGCTCAGCCACCACGTGATCTTCCACGGCCGCCGCATCTGCCACGCCCGCAAACCGGCCTGCGGCGCCTGCCCCATCGCCCCGCTCTGCCCGGCGTACGGCGAGGGGGAGACGGACCCCGAGAAGGCGAAGAAGCTCCTCAAGTACGAGAAGGGCGGCTTCCCCGGCCAGCGCCTCAACCCCCCGCAGTCGTACCTGGACGCGGGCGGTGTCCCGGCCCCGCCCCTGGGCGGCACGATCGGGTGACGGGGGAACGAACGGGGGACGGTCGGGCGTTGGGCCCATCACGACAGGGGACGGGACGACGATGAAGCACGTGAGCGAGATCGGCAGCGATATCAGCGGGTTCGACGGCGGTACCGGTGACCAGGGCGACGCCCACGGCGGTGCGGGAGCCCCCGGGATCTCGGACATCACCCTGAGCACGGACGGCCTGCCCGGCTGGCTCGACCCCGTCGCCCACGCCGCCACCACGATCCGCGGCGAGCAGCTCAGCCGCTTCCTGCCGCCCGAGGACGGCGCGGGCCGCCAGTCCGCGGTCCTGATCCTCTTCGGCGAGGGCGAGCGCGGCCCCGAGCTGCTGCTCATGGAGCGCGCGGGATCGCTGAGATCGCACGCGGGCCAGCCCTCGTTCCCCGGCGGCGCCCTCGACCCGGAGGACGGCGACCCGCGCACGGAGGGCCCGCTGCGGGCCGCGCTGCGGGAGGCCTGGGAGGAGACGGGCCTCGACCCGAGCGGCGTCCAGCTCTTCGGGGCGCTGCCCAAGCTGTACATCCCGGTGAGCGGATTTGTCGTGTCGCCCGTACTGGGATGGTGGCGGGTGCCGACACCCGTCGCGGCGGTGGACCCGGCGGAGACGGCCCGCGTCTTCACGGTCCCCGTGGCGGATCTCACGGACCCGGCGAACCGGGCGACGACGATCCATCCGAGCGGCCACAAAGGCCCCGCGTTCCTGGTGGAATCGGCGCTGGTGTGGGGGTTCACGGCCGGAGTGATCGACCGGCTGCTGCATTTCGCGGGCTGGGAGAGGCCCTGGGACCGAGCGAAGACGGTCCCACTCGACTGGCGCTCATGACAGGGTGCAGCAAGACACAGGGCAACACCACGTACCGCGGCGCGACCCGCGGCGGCACGAGCGAGACCAGCAGGACGCGGAGCAGACCGACGCGACGCGGCACGACCCCGACCGGCACCACACAAGGCAGTACGGCGCACAGCGGCACGACGCTACGCGGCGAGATACAAGGCAGCGAGATACAAGGCGAGGCATGAATCGGTGAACGTGCTGGACATCCTGCTGCTCGCGGCCGCCGTGTGGTTCGCGATCGTCGGCTACCGCCAGGGGTTCGTCGTCGGCATCCTGTCGGTGATCGGCTTCCTCGGCGGCGGCCTCGTCGCCGTCTACACGCTGCCGGTCGTCTGGGGCGCCGTCAGCGACGACGCGGAGGTCACCACGACAGCCGCGGTCGTCGCCGTGGTCGTCGTGATCGTCTGCGCCTCGGTGGGCCAGGCCTTCACCACCCACCTCGGCAACAAGCTGCGCAGATACATCACCTGGTCCCCGGCCCGCGCGCTCGACGCGACGGGCGGTGCGCTGGTCAACGTCGCGGCGATGCTCCTGGTCGCGTGGCTGATAGGTTCCGCGCTCGCCGGCACCACGCTCCCCACGGTCGGCAAAGAGGTCCGCAGCTCCAAGGTGCTGCTCGGCGTCTCACGGGCGCTGCCCACGCAGGCGGACACCTGGTTCGCCGACTTCTCCTCCACGCTCGCGCAGAACGGCTTCCCGCAGGTCTTCAGCCCGTTCGCGAACGAGCCGATCACCGAGGTCAAGCCGCCCGACCCGGCCCTGGCGAACAGCCGGGTGGCCCTTGAGGCGAAGCGTTCCATCGTCAAGGTCGTGGGCCAGGCGCCCAGTTGCGGCAAGGTCCTCGAAGGCACCGGCTTCGTCTTCGCGGACCGCCGGGTCATGACGAACGCGCACGTGGTCGGCGGCGTCGACGAACCCACCGTCCAGATCGGCGGCGAGGGCGTCCGGTACGACGCGAAGGTCGTCCTCTACGACTGGAAGCGCGACATCGCGGTCCTGGACGTGCCGTCGCTGAAGGCACCCCCGCTCCAGTTCACGTCGACGGACGCGCAGCGCGGCGGCGGCGCGATCGTCGCGGGCTTCCCGGAGAACGGCGCGTACGACGTGCGTCCCGCGCGGGTCCGGGGCCGCATCACGGCCAAGGGCCCGGACATCTACCACCGCGGCACGGTCGAGCGCGACGTGTACTCGCTGTACGCGACGGTCCGTCAGGGCAACTCGGGAGGACCGCTCCTGACGCCCGAAGGCAAGGTGTACGGCGTCGTCTTCGCCAAGTCCCTCGACAGCGCGGAGACGGGCTACGCGCTGTCCGAGGACGAGATCCGCACCGACATCACGCAGGGCCGCTCAGCGGTCCAGCAGGTCGACAGCGACGCCTGCGCGCTGTGAGGTGAGGTGAGGTGAGGTGCCGGGTCGCGGTCACTCGCGGCCGGTGTGCCGGATCCGCGCCGTGACCCACCGGGCCCGACGCCGCAGAATGCGCGGAATACCCAGCCGGGGATCGTGCGCCACAGGGTCCTGCGGCGCTCCCCTCTGGGGAGTGCCCAGCGTCATCGCTGGGCGGCGGTTGCGTGCTGCGTCACTGTAGTCGTGCGTCCAGCCCATACACCGACGTCTGCCCGTGCCCCAAGGTCGGTAATCACCCTCACAGCCCTCAAATTGGCCTATGCGCCAGGCATTTGGCTGTTCGTAGGACAGACGTTCCCGCCCGCATACCGGGCGCTCACGAACCGTCACGGAAACGGCCGTCGGCGGGGTCGCCGAACACGTCACCGATCGGGTTCGGGGTCCTTCAGCCAGTTGACGAGCTCGGTGGAGAACGCCACGGGGTCCTCCTCGTGCGGGAAGTGCCCGAGACCCTCGAACAGCCGCCAGCGGTACGGCGCCTCGACGTACTCGCCGGAGCCGGCCGCGCTGCGCGTACGCATCACGGGGTCGAGCGCGCCGTGCAGATGCAGCGTCGGCACCCGCACCGGCCGCTTCATCCGCCGGTTGAACTGGATCCCGTCGGGGCGGGCGAGCGAGCGCACCATCCACCGGTACGGCTCGACCGAGCAGTGCGCGGTCGACGGGATGCACATGGCGCGCTGGTACGCCTCCACGGACGTGTCGTCGGGCTGCCGCGGCCCCGACCACGAGCGGATCAGCTTGCCCACCAACGCCCCGTCGTCGGCGACCAGTTGACGCTCGGGCAGCCAGGGTCGTTGCAGACCCCAGACGAACGAGCCCGAACGCGACTGCCGGTAGTCCGCCACCATCGCCGAGCGCCAGCGCCGCGGGTGCGGCATCGAGGACACGGCGAGCCGCCGCACCAGCTTCGGCCGCATCACGGCCGCGGTCCAGGCGAGGTACCCGCCGAGGTCGTGCCCGACGAGCGCCGCGTCGGGCTCGCCGAGCGAGCGGATCACGCCGGTGACGTCGAGCGCGAGGTTCGCCGGGTCGTAACCGCGCGGCGTACGGTCGCTGCCGCCCACTCCCCGCAGGTCCATGGCGACCGCCCGGAACCCCGCGTCGGCGAGCGCGACGAGCTGGTGCCGCCACGACCACCAGAACTGCGGGAACCCGTGCAGGAGCAGGACCAGCGGCCCGTCACCCAGTTCGGCGATGTGGAAGCGCGCGCCGTTGGCCGCGACGTCCCGGTGGAGCACCTCGGTCCCGCCGGGGATGTCGAGTCGTACGAGAGAGGCGGGCGGTTGGGCCGATGGGGTGGCGGGGTCCGTCATGAGGACGAGCGTGCCACAGCCTCGATGGCCTCGGGGACACGGTCGCCCTTGGTGACCTCTCGCGGGTGCGGCTTGGCGTTCTGGAGTACGCCCGCCGACTCCTTGAACGAGGCGGCGACCTTCTGCGGTCCCTTGCCCTTCTTGGCCTTCTTGGCGAAGACGGTGCCGATGGCGAACAGGACGAGCGCGAGCAGCACGTTCGCCGCGAAGGAGAGCAGGAAGCACCAGCCGAGGTTCCAGCCGCCCTCGCCGTTGTGCCCGCCGGTCCAGGCCTGGATGCCGTAGGCCAGGGCGAAGCTCAGCATCGGCAGCGAGAAGACCAGCACGGCGGCACCGACCGAGAACAGGCCGCCGCTGGTCGCCCCGCGCTTCACGTCCTGCTTCAGCTGGGCCTTCGCCAGGGCGATCTCGTCGTGCACCAGTGCGGACATCTCGGTCGTCGCCGAGGCGAACAGCTGGCCGATGCTGCGTTCGGCGCCGACCGGGCTGCCGTCGGGTGCGCTCATCGCGTACTCCCTCTTCTGCTGTACGTGTCTGGGTGTCAGATCATGCCGGACGCTCGCCCCCGTCGCCTGCCCCGCCCGCCACTTCGGCAAGCCTGCGGTGCTCCGCGGCCTTCTTCTCGTAGATCGCGGCCATCCGCAGGTGGTACTCCGGCTTGTCCTTCTCGTAGACGTCGGGGATGCCGTCGGCGTCCTCGTCGCGCTCCTCCTCCTCCCACAGCGCGCGGTACTTGGCGTTCCGGATCTTCAGCAGGATGCTGCTGAGGACGGCCGCGATCAGGGAGCCCATCAGGACGGACGCCTTGATCTCATCGGTCAGCAGTTCGTCCCCGGCGAAGGCGAGTTCGCCGATGAGCAGCGAGACCGTGAAGCCGATGCCGGCGAGCGAGGCGACCGCGAAGACGTCCGGCCAGGCCAGCTCGTCCGACAGCGAGGCCTTGGTGAACCGTGCCGTCAGCCACGTACCGCCGAAGATGCCGAGGGCCTTGCCGACGACGAGTCCGAACACCACGCCGAGCGTCTCGGGCTTGGTGAACACATCGCCCAGGGCGCCGCCGGACACCGCGACCCCGGCGCTGAGCAGGGCGAACAACGGCACCGCGAGCCCGGCCGACACCGGGCGCACGAGGTGCTCGATGTGCTCGCCGGGCGAGTGCTCCTCGCTTTCTTCCCTGGTGCAGCGCAGCATCAGGCCCATCGCGACACCGGCGATGGTGGCGTGGACGCCGCTGTTGTACATGAGCGCCCAGATGACGAGGGCGAGCGGCACGTAGATGTACCAGCCGTGGACGCGCTTCCTGAGCAGCAGCCAGAAGACGGCGAGGCCGACGGCGGCGCCGCCGAGCGCGGCGAAGTCGATGTCGCTGGTGAAGAAGACCGCGATGATCAGGATCGCGAAGAGGTCGTCGACGACGGCGAGGGTCAGCAGGAACGCGCGCAGGGCGCTCGGCAGGGACGTACCGATGACGGCGAGGACCGCGAGGGCGAAGGCGATGTCGGTGGCCGTGGGCACGGCCCAGCCGTCCAGGGAGCCGCCGCCGATGGTGTTCACGACCACGTACACGAGGGCCGGGACGGCCATGCCGCACAGCGCGGCGACGACCGGGAGCGCGGCGGCCTTGGGGTCGCGCAGGTCACCGGCGACGAGTTCCCGCTTGAGCTCGATGCCGGCGACGAAGAAGAACAGGGCGAGGAATCCGTCGGCGGCCCAGTGCTCGGTGGTGAGGTTCAGGCCGATGGCGCCGGGGCCTATGTGGAAGTCGCTGAAGGTCTCGTAGCTGTGGCTGAGGGCCGGGACGTTGGCCCAGATCAGGGCGCAGATGGCGGAGACGAGGAGGAGCACACCGCCGACGGTCTCGGTGCGGAGGGCGTCGGCCACGAAATTACGCTCGGGCAGGGAGAGCCGGCCGAATGCTTTGTGGTCGTTCTTGCGGGGCGCGCTCACGCGGGGGACCTCCGGTCGGGTACGGCTGACTGCTTTGCCGACCAGACTTCCCGGCGCACCCTGTGGATCCCTGACGGATCCCTGTCACGTCCTTGACGTGACCTTGACTTTGACCTCGACCCTACAGGGTGCGTGCGGGACGTCACGTGGCGATCATCACGATACGCACGAAACGGGCACCCGGCGCGCTCGCCGGATGCCCGTTCCCTCAGTGCTCGCGGGGGTCAGTCCTCGCTGGACGCCGCCGGCAGCTTCGTCTGGATCAGGTCCATGACGGAGGAGTCGGTGAGCGTGGTGACGTCACCCAGCTCCCGGTTCTCCGCGACGTCGCGGAGCAGGCGCCGCATGATCTTGCCGGACCGCGTCTTGGGCAGCTCGGCGACCGGCAGGACCCGCTTGGGCTTGGCGATCGGGCCGAGCACGGCGCCCACGTGGTTGCGCAGGTCGGCCACCAGGTTCTCGTCGTCCGCGTTCGCGCTGCCGCGCAGGATCACGAAGGCGACGATCGCCTGACCGGTCGTCTCGTCCGCGGCGCCGACGACGGCGGCCTCGGCGACGGCCGGGTGCGAGACCAGCGCCGACTCGACCTCGGTGGTGGAGATGTTGTGACCGGAGACGAGCATGACGTCGTCCACGCGGCCGAGGAGCCAGATGTCGCCGTCCTCGTCCTTCTTGGCGCCGTCACCGGCGAAGTACTTGCCCTCGAAGCGGGACCAGTACGTGTCGATGAACCGCTGGTCGTCGCCCCAGATGGTGCGCAGCATCGACGGCCACGGCTCGGTGAGGGCGAGATAGCCACCGCCGCCGTTCGGCACCTCGTTCGCCTCGTCGTCCAGGACGGTCGCGGAGATACCGGGCAGCGCGCGCTGGGCGGAGCCCGGCTTGGCCTCGGTGACGCCCGGCAGCGGCGAGATCATGATCGCGCCGGTCTCGGTCTGCCACCAGGTGTCCACGACGGGGCACTTGTCGGCGCCGATGTTCTTCCGGTACCACATCCAGGCCTCGGGGTTGATCGGCTCACCGACCGAGCCGAGCACCCGCAGGCTGCTGAGGTCGAACTTCGCGGGGATGTCGTCGCCCCACTTCATGAACGTACGAATGGCCGTGGGCGCCGTGTAGAGGATCGAGACGCCGTACTTCTGCACGATCTCCCAGAACCGGCCCTGGTGCGGGGTGTCCGGGGTGCCCTCGTAGATGACCTGCGTCGCACCGTTCGAGAGCGGCCCGTACGTGATGTACGAGTGCCCGGTGACCCAGCCGATGTCGGCCGTGCACCAGTAGACGTCCGTCTCCGGCTTGAGGTCGAAGACGGCGTGGTGCGTGTAGCTGGCCTGCGTCAGGTAGCCGCCCGAGGTGTGCAGGATGCCCTTCGGCTTCCCCGTCGTGCCCGACGTGTACAGGATGAAGAGCGGCTGCTCGGCGTCGAACGCCTGCGGGGTGTGCTCCGCCGACTGCTTGCCGACGACGTCGTGCCACCACACGTCGCGGCCCTCGGTCCACGCCACGTCCTGCTCGGTGCGCCGCACGACGAGGACCTTGGCCACGCCCTCCACACGGGTGAGGGCGTCGTCGACCGCGGGCTTCAGCGCGGACGGCTTGCCGCGGCGGTAGCCGCCGTCGGCCGTGATGACGACCTTGGCGTCGGCGTCCTCGATGCGCTTGGCGATGGCGTCGGCCGAGAAGCCGCCGAAGACGACCGAGTGCGCGGCGCCGATGCGGGCGCAGGCCAGCATCGAGACGACGGCCTCGGGGATCATCGGCAGGTAGACGGCGACGCGGTCACCGGCCTGGACGCCCAGCTCGGTCAGCGCGTTCGCGGCCCGGCTGACCTCGTCCTTGAGCTCGGCGTAGGTGATCGCGCGGCTGTCGCCGGGCTCGCCCTCGAAGTGGATCGCGACCCGGTCGCCGTTGCCGGCCTCGACGTGCCGGTCGACGCAGTTGTACGCGACGTTCAGCTTGCCGTCCTTGAACCACTTGGCGAACGGCGGGTTCGACCAGTCGAGGGTCTCGGTCGGCTCCGTGGCCCAGGTCAGGCGGCGGGCCTGCTCGGCCCAGAAACCGAGCCGGTCAGCCTTGGCCTGCTCGTACGCCGCCGCCGTGACGTTGGCGCTCGCGGCCAGGTCAGCCGGCGGCGCGAAGCGACGCTCCTCCTTCAAGAGGTTGGCCAGGCTTTCGTTGCTCACGACGCTTCTCCCATTCCCAGGGTGTCCGTTGTGTCCCAGGCCACAGCTCATCAGACGGTGACCCCTGCTGACAAGGGCCGCCGTCGAAATGGTTTAGACCTGTTGTCGGTGGTGCGGCGGCTTTCGGTGCGGCACTTGGTCTCACGACCGGAACGCCCAAGCGGTTCACTCGGTAACGCTTCCGCCCGCCCGCCCCAAGTACCGGTGAAGAGCCAGTGAGCAGTCCGAGTCGGACGAAGGAGACACCGAGTGGAACGGACAAGGGGTGGGCCCGCCGCCGCGGCGCGCGATCCCGAACTCTTCGCGGAGTTCTACCGGAGACACCTGGACGCGGTGATGCGCTTCGTCGCCCGGCGCGTCGACGACCCGCACACCGTCGCGGATCTGACGGCGGAGATATTCCTCGCGGTCCTCGACTCCGCGCACACCTACCGGCCGGGCCTCGGCAGTGAGACCGGCTGGCTGTACGGCATCGCCCGCAACGTCGTCTCCGCCGAGCGCCGCAGGGTCGCCCGCGACACCCGGCGCGATCAACGCGTCAGCGGGCGGCGCCTGTTGGAGGCCGACGACATCACGCGCATCGAGGAGCGCGTCGACGCGGAGCGGCGGGGGCGGCGCGCGGCCGTCGCCATGGAGTCGCTGCCGGACGGCGAGCGGGCCGTCCTGGAGCTGATCGCGGTCGACGAACTGACCGTCACGGAGGCCGCCGCCGCCCTCGGCATCCGCCAGGTCACCGCCCGCGTCCGACTGCACCGCGCCCGCAAGGCGCTGCGCGCGTACGCCACCGACGACGCACGGACCGTCTCCGCACCCACCACACCCACCACACCCACGTATGCGACCGGGGGAGAAGCATGAGCA